>NZ_JBITDL010000022.1:0-138260 GCF_044454225.1 Streptomyces sp. NPDC051563
TTCGCGTACTGGGCGTACGTGGTCGCCCCGGCAGTGCGGCCGGGCGCGGTGCCGGGCGTCGCGGGCCCGGCAAGATCCGGAAGAGACGGCCTAGGTGCCGCGCGGCCTCGTCCGCCCGGCCGGCCCCGCGCAGGGCGGTGACCCCGGCGGCCCGGACCATCGGGAGGCGCCCGCCCAGCAGGGTGTCCACCACCACGTCGTCCGGTCCGGCGGTGGCCATGGTCCGCAGTGCCGCGTCGGTCCACAGCTGGGCCGCGGCCGGGTCCAGTTCGCGGGCGGCCTGCCGCGCGAGCTCCCGTACGCCCGTCCCGCCGGCGGCGACGGCCAGCCGGGCGGCGAGCCGCCGGGCCGGCAGGTCGGTGCCGTCCCGCAGCGCGGCGAGGGCGCCGGGCTCCTCCCGGAGCGCGCCCTCGAACAGCTCCAGCGCCCAGACGCCGTGCTCGCGCCGGCCGAGCCGCAGGGCGAGCGGGGTCAGCCGGACCAGGTGCCCGGCGGGGTCGCCGGCGACGATCCGCAGGAGGATCCGCCGGGCGCGCTCGCGGACCGGCGGGGCCCAGTCGGCGCAGCGGATCAGGACCAGCTCCGGCACCGGGTCGTCCGACGCGATCAGGGCGCCCTCGCGGACCCGTCCGTCGGGGGCGCACAGCCGTGCCTCGATCCGGTCGGCGGCCGGCGGGCGGTACCAGGAGCGGGCCCGGGCGCGCACCTCCTCGTCGAAGGCGGTCCAGGCCTCGGGCCCGTACCCGGCGAGCACGTCGGCGACGGGTCCGTCGGCGGGTCCGTCGACAGGTCCGGCGGCCGGTCCGACGACCTGCCCGACGGCCGGCCCGGATTCCCCGTCGCTCAGCGCCGCCGCGGCCTTCCGGCCCGCGCGCGCGTTCTCCCGTGCACCGGCTCCCATGTGCCCTCCCCGTCTCGTTCGTCGATGGTAGAGGCCGTCATGAATCGCCGCCGCCCTTATTCACGCTGGTCAGCGAGGTCACCCCGCAGTTCGATTGACGAAACATACGGAGTCCTGCATAGTTATGCCTATCGCTGGATGCACCGTGTAAGGAGAACCCCGTGGCCGAGCGCGTCGTACTCGCCTATTCAGGCGGTCTGGACACCTCCGTCGCCATCGGCTGGATCGCCGAGGAGACGGGCGCCGAGGTCATCGCCGTGGCGGTGGACGTCGGTCAGGGCGGCGAGGACCTGGACGTCATCCGCAAGCGGGCGCTCGCCTGCGGCGCGGTCGAGGCCGAGGTCGCCGACGCCCGGGACGAGTTCGCCGACGAGTACTGCCTCCCGGCGATCAAGGCGAACGCCCTCTACATGGACCGCTATCCGCTGGTCTCGGCCCTCTCGCGGCCGGCCATCGTCAAGCACCTCGTGGCCGCCGCCCGCAAGCACGGCGCCACCACCGTCGCCCACGGCTGCACCGGCAAGGGCAATGACCAGGTCCGCTTCGAGGCCGGCATCGCCGCCCTAGGCCCCGACCTCACGTGCATCGCCCCGGTCCGCGACTACGCGATGACCCGCGACAAGGCCATCGCCTTCGCCGAGAAGGCGGACCTGCCGATCGCGACCACCAAGAAGTCCCCGTACTCCATCGACCAGAACGTCTTCGGACGCGCCGTCGAGACGGGCTTCCTGGAGGACATCTGGAACGCGCCGATCGAGGACATCTACGAGTACACCGCCGACCCCGCCCTCCCGCGCGCGGCCGACGAGGTCGTCATCTCCTTCAAGGAGGGCGTCCCGGTCGCCATCGACGGCAAGGCCGTCACCGTGCTCCAGGCGATCCAGCAGCTCAACGAGCGCGCCGGAGCCCAGGGCATCGGCCGGATCGACATCGTCGAGGACCGCCTCGTGGGCATCAAGTCCCGCGAGGTGTACGAGGCCCCGGGCGCGATCGCGCTGATCACCGCCCACCAGGAGCTGGAGAACGTCACCGTCGAGCGCGAGCTGGCCCGCTACAAGCGGCAGGTCGAGCAGCGCTGGGGCGAGATGGTCTACGACGGCCTGTGGTTCTCCCCGCTGAAGCGGGCGCTGGACGGCTTCATCAACGAGGCCAACCAGCACGTCACCGGTGACATCCGGATGACCCTGCACGGCGGCCGCGCCGTCGTCACCGGCCGCAAGTCCGATGAGTCGCTGTACGACTTCAACCTCGCGACCTACGACTCGGGCGACACCTTCGACCAGTCGAAGGCCCAGGGCTTCATCGAGATCTTCGGCCTCTCCTCGAAGATCGCCGCCCGCCGCGACCTCGCCTGATCTGACACCGTAGTACGGACCGTCTCCCCGTCACCTCCGCGACGGGGAGCCGGTTGCACATCCGAAGCCATGCACGTTCTTGAGGAGCAGTAGCTGTGAGCAGCAACAACGGTGGTGACGTCCGGCTCTGGGGCGCCCGGTTCGCCGACGGTCCCGCCGAGGCCCTCGCGAAGCTGTCCGCGTCGGTCCACTTCGACTGGCGCCTGGCCCCGTACGACATCGCCGGTTCCAAGGCCCACGCCCGTGTGCTCGCCAAGGCGGGCCTGCTCACGGCCGAGGAACTCGGCCGCATGATCGCCGGGCTGGACCAGCTCGCGGTCGACGTGGAGAACGGCTCCTTCACCGGCACCATCGCCGACGAGGACGTCCACACCGCACTGGAGCGGGGCCTGCTGGAGCGGCTCGGCGCCGACCTAGGCGGCAAGCTGCGCGCCGGCCGGTCGCGCAACGACCAGATCGCCACCCTCTTCCGGATGTACCTGCGCGACCACGCCCGGATCATCGGCGGTCTCGTCGCCGACCTCCAGGACGCGCTGGTCGGCCTCGCCGAGGCACACGCCGACGTGGCCATGCCGGGCCGCACCCACCTGCAGCACGCGCAGCCGGTGCTCTTCGCCCACCACGTACTGGCCCACGTGCAGGCCCTGTCCCGGGACGCGGAGCGGCTGCGCCAGTGGGACACCCGCACCGCGGTGTCCCCGTACGGTTCGGGCGCCCTCGCGGGCTCCTCGCTCGGCCTGGACCCGGAGGCGGTCGCCGCCGACCTCGGCTTCGAGCGCGGCTCCGTCGGCAACTCCATCGACGGCACGGCCTCGCGCGACTTCGTCGCCGAGTTCGCCTTCGTCACCGCGATGATCGGCATCAACCTGTCGCGGATCGCGGAGGAGATCATCATCTGGAACACGAAGGAGTTCTCCTTCGTGACCCTGCACGACGCCTTCTCCACCGGGTCGTCGATCATGCCGCAGAAGAAGAACCCGGACATCGCGGAGCTGGCGCGCGGCAAGTCGGGCCGCCTCATCGGCAACCTGACCGGCCTGCTGGCCACCCTGAAGGCCCTGCCCCTGGCCTACAACCGGGACCTCCAGGAGGACAAGGAGCCGGTCTTCGACTCCTGCGACACCCTCGAAGTCCTGCTGCCGGCCTTCACCGGGATGATGGCCACCCTCACGATCAACCGGGAGCGGATGGAGGCCCTGGCCCCGGCCGGCTTCTCCCTCGCCACCGACATCGCGGAGTGGCTGGTCAAGCAGGGCGTGCCGTTCCGGGTGGCGCACGAGGTGGCCGGCGAGTGCGTCAAGGAGTGCGAGGGGCTCGGGATCGAGCTCGACGAGCTCACGGACGAGCAGTTCGCGAAGATCTCGGAGCACCTGACCCCGGAGGTCCGCAAGGTCCTCAACGTCAAGGGCGCGCTGGCCTCCCGCGACGGCCGCGGCGGCACCGCCCCGTCGGCGGTGGCGATCCAGCTCACGGAGCTGAAGGCCGACCTGGTCATCCAGCACGCCTGGGCGACGCACAAGAACTGACCGCCGTGCCCGGAGGGGCGGTACGGGCCGCACGGCCCGTACCGCCCCTCCGGCGTTCGGCGATCAGTAGCCGGCGTGCTGCCCGGCCCAGCCCGCCAGCGCGTCGAAATCGGCCCGGACCAGGCCGATCCGCTCGTCGATCCGCAGCAGCAGCGCGTGCGCGGGATGGCGCTGCTCCACGTAGGCGCGGTCCAGGTCCGAGATGTCGTCGTCGATCCAGGCGAAGGGCCGCTCGCCCGCGTACTCCAGGATGTACTGGGTCTTCCAGAACGTGCCCGCCGGTGCGCGCCCGTGCATCCGGGGCCACTCGATCCAGGGCAGCTCGGGCAGGCCCAGGTGCGGGCCTATCCACTCGTTCGCCTCGCCCTTCCACGTGGTCGCCCACACGAGCTCGTACGCCTCCGCGAGCGCGAGCAGCTCCGCCCCGTGGTCCGGATTCAGCCAGACCCGCAACGGCTTCGCGCTCTCGGCGCCGGTCCAGCCCGTCGGGCGCATCCGGTGGGTGCGGTAGCCCTCGGGGCGCCGCTGGGCCTTGGCCGCGTAGGGGTTCAGCGGGCCGTCCACGTCGATCAGCAGCAGGGGCTTCGGGTTCATCACGGCAGGATTCCTTTCGGTGCCCGAGGGGGCACTCCATTTATTAAATGAGACACCGACGTCTCATTCGGGTTATGCTTGTCTCATGGCTATGGACCGTGACCAGGTGCTCCGCGCCGCCGCCGCGCTGCTCTCCCGCAAGTCGACCGCCACGATGGACGAGGTCGCGAGGGCCGCAGGCATCGGCCGCGCGACCCTCCACCGGCACTTCGCCGGGCGCGACGCCCTCGTACGGGCGCTCGAAGAGCTCGGCATCCGCGCGTTCGAGGTGGCCTTCGACAACGCCCGCCTCGACGAGGGCACGGCGATCGACGCGCTCCGCAGGCTCGTCGCCGAAGCGGAGCCCAACGCCGAGCTGCTGGCCTTCCTCGTCACCGAGAACCAGCTCTTCGAGGGAGACCAGGTCAACGAGGGCTGGGCCCGCCTCGACGCCCGCGTGGGCGCCCTCTTCCGGCGCGGCCAGCAGGAGGGCGACATCCGGATCGACCTGAGCCCCGCCTGGCTCACCGAGGCCCTCTACGGGCTCATCGGCACCTGCGCCTGGGCCGTCATGGACGGCCGGGTCGCGGCCAAGGACTTTCAGTACATGATCATCGAGTTGCTGCTCGGTGGCGCACGACGGAGTGTGGAGAAATGAGCCGTACCGAACAGCTGACCCGGACCCCGGGGGCGGAGGGCCGCCGCCGCGGGCGCTGGCTCGCCCTCTCCGTGCTCGTGCTCGCCGTCCTGCTGGTCGCCGTCGACGCCACCGTGCTCGGCCTCGCCACGCCCGCCCTCAGCGAGGACCTGAAGCCCTCGGGCACCCAGCTCCTGTGGATCGGCGACATCTACTCCTTCGTCATCGCCGGCCTGCTCGTCTCCATGGGCTCCCTCGGCGACCGGATAGGCCGCAAGAAGCTCCTCCTCGTCGGCGCGACCGCCTTCGGCGCCGTCTCGGTCCTCAACGCCTACGCCACCAGCCCCGAGATGATGATCGTCGCCCGGGCCCTGCTCGGCGTGGCCGGCGCGACCCTGATGCCCTCCACCCTCGCGCTGATCCGCAACATCTTCCACGACCCCAAGGAACGCAGCCTCGCCATCGGCATCTGGGGCGCCACCGCCTCGGCCGGCGCGGCCGTCGGCCCGGTGGTCGGCGGAGCCCTGCTCCAGCACTTCTGGTGGGGCTCGGTCTTCCTCATCAACCTCCCCGTGATGATCGTCCTGGTCATCGTCGGCATCAAGCTGCTGCCCGAGTCGAAGAACCCGGTCGCCGGCCCCTGGGACCTGTTCAGCGTCGGCCTCTCCCTCGTCGGCATCATCGGCGTGGTCTACGCCGTCAAGCAGATCGCCACCCACGGCCCGGGCTGGGAGGTCTGGGTGGCCGCCGCCATCGGAGCCGGCGCGCTCTACACCTTCGTACGGCGCCAGTTCACGCTGCCGTCCCCGCTCCTCGACATGCGGCTCTTCCGGCACCGCGGATTCTCCGGCGCGGTCCTCGCCGACCTGCTCACCGTCTTCGGCCTGTCCGGACTGGTCTTCTTCCTCTCCCAGTTCCTCCAGCTCGTCCAGGGCCGCGACCCGCTCGAAGCGGGCCTGGCCGAACTGCCCGCCGCCGTCGGCGCCGTGGTCACCGGCCTGGTCGCGGGCAGGTACGCCCGCAAGTACGGGGTACGGGTCATCGTCACCGGAGGCCTCGCCGCCATCGGCATCGCGCTGGCCGCACTGACCGTGATCCACAAGGAGACCGGCTACCCGCTGCTCGGCGCCGCCCTGCTCGTCGTCGGCCTCGGCGCCGGCTTCTCCTTCACGGTCACCGCCGACGTGATCCTCTCCAGCGTCCCCAAGGAGCAGGCCGGTTCCGCCTCGGCCGTCTCCGAGACCGCCTACGAACTGGGCGCCGCCCTCGGCATCGCCCTGCTCGGCTCGGTCGTCACCGGCGTCTACCAGAGCTTCACCGCCCCAGCCTCCGTCTCCGGCCCCGTCGCCGACGCCGCCCACGAATCGCTCGGCGGCGCCGTCGAAGCGGCCAAGTCACTGGACCCGCAGACCGCCCAGCAGATGGTCGGCGCCGCCCAGGACGCCTTCGTGGACGGCCTGCGACTGGCCTCCGGCGTCGGCGCGGCCGTCCTGCTGGCCACCGCGGTGGCCGCCTGGTTCCTCCTCAAGGGGCAGGAGCTCCAGGACGGCATCGAGCACTGACGCCGCGTGGCGGATCGTCAGGGGGTGATGTCCCGCAGGCAGTTGACAGTCCCTCGGCGTGCGGGACACCATCCCGGCGATGGAGATCACCGATCTGACCCCGGCCGAACGCCGCGTACGGGACGCCTTCCCCCTCGGGGAGCGCGTCGACTTCTGCGAGGGCCCCGACGAGGACGCCTCCGAGGGGGCCGGCTGGGGCCCGGAACGGACCGTACGCGCCGAGGTGCTCACCGCCCTGCTGCTGAACGGCAGTTCCGCCAACGGCCAGGTCGCGGGCCTCAACGTCCGGGGCGCGCGGATCACCGGCAAGCTCAACCTCAAGTACGCCGTCGTCGACCACGCGATCCGGCTGCGCGGCTGCTGGTTCGAGCGCAAGCCCCTGGTCTACGGGGCCAAGTTGCGGGCCCTGGTGCTGTCGGACTCCGCGCTGCCCGGACTGACCGGAGCCACCGTCGCCGTCGACGTCGTGCTGCGGCTCTCCTGCTGCCGCATCACCGGGCCGGTGCGGCTCGCGGGCGCCCGGATAGCCGGCGGGCTCTTCCTCACCCGGGCCGTCATCGGCACGCCCGGCGCGGCGGAGTCCGAGGAGCCCCCGCTCCAGTTCAACCACGCCGACATCGGCACCGACGTCATCGCCCCGGGACTCACCGTCCACGGCCAGACCCGCATCAACGGCGCCACCGTCGGCGGCCAGATCAACCTCGACGACGCCCGGCTCCTCGCCCCCGGCGGCACCGCCCTGCACGCCGAGACCCTGACGCTCGGCACCGACCTGCGCGCCATGCGGCTGGAGGCCCGCGGCCGGGTCAACCTCACCGGCTCCCGGATACCGGGCCAGCTCAACCTCGCCTACGCCCGCCTCGTCAACCCCGGCGGGGTCGCCCTGCGCGCGTCGAGCTGCGTCGCCGGCGAGGTGTGGCTGCGCTCCTGCCCGACCGTCCAGGGCGGCGTGAACCTGCGCCGCTCCACGTTCGACCTGCTGCACGTCCCGCCCTCGACCTGGCCCGCGCAGATCCGGATCGACGGGCTCACCTACCGCACGCTCGCCCCGCACCTGCCCGCCGAACAGCGGCTGCCCGCCCTGGAACGCGAGGAGTCCGGCTACCTGCCCTACGCCTACGAGCAACTGGCCGCGGCCTACCGCACGGTCGGCGACGAGGCGGGTGCCCGCACCGTGCAGCTCGCCAAACTGCGCCGGCACCGCCGCACCCTGCCCCGGCACGCCAGGCTCTGGGGACTGCTTCAGGACGCCACCGTCGGGTACGGCTTCCGCCCGCTGCGCGCCGCGGGCTGGCTGCTGGCGCTGCTGATCACGGGGACCGTCGCGTACTGGTTCCACCACCCCCGCCCGCTCAAGGTGGGGGAGTCGCCGGAGTTCAATCCGGTCTTCTACACGATCGACCTGATGCTGCCGATCATCGGCTTCGGCCAGGAGGAGGCCTTCGCGCCGGACGGCTGGTACCAGTGGCTGTCGTACCTGCTGATCGTGACCGGCTGGGTCCTCGCCACGACGACCGCGGCGGGCGTCAGCCGGTCACTGCAACGGCAGTAGGGGCGCTACGCGGCCTTCGCCTTGGTCGCGTACATGTCCACGTACTCCTGGCCGGAGAGCCGCATGACCTCGGCCATCACCGAGTCGGTGACGGCGCGCAGCACGTAGCGGTCGCGGTCCATGCCCTCGTACCGGGAGAACTCCATCGGCTCGCCGAACCGGACGGTGACCCGGCCCGGGCGCGGCATGCCGGCGCCGCCGGGCTGGAGCTTGTCGGTGCCGATCATCGCGAAGGGGACGACGGGGGCGCCGGTCATCAGCGTCAGCCGGGCGATGCCGGTGCGGCCGCGGTAGAGGCGTCCGTCGGGGGAGCGGGTGCCCTCGGGGTAGATCCCGAAGATCTTGCCCTCCTCGAGGATGCGGCGGCCGGTCATCAGGGCGGCGACGCCGCCGTTGGCCCCGTCGCGGTCCACGGGGATCATGCCGGCACCGGTGAAGAACCAGGCCATGGCCCGGCCCTTGATGCCCTTGCCCGTCACGTACTCGTCCTTGCCGATGAAGTGGACCGTGCGGTCGCACACCAGCGGCAGGATCATCGAGTCGATGAAGGTGAGGTGGTTGCCCGCGAGGATCACCGGCCCGGTGCCCGGAATGTTCTCGATGCCCTCGACACGGGTGCGGAACATCAGGCGCATGACGGGTCCGACAGTGGCTTTGATCAGGCGCGTACGGAACAACGTGGGCCCTCCGGCATCGAAAAGCTAGGGTTCTCGCACCCACCACGCGGCGGTAGTGCAGGTGAGGACGATACTCGCGGGTCCGGTCTGATCGCACATCGGGTTCACGAGGTGGATACGCAGTGTTGACGCACGTTTCCGCCATGTTCCGCGGCCGCACCCCCGCCCGCCACCCGCGCTTGCCTACCATCGGCACGCGGATTCGGGCCGCAGGCCCCGGAGATCCCGGGACGCCCGGCTCTTGTCCGAGGGGGAGTGGCACTCATGACGCAGGGTGGGGCAGCACGGCGCACGGTACTGGGCGCGGCCGTCGCGGCGGCGGGCGGAGCCTTCGGCGGACTCGCGGCGGGGGCCGGTCCGGCGGCAGCCGCGGAGAGCGGCCACGGGGGAGGGCAGGGCGGCGGTTACCGCGACCTGCCGGTGCCGACGGTCATCGGCCACCGGGGAGCCAGCGGCTACCGGCCCGAGCACACGCTCGGGTCCTACCAGCTCGCGCTGGACCTCGGCGCCGACGTCGTCGAACAGGACCTCGTGCCCACCAAGGACGGCCACCTGGTGTGCCGCCACGAGAACGAGATCGGCGGCACGACGGACGTCGCCGACCACCCCGGGTTCGCCTCCCGCAAGACCACCAAGACCGTCGACGGGGTAGCGGTCACGGGCTGGTTCACCGAGGACTTCACCCTCGCCGAGCTGAAGACCCTGCGCGCGAAGGAACGCATCCCCGCCCTCCGGCAGCGCAACACCCTCTACGACGGCCGCTGGGACGTCCCCACCTTCGAAGAGGTGCTCCGCTGGGCCGACCGCGAGGGCCGGCGGCGCGGCAAGCGCGTGTGGCTGCACGTGGAGACCAAGCACCCCAGCTACTTCCGCGGCCTCGGCCTCGGACTGGAGGAGCCCCTCGCCAGGCTGCTGCGCCGCTACGGCCGCGACGGCCGGGGCGCCCCGCTCTTCCTGCAGTCCTTCGAACCCTCCAGCATCCAGCGGCTCTCCCGGCTGGTGTCCGCCCCGCGCGTGGTGCTCCTCTCGGCGGCGGGCACCCGCCCCTGGGACTTCGAGCTGGCCAAGGACCCCCGGACCGTCACCGATCTGGTCAAGCCCGAGGGGCTCCGGTGGATCGCCGGCTTCGCCCAGGGCATCGGGCCGACCATGGACCTGATCCTGCCGCGCGACGCCGCCGGCAAGCTCGGCGCCCCGACCACCCTGGTCGCGGACGCCCACGCGCAGGGGCTGATCCTGCACCCCTACACCGCGCGCAACGAGAACAGCTTCCTGCCGGCCGACTTCCGCAAGGGCACCGACCCGACGGCCTACGGGGACGCCTTCGGCGCCTTCAAGGCCTGCTTCGACCAGGGCATCGACGGGATCTTCACCGACCAGCCCGACACCGGACTGCTCGCGGCGGAGGCCTTCCGCCCGGGGCGGGGCGTGAAGGCCTAGGCACCCGCGCCCGTCCGCCGGGGCCCGTCCGCCGGGGCCGGTCCGCCGGAGTCTGACCGTCAACGTCCGACCGGAGCTTCTCGTACGAGTGGGCCGTGCCCGGCGGGGAAACCGCCCGGCACGGCCTTCGCGTCCCGCCCGGCATGGACCTGCTGAAGGCTGATCTCCCCGACCTGTTCGAAACGCTCCGCCCGCTGCTGTCGGCCGAAGCCGCCGCCGAGACCGCGGGCACCGGGGTGGACGCCGCCGACCTGGAACAAGCCGTCTGGGTCAGGCTGCTGGAGCACCCCCGCATCCCCGCCGAACCCGCCGACTGGCTGCGCCGGGCGGTGCGCGGGGAGGCCCGCCGGGCGCGGCGCCGGGCCCGGCGCGAAGTCCCGTACGACCGGCCCTCGGTGCACGGCGGGCCCGGCGCGGGGACCCGTACCAGCACGGGAGCGGAACCGGAAGACGCCCTCCTGCACGGCGAGGAGAACCGGGCGCTGCGATCGGCGGTCGCCCGATTGCCCGGAAGGTGTCCGGAGCTCATGAGGGCACTTCTGTCGCCCAGGGACCTCACTTACCGTGAAATCGCAGGAGAGTTGGGTATCTCACAAGGAAGTTTGGGGCCCGTCCGTTCCCGTTGCCTGGGATGTCTGCGCAGAATGCTGGCCGTAGAGGTTGCGGCTCCCGCCCTGCGGGGAATGGAGCGGTAGACCAGAAGGCCACCAGGTGAGCGGGAGGCATGCGCACATGGGCATGAGCGTGACCATTTCGGCGGCAACTGCCGAGGATGCCGAGCAGATCATCAAGCTGCAGTATCTGGCGTTCCAGAGCGAGGCCGAGCTGTACGGCAACTACCGCATCCAGCCGCTCACCCAGTCCCTGGACTCCCTCAAGGCCGAACTGGCCTCGGACACCGTGCTGGTGGCCCGGCTCGGCGAGGAGATCGTCGGCGCCGTGCGCGGCACCGTCGACGAGGAGGGCACCGGCAAGATCGCCAAGCTCTGCGTGCACCCGCGGCTCCAGGGCCACGGCCTCGGCGCCCGGCTGCTGGGCGCGGTCGAGGCGGCCCTGTCCGGCAACGACGCGACCACCCGCTTCCGGCTGTTCACCGGCCACAAGAGCGAGTCCAACCTGCGGCTCTACCGCAAGGCCGGCTACACCCAGGTCGGCGGACGCACCGCGTCCGACGGCGTCCGCCTGGTGATCCTGGAGAAGGAGGCCAAGGAGGCCACCGACTTCGCGGTCAGCGCCTAGCGCCTGGCGCCTAGCGCCTAGCGCTTGGCCCTGAGCCAGAGCATCCCGGTGATCGGCAGGATCACCGGGATGAACAGGTAGCCCATCCCGAAGTCCGACCACACGGTCGCGTCGGGGAAGGCCTCGGGCCGCACCAGGGTCCAGGTGCCCACGACGAGCACGCCGGCCAGCTCCGCGGCGCAGCAGATCCGCGCCGCCTTGCGGGCCGTCTCCCCGCCGCGCACCAGCGAGTACGTGATGAAGGCGTAGACCAGCGCGGCCACGGCCGACAGCGAGTACGCGAGCGGCGCCCGGTCGAACTCGGTGGAGATCTGGTAGATCGAGCGCGAGACCGCGCCGACGGTGATCACTCCGTAGAACCAGACCAGCAGCACCCCGGGCCCGGTCACCAGTCGCTTGCGCCCGGCCGGCGGGGTGGCGGCGGCCGTGGCGTCCGTGTCGGTATCAGGCACCGGTGTTTCCCCAGATGTCGTAGAGCCGTACTTCGAGGACGGCGAGGACGACCGCTCCCGCGGCCACCGTCACCGAGCCCCATTTGGTCCGCTCGCTCAGCGAGAGCAGCCCCGCCGCCGGGATGGCCGCGAAGGCGCCCACCAGGTAGGCGAGGAAGAGCACCGTGCCCTGGCCGGGCTTCTCGCCGCGGGCGAGCTGGACCAGGCCGATCACCAGCTGGGCCAGGACCAGAACGGTCACCACGGCCATGCCGATGAAATGCCAGTCCTTGGTCGGCTGGTCCCGCCAGGCGGCGAAACCGCACCAGGCGGCGAGGGCGAGTGCGGCCACGCCGATGGCGACCGTCAGGGCGTCGAGCATGCAGCGAGGGTATTACGGGCCGAAAGACCCGATGCGCTCACCCCTGCCCCCGGGCTTTCCTGGAAGGTATGAACCTGCTGCATGGGAAGCTCGGCCCGCAATTCGACGCGCTGCTGTTCGACAACGACGGCACGCTCATCTCCTCGATGGAATCCGTGCACCGCTGCTGGACCCGCTGGGCCCGGGAGTACGGGATCACCGAGGAGGACTTCGCCGCGGTGGAGCTCCACGGCCGCCCGGCCGCGGAGATCATCGCCGACCTCCTGCCCGAGGACGTACGGGCCGCCGCGCTCGCCCGGATCGAGGTGCTGGAGACCGAGGACGTGGCCGGCGGCGTGGTCCTGCTCCCCGGGACCAAGGAGCTGCTCTCGGCCCTTCCCGCGGGCCGCTGGGCCGTGGTCACCTCCGCGACCCGTCCGCTGGCCGAGGCCCGGCTGCGGGAGGTCGGCATCGACTTCCCCGAGATGGTGGCGGCCGACGACATCACCCGCGGCAAGCCCGACCCGGAGCCCTTCCTGCTGGCGGCCGCCCGGCTCGGGGTGGATCAGGCCCGCTGCGCGGTCTTCGAGGACGCCCCCGCCGGCCTGGCCGCGGGCCGCGCCGCCGGGATGACCACCGTGGCCTTGACCACAACGCACCCGGCCGCCGAACTCGACGCGGACGTGATCGTCAGGGACCTCTCGGCCGTGTCCGTACTGGTCGGAGCCGAGGGACTGACCATCGAGACGGACGATCGGTCCTGACCACACCTGTCCGGTATGCGGCCAAAATCCGTCCGCTATTCGGACACCTTTGATCGGTGACGGGGAACGTCTGGTTTACTTGGGCCCATGACCACGACGAGCAGCCGCACCCTTGCGACCGAGGCGACGATGACGCCCGGTGCTCGTTGTATGTGTCGAATGCGCGCCTTCTGAGGGCCCCTGCCCCAGGTCTCACGCCCCGAAGCGAGACCGGCCGAGCAACTCCCGGCACCCCCGTGTGACCCCGGAACGCTCCTGCCCCGCGCATGCGCCGAAGCCGTCGATTTACGTTTTTTCGGCGGGTTGCCCCGTATCGCGTCCCCAGATGTTTGCCCCGTGCCCGGCACCCGCTGCGCCGCGCACTCGACAGCGACGGAAATCCTGTGATCACCACATCGGGCCTCACGAAGGTCTACCAGTCCCGTGGCCGCGAGGTCACCGCCCTGGACGGCGTCGACCTGCACGTCCGCCAGGGCGAGGTCTACGGAGTCATCGGCCAGAGCGGTGCCGGCAAGTCCTCCCTGATCCGCTGCGTGAACCTGCTGGAGCGCCCCACCACCGGCACGGTGTCCGTCGACGGGGTCGACCTCACGGCCCTCGCCGGCCGGGGCCGCCGCGCCGGCAAGGAGCTCCGCGAGGCCCGCAGCCGCATCGGCATGGTCTTCCAGCACTTCAACCTGCTGTCCTCGCGCACCGTCCAGGGCAACATCGAACTGCCCCTGGAGATCCTCGGGGTCTCCGGCCGTGAGCGCTCCCGCAAGGCCGCCGAACTCCTCGACCTCGTCGGCCTCGCCGACAAGGCCAAGTCCTACCCCGGCCAGCTCTCCGGCGGACAGAAGCAGCGCGTCGGCATCGCCCGCGCCCTGGCCGGCGACCCCAAGGTGCTGCTCTCCGACGAGGCCACCAGCGCCCTGGACCCCGAGACCACCCGCCAGATCCTCCAGCTGCTGCGCGACCTCAACCGCCAGCTGGGCCTGACCGTCCTGCTCATCACGCACGAGATGGACGTGGTCAAGTCCGTCTGCGACTCGGCCGCCCTCATGCGGCAGGGGCGGATCGTCGAGGCCGGCAAGGTCACCGAGCTGCTGGCCACCCCCGGCTCCGAGCTCGCCCACGAACTGTTCCCGCTGACCGGGTCCGCGACCACCGCGGAGCACACGGTCATCGACGTCACCTTCCACGGCGAGACCGCGACCCAGCCGGTCATCTCCCAGCTGGCCCGCACCTACAACATCGACATATCGATCCTCGGCGCCGCGATGGACACCGTCGCAGGCCGGCAGATCGGCCGCATGCGCATCGAGCTGCCCGGCCGCTACGAGGACAACGTCGTACCCGTCGGCTTCCTGCGCGAGCAGGGCCTCCAGGTGGATGTCGTGGAAGCGGAGCCGGACGTCGACGGCGAACTGGCCGAGCTGGTCAAGGATGGTGCGAAGTGACCTGGTCCGAAATGCAGCCGCTGCTCACGCAGGGCACCTTCGACACCCTGTACATGGTGTTGTGGTCCGCCCTCGTGACCATCCTGGGCGGACTGCCCATCGGCATCCTGCTCGTCCTCACCGACAAGGGCGGACTGCTCCAGAACCGCGCGGTCAACAAGATCCTCGGCGTGATCGTGAACATGGGCCGCTCGCTCCCGTTCATCATCCTGCTGATCTTCCTGATCCCGGTCACCACGGCGATCGTCGGCACCTTCATCGGCCCCACCGCCATGATCGTCCCGCTCGCGATCGGCGCCATCCCCTTCTTCGCCCGGCTCGTCGAGACCGCCGTCCGCGAGGTGGACCACGGCCTGGTCGAAGCCGTCGAGTCCATGGGCGGCGGCATCCCGACCCTCGTCGGCAAGGTGCTCCTCCCGCAGGCGCTGCCCTCGCTGATCGCGGCCGTCACCACCACCGTGATCACGCTGATCGGCTACTCGGCCATGGCCGGCGCGGTCGGCGGTGAAGGCCTCGGCTCCAAGGCCATCACGTACGGCTTCCAGCGCTTCGAGACCGGCTTCATGGTCGCCACCGTCGTGGTGCTGATCGTGCTCGTCACGGTGATCCAGCTCATCGGCGACGGCGTGGTACGCCTCCTCGCCCGGCGTGGTCGGACAGCCTGAACCGGCCCGGGCCGGACATACACGAACTTTCCCCCAGAAAGCCCGCACTTGTCGTGCTTGGGCCGTCATCCATACAGCAAGACGCAAGAAAGGCACTCTTCGTGCGCAAGAACATCAAGCTCACCGCCCTCGCCGCCACCGTCTCGGCGCTCGCCCTCGGCCTCACCGCCTGCGGCAGCTCCTCGGACCCGTCCTCCACCAAGGCCGACGGCGGCAAGACCGACGAGAGCAAGCCCCTGGTCATCGCGGCGTCCCCGTCCCCGCACGCCGACATCCTGAAGTTCGTCCAGGACAACCTGGCGTCCAAGGAGGGCCTCAAGCTGGAGGTGAAGGAGTTCACGGACTACGTCCTGCCGAACACCGCCACCCAGCAGGGCCAGGTCGACGCCAACTACTTCCAGCACGTGCCGTACCTCGACGACTTCAACAAGAAGAACGGCACCGACATCGTGCCCGTCGTGAACGTGCACCTGGAGCCCCTGGGCCTTTACTCCAAGAAGGACAAGGCCCTCACCGACATCAAGGCCGGCCAGACCATCGCCGTCCCCAACGACCCCACCAACGAGGGCCGCGCGCTCCAGCTGCTCGCCGCGAACAACCTCATCACCCTCAAGGAGGGTGTCGGCACCGCCGCCAAGCTGTCCGACATCACCGACAAGAAGGGCCTGGAGTTCAAGGAGCTGGAGGCCGCCACGGTCCCGCGCGCCCTGAACGACGTGGACGCCGCCGTCATCAACGGCAACTACGCCATCGAGGCCAAGCTCGTCCCCGCCAAGGACGCGCTCGTCCTGGAGAAGGCCGAGGGCAACCCGTACGCCAACATCCTGGCGGTCAAGAAGGGCAACGAGAACGACCCCCGGATCCAGAAGCTCGCCAAGCTCCTGAACTCCGACGAGGTCAAGAAGTTCATCGACGAGAAGTACCAGGGCTCGGTCATCCCGGCCTTCGGCAAGCCGGCCGCCTGATTCCGGCCGCGCCACCGGCCCGGCCCGATCCGGCCGGCCCTCCGGGCCCCGTACGCCCCACCGGTGTACGGGGCCCCGGGCTGCCCGCTTCCGGGCAGCCCGGCCCTGCACATCACCAGGCCGATGCTGCATGCTGTGGCCTACGACCTGCGGCCGCGGCCCGTACACCCCCGGGTACACGGACCCGCGCCACGGTCGCCTCGCATCACGGTCGCACCACGGTCTCAGGCTTGGAGCTGCGCATGACTACCACCTTCCCGGACGTCACCATCAGCACGGACCGGCTGGTGCTGCGCCCCTTCGAGGAAGAAGACGTCACCGCGCTCGCCGAGATGATGAACGACGAACACGTCACCGCCTGGACCTCCGTGCCGCACCCCTACACCCACGCGGACGCGGTCACCTGGGCCACCAGGACCGCCCACACCGAGCGCACCGAAGGCCGCGGCATCGTCTTCGCCGTCACCGAGTTCCTCACCCAGCGGCTCGTCGGCATCGTCCACCTCCAGGACACCGACTGGCGCACCCGCACCACCGAGGTCGGCTACGTCACCGCCCCCTGGGCCCGCGGCGAGGGCTACGCCAGCGAGTCCGTCCGCGCCGTGGCCCGCTGGCTCTTCACCGACCAGCGCTTCGAACGCCTCGAACTGCGCACCGCCGCCGACAACACCGCCTCCCAGCAGGTGGCCCAGAAGACCGGTTGCATCAGTGAAGGCGTCCTGCGCAACGCCTGCATAGTGCGCACCCAGAACCCCGACGGATCCTGGTCCGACACCCGCAGCGACCTCATCGTCTGGGGCCTGGTCCCCGAGGACCTCGACGAGGACGACGACGGCTATTCCGGCTCCGCCGACGGCTACTCCGACGGGTACGGCGACACCTACGGAGACGGATACGAGGACGGCTACTCCGTGGGTTACGCGGAACCCCGCAAGCAGACGCGCGAGGACTACGGCATCCAGCCCGCGCGCGCGAACGACGCGAACGGCTACGCCCTCTTCTCGGACCGGAACTGACCGGACGACCGGGTAGTCTCACGAAGCCCGCCCCCCTCGACGAAGCTCCGCCCCGACCCGGCCGCCGCCGGGCAGGGCCCGCTCCCACACCAGGAGACTGACGACGATGGCCGACCGGGTCACGGTGATCGGCTGGGACGGCTCCCCCCTGACCGCGGCAGCCCGGTCCGCGCTCTCCGCCGCCACCCTGGTGGCCGGCGCCGCCCACCACCTCGCGCTCCCCGAAGTCCCGCCCGCCGCCGAACGCGTGCGCCTGGGCAGCCTGCCCCTCGCCGCCCGCCGGATCGCCGGCCACCGCGGCACCGCCGTGGTCCTCGCCGACGGGGACCCCGGCTTCTTCGGCGTCGTACGGGCCCTGCGCGCCCCGGAACACGGCCTGGAGGTGGAGGTCGTACCGGCCGTCTCCGCCGTCGCCGCAGCCTTCGCCCGGGCCGGGATGCCCTGGGACGACGCCCAGGTCGTCGTCGCCCACAGCCGCACCCTGCGCCGGGCCGTCAACGTCTGCCGCGCCCACCCCAAGGTCGCCGTCATCACCTCGCCCGGCGCCGGCCCCGCCGAACTCGCCCTGCTGCTCGAAGGAGTCCACCGCACCTTCGTCATCTGCGAGGAACTCGGCACCGACAAGGAACAGGTCACCGTCCTCACCTCCGACAAGGCCGCCGACCACAGCTGGCGCGACCCCAACGTGGTCATCGTCATCGGTGGTACCGGACCGGCCGCGACCGCCGCCGAGCCGGCCTGGCTGCTCGGCCGGAGCGCGGCCCCGGCCGCCGGACGGGGCTGGGCCCACCCGCAGATCGACGTCGGAGAAGGCGAGTCCACCCAGCTGCGCGCGGCCCAGCTCGCCCGGCTCGGCCCGCGCCCCGGGGACCTCGTCTGGGACATCGGCGCGGGCTCCGGAGCCCTCGCCGTGGACGCCGCCGCCCTCGGCGCCGCCGTCATCGCCGTCGACGCCGACCGGCACTCCTGCGACCGTACGGCCGCCGCCGCCCGGGCCCGCGGCGTACAGCTCCAGGTCGTCAACGGCCGTGCCCCGCACGTCCTGGAGACCCTCCCCGAACCCGACGTCGTCCGCGTGGGCGGCGGCGGAGCCCCCGTCGTCGCCGCCGTCGCCGACCGTCGCCCCGAACGGATCGTCAGCCACGCCTCCACCCGCGACGAGGCCGAGGCCATCGGACGGGTCCTGGCCGAGGGCGGATACACCGTCGAGTGCGCCCTGCTCCAGTCCGTCGGCCTGGACACCCGTACCTGGACCGAACAACAGCGCAACGTGGTGTTCCTGCTGGCCGCCGAACGCCCCGTTCACCGCCCGGACCGTACCTAGCCACGAGCCCGGGGTAGGCTGGCCGATCGTCACACCGCCCGGACGATTCGGGCACGCGGCTCCGGCTGGACGCGCGACGTGGCGCAGTCCACAGAGGACCGTGGCGGTTATGGCCGACACGGTGGCGAACGGGCAGGACAATACTTACTGGTTGTCGTGCGGGCGTACGTGAGGCCTCGTGGGCGACCGGGCAGTCGAAGAGGCAACACCGATGGGCGAGGGGTACGCATGACTGACACCGGCCAGGTTCCGGGCGAGGGTCTCCCGGACAGCACGGGCATGGTGGATCAGCAGGGCGTCCCCGCCCCGGTTCCCCCGTCCTCCCCGGCGACCGGGAGCTACGCCTTCCAGGACCTCGTGGACCACCCGGCCGGGCCGGAGGACGAGGAACTGCTGCTGATGCCGAGCAGCCAGGGCGCGTGGAGCGACCCCCAGGTCGTCCCGCCGGTGCCCGCCTTCTCGGAGTTCCCCGAGCCCTCCGCCTACGCGGACGGCCCCTACGCCGACTTCGCGGGGGCCCCGGAGTACCAGCAGCCCCACCCGGGCCGGCTCCCGGCCCCGGAGGCGCCGCTCGGCTACGAGACCGCCGGCTACCCGCAGCAGTCCTTCGGCGGGCAGCAGTTCGGGGAGCAGCCGCTCGACGGACAGCCGTTCGACGGGCAGCAGTTCACCGGGCAGCCGTCCTTCCCCGACACCTCGTTCCCCGACGCCTCCTACGCGGACGCCTCCTACGGCGGAGCCGGTGCGCACGAGGCCGGCGGCCGGGATTCCGGTTCGCTCGACCTCAGCGGCCTCGTGGCCCCGCAGGCCACGGCCCAGTCGCAGCCCCCGTCCCCGGCGGCTCCCGCCGCCCCGGCGCCGGTGCGGCGCCCGCTGCACATGGGTCCGCCCGTGCCCGAGGCCACCGGCGGAGTCGTACGGTCCCTCGCGGACCGGGGCCCTGCCGCGGCTCCGGCGCCCGCCCCGGCCCCGCTGCAGGCCCCGGCCGCGCAGGCCGCGCCCGTGCCGGTCCCGGCCGCCGCCGTGCCCGCTTCCCCGGCCGCCCCCGAGCCCGTGCCCGCCCCGGACCACGGCACCCCCGACCACGGCACCCCGGCGATGCAGGTCCCGATGCGCCAGTCCGGGCCGCCGACCACGGGGCCCGAGTACCTGGACTTCACGCAGGCCGGGGCCGAGCAGGTCCAGGTCCAGGCGCAGCAGCCCGTGGAGATCCCGGTGCAGGCCGGGACGCCGTGGGGCGTGGAGCCGGCTCCGGAAGCCCCCGTGGAGCCCGTCGCCGAGCCGCTTGCCGAGCCGGTGGCCGCGGTGGAGCCCGCTGCCGAGGCCGCGGCCGAGCCTGCTGCGGAGCCTGCCGCGGAACCGCAGGCCGGGCCCGTCGCCTTCGCCGGGCCCGAGCAGGTCCTCGTACCGGAGCCCGAGTCCGTGCCCGTGGCGGAGCCCGCGGCCGAGCCCGTGTCCGCCGCCGTGGCCGTCGAGGTCGCCGAGCCGGTCCTCGCGGAGCCCGCGCCGGAGCCCGTGGCCGAGCCCGTCGCCTTCGCGGAGCCCGAGGCCGCCGCCCCGGCGGAAGCCGGTCCCGTGGCGGCTCCGGAGCCTGCGGCCGAGGCGGCCGTTGCCCCCGCCGCCGAGCCGGAGCCCGAGCCGGCCCTGGAAGCCGGGCAGGAGCAGGCGCCGCAGTCCGCAGAAACGGTGGTCCACACCGAGGAGCCGGAGCCCCTGCCCGAGCCCGCCCCCGTCTCCGCCGAGGTCCCCGAGTCCGAGCCGGCCGCCGTCGAGCAGGGCGACGTACCGCCGGCCGCCGGAGAGGCCCCCGAGGCCGGATCCGAGCCGCAGCCCGAGCCGGCGGCCGAGCCGGACACGGAGCCGCAGGCCACCGTCACCGAGGCCCCGGTCACCGAGGCGGCCCCCGGGTACGCCGACGCCGAGCGCGAGGCCGTCCTGCGCGTCATGCGCGAGCGCCGCGACATCCGCAAGGGCTTCCGCCGCGACCCCATCCCGCACGAGGTGCTGCTGCGCGTCCTGGAAGCGGCCCACACCGCCCCCAGCGTCGGCCACTCCCAGCCCTGGGACTTCGTCGTCATCAAGTCCGCGGAGACCCGCCGGACGATGCACGAGCTCGCCGAGCGCCAGCGCGAGGCCTACGCGAAGTCGCTGCCCAAGGGCCGTGCCAAGCAGTTCAAGGAACTCAAGATCGAGGCCATCCTCGACACTCCGGTGAACATCGTGGTCACCGCCGACCCCACCCGTGGCGGCCGCCACACCCTGGGCCGGCACACCCAGCCGCAGATGGCCCCGTACTCCTCGGCTCTCGCCGTGGAGAACCTCTGGCTCGCGGCGCGCGCCGAAGGCCTCGGGGTCGGCTGGGTCAGCTTCTTCGACGAGCGCGAGATGGTCCGCGAGCTCGGCCTCCCCGAACACCTGGAGGTCGTCGCGTACCTGTGCGTCGGCTACGTGGACGAGTTCCCCGACGAGCCCGAGCTCGCGCAGGCCGGCTGGTCGCAGCGGCGGCCCCTCGCCTGGGTCGTGCACGAGGAGACGTACGGGCGCCGCGCGCTGCCCGGCGAGGAGCCCCACGACCTGCTCTCCGAGACGGTCGCCAGCATCCGCCCGCTCGACGCGAAGGCGCTCGGCGAGGCGTGGGAGCGGCAGAAGCGCATGACCAAGCCCGCCGGGGCCCTGGGCATGCTCGAAATCATCTCGGCCCAGCTGTCCGGCCTCTCGCGGGTCTGCCCGCCGCCGATCCCGGAGCCCGCCGCGGTCGCGATCTTCGCCGGCGACCACGGCGTGCACGCCCAGGGGGTCACCCCGTGGCCCCAGGAGGTCACTATGCAGATGGTGGCCAACTTCCTGGGCGGCGGCGCGGTGTGCAACGCGTTCGCCAACCAGGTGGGCGCCGAGGTCTGCGTGATCGACGTGGGCGTCGCCGGGGACCTCCCGGCCACGCCGGGGCTGCTCCCGCGCAAGGTCCGCCCGGGCACGGCCGACCTGTCGGTCGGCCCCGCGATGACCCGCGAGGAGGCGGTCGCCGCCATCGAGGTCGGCATCGAGACGGCCCGCGACCTGGTCGCGGCGGGCAACAAGGCCCTCCTGACGGGCGAGATGGGCATCGCCAACACCACGGTGTCCGCGGCCCTGATCTCGGTCTTCACCGGGGTGGACCCGGGCGAGGTCACCGGCAGGGGCACCGGCATCAACGACGAGACGCACGCCCGCAAGGTCGAGGTCGTCCGCCGCGCCCTGGAACTCCACCAGCCGGACCCGGCGGACCCGATCGGCGTCCTGGCGGCCGTCGGCGGCCTGGAGCACGCGGCCATCGTGGGCCTCCTCCTCGGCGGAGCCTCCCTGCGGACCCCGGTGATCCTGGACGGCGTCAGCGCGGGCGCGGCGGCGCTGGTGGCCCGGGCGATCGCTCCGGAGTCGCTGTCCGCGTGCATCGCGGGACACCGCAGCGCGGAGCCGGGCCACGTGGCCGCCCTCAACAAGCTCGGCCTGCGCCCCCTGGTCGACCTGGACCTGCGCCTCGGCGAGGGCACGGGCGCGCTGCTGGCGCTGCCGCTGGTGCAGAGCGCTGCGCGGGCGATGCACGAGGTGGCGACCTTCGACTCGGCGGGCGTCACGGAGAAGTAGGGCTCGCTCGCACCCCATTCAGCCCCTCCGGCATTTGAAGAGCGGGGGTCCGGGAGCGGAGCCCCCGGTCTCGGGAAGGGGCGGGGCGGGGTAGAGCCCCGCCGGGCCGGGGCGCGCAGTGTTGGCCCCGCGCCCGCGCAGCCACCCCGTCGGGAGCCCGCGCCGGAACGGGCTCGGCGGGGTGATCATGGGGCGGACCCCCCTGGCCTGCGGCGGAGCCGGGAGTGGGCCGGGTCACGGCCCGGCCAGGGCAAAGGCCCCCGAGGCGACCGCCGCGCGGGCGGGTCGTATCGTGGACCCCGGACGGGCCACCGCACGTCACCGCCCGATCAGCCGCTCCAGCGACGCAGCGGCCCGCCGTCACCGCCGCATCAGGAGCCGCAACCGCCATGGGACACCCCGCCTACCCCGTCGGTCTCCGTCTCACGGGCCGCCGCGTCGTCGTGATCGGCGGTGGCCAGGTCGCCCAGCGCCGGCTGCCCTCGCTCATCGCGGCCGGCGCCGACATCGTCCTCGTCTCTCCCTCCGCGACCCCCTCCGTGGACGCCATGGCGGAGACCGGCGAGATCCGCTGGGAGCGCCGCCGCTACGAGGACGGCGACCTGGCC
The DNA here is from genome assembly GCF_044454225.1 of Streptomyces sp. NPDC051563. Taxonomy (NCBI): domain Bacteria; kingdom Bacillati; phylum Actinomycetota; class Actinomycetes; order Kitasatosporales; family Streptomycetaceae; genus Streptomyces; species Streptomyces sp. NPDC051563. Next base: position 22,660 of record NZ_JBITDL010000022.1, read on the forward strand.
GGCGCCTGGTACGCCCTTGTGGCCACCCGGGACCGGGCCGCCAACGACACCGCCTCCGCCGAGGCCGAGCGCGAGCGGATCTGGTGCGTCCGGGCCGACGACGCCGAGGCCGCGAGCGCCTGGACCCCGGCCACCGGCCGGGTGGACGGCGTCACCGTGGCCGTACTGAGCGGCAACGACCCCCGCCGCTCCGCCGCCGTCCGCGACGCGGTCGTCGAGGGGCTCAGGGACGGCTCCCTGACCGCGGCCCGCCCGCACACCCCGGGCGTGTCCCTCGTCGGCGGCGGACCCGGCGACCCGGACCTGATCACGGTCCGCGGCCGCCGCCTCCTCGCCGAGGCCGACGTGGTCATCGCGGACCGGCTCGGCCCCCGCGACCTCCTGGACGAGCTTCCGCCGCACGTCGAGGTCATCGACGCGGCGAAGATCCCGTACGGCCGTTTCATGGCCCAGGAGGCCATCAACGAGGCTCTCATCACCCACGCCAAGGCCGGCAAGGCGGTGGTCCGGCTCAAGGGCGGGGATCCGTACGTCTTCGGCCGCGGCATGGAGGAGCTCCAGGCCCTCGCCGAGGCCGGCATCCCCTGCACCGTCGTGCCGGGAATCTCCAGCTCCATCTCCGTGCCCGGCGCGGCCGGCATCCCGGTCACCCATCGGGGCGTGGCCCACGAGTTCACGGTGGTCAGCGGCCACGTCGGCCCCGACGACCCGCGCTCCCTGGTGGACTGGGCCTCGCTGGCCAAGCTCACCGGAACCCTGGTCATCCTCATGGGCGTCGACAAGATCGGCCTGATCGCCGAGGCGCTGGTCCGCCACGGCCGCTCCGCCGACACCGCCGTCGCCGTAGTCCAGGAGGGCACCACCGCCTCCCAGCGCCGGGTGGACGCCACCCTGGCTACGGTCGGCGAGACCGTGAAGGCCCAGGAGGTCAGGCCGCCCGCCGTCATCGTCATCGGCGACGTCGTGAAGGTCCACCGGCCCGCCGCCGAGTGACACCCCGGCAGTCCCGCAACCCCGCAGAGCCGTTGGCACCGCACCCAGGACAAGGCAGTATCACCCTGTGGCTGATCTCATCACCGTCGAGGACCCCGACGACCCGCGCCTGCGCGACTACACGGGCCTGACCGACGTAGAACTCCGGCGCAGGCGCGAGCCCGCGGAAGGTCTCTTCATCGCCGAAGGCGAGAAGGTGATCAGACGCGCGAAGGACGCCGGATACGAGATGCGCTCGATGCTGCTCTCCGCGAAGTGGGTCGACGTCATGCGCGACGTCATCGACGAGCTCCCGGCCCCGGTGTACGCCGTCAGCCCGGAGCTCGCCGAACGCGTCACCGGCTACCACGTGCACCGCGGCGCCCTCGCCTCCATGCAGCGCAAGCCGCTGCCCACGGCGGAGGAGCTGCTCGCCACCACCCGGCGCGTGGTCATCATGGAAGCGGTCAACGACCACACCAACATCGGCGCCATCTTCCGCAGCGCGGCCGCCCTCGGCATGGACGCCGTCCTGCTTTCGCCCGACTGCGCGGACCCGCTGTACCGGCGCTCCGTCAAGGTCTCCATGGGCGCGGTGTTCTCGGTGCCGTACGCCCGCCTGGAGGCCTGGCCCAAGGGCCTGGACTCGGTCCGCGAGGCCGGCTTCAAGCTGCTGGCGCTCACCCCGCACCAGAAGGCCTCGCCGATCGACGAGGCCGCCCCGCAGACGCTGGACCGGGTCGCGCTGATGCTCGGCGCGGAGGGGGACGGACTGTCGACCCAGGCGCTGGTCGCCGCCGACGAGTGGGTGCGGATCCCCATGGCGCACGGAGTGGACTCGCTGAACGTGGGCGCGGCCGCGGCCGTCGCCTTCTACGCGGTGGCCAGCGGCCGACCGTAGGGCAAGGGGTGTGTCCTGCCGGTCAGGCCCCGCCGGCCCGCCCTGATCGGCAGGACACCCACCTAGAGCTTCTGGGCCAGCGCGATGCCCAGCGCCACCAGCAGCGTCACCACGACGAAGACGATCAGGCGCTGGCGCATCAGCCGGGGGTCCGGCCGCGACGGCCGCCGCCCGGTGCCCGTCGTCCGGGGAGCCGGGCGGCCGCCCGTGCGTCCGGCCGTGGAGCCGGGTCCCCGCGAGCCGGTGCCGCGGGGCGAGGAGGGACGGGAGTCCGGTCCGCCGCGCTGCCCCTGGCCCGGCGCCTTCCCCTGGCCCGCTCCGGTTCCGGTTCCGGCACGTCCAGGGACCGGGGTGCCGGCGCTACGACGCTCCGTGCGCTGGTCGGCGTACCCCTCGATGTACTCCTCGGGCAGCCGCCCCGTCGGCCGCTCGGTGCGTGCCCGCTGGGCCGGCGGGCGGCTGTCGCCCATTCCGTGCGCCTCGCGGGCCGCGATCTCCTTGAGCCGCATCGACAGCTGGAGCGTGGTCGGCCGCTCGTCGGGGTCCTTGGCCAGGCAGGCCCGTACGAGGGGTGCGAGCGCGTCCGGAACACCCTGGAGGTGGGGCTCCTCGTGCACCACCCGGTACAGCATGACCTCGGAACTGCCGTGCCCGAAGGGCGAGTCGGCGGTGGCCGCGTAGGCGAGGGTGGCGCCGAGGGAGAAGACGTCCGTGGCGGGGGTGACGGCCGCGCCGCGCACCTGCTCGGGCGCCAGGAAGCCGGGGGAGCCGACGGCCGTTCCCACGTGCGTGAGGGTGCTGGCCCCGGTGGCCCAGGCGATCCCGAAGTCGATGATGCGCGGGCCCTTGGGCGACAGCAGGATGTTCGAGGGCTTGAGGTCGCGGTGGACCACCCCTGCCTCGTGGACGGCGACCAGTCCCTCGGAGAGCGCGGCGCCGATGGCGGCGATGGCCGCGGCCGTCAGGGGTCCCTCCTCGGCCACCTTGTCGTGCAGGGAGGGGCCGGGCACGTACTGCGTGGCGAACCAGGGGCGCTCCGCCTCCAGGTCCGCGGCGACCAGGCGCGCGGTGCACCCGCCGCGGATCCGCCGGGCGGCGGAGACCTCGCGGGCGAAGCGCGAGCGGAACTCCTGGTCCTCGGCCAGGTCCGGCCGGATCACCTTGAGCGCGACGCGCTGTCCGCGCCGGTCGGAGCCCAGATAGACGACGCCCATGCCGCCGGCGCCGAGGCGCCGGTGCAGCCTGAACGAGCCGACGACACGCGGGTCCTCGCGCCGGAGCCGCATCATCGCCATGTCCACCCCGCTGACCGGTCGTCCTGTTGACGTGGCACAGCTTACGGACCATCCGGCATGCGCGCTCAGAGGCCGCGCCCTCGCCGGGAGATTCGATTGTCAGTACGGGGCAGTCCACTTGGGGATTCGCCGGACCACCGGTAGGACGCATGTACGGAGCGGGGCGGTTCGGCCAAGGAGCGCCCGGGTCAAGGGAATTGGGGTACGGGCCGGGGTGGCGGGGGAGCGGTGGCCGCGGGGCCGGACGGGCCCCGTCAGTTGATCTTGGGGCTGCCTGGTCGGAGGCCGGACGTGTGCGGTGAGTGACGGAAGTGAGCGAAGTCACTACGCTCCGGTCATCCCCTCCGGGAAGACCCTCAGGGCGGGGGGCGGGTCTCCACCCAGGGGAGTACGCGTGAGGTGGGCTCCTCATCCTCCTGGAGGCCAGGCAATGGGTACGAAGGCATGAGTACAGAAGCCTTTCCCGCACCTAGTGTTGAAGACAAGCGGCGGGTGGAGCACTCGTCCCCCGAGGTCACAAACCCGCCGCTGCCAAACGACAGGGAGAGGACCATGGCGGACATCGCACGGCAGGGACGCAAGGCATTCGCGTTCAACAGCCATGAGTCCGGTCGTCGCCACCCACTGGTGGCCGCGGCCATGGTGCTCCCCCTGGCCGCCCTCCTGCTCTTCCTCTTCGGAGGCTTCGACCAGGTGGTGGCACAGGCGTCGTCCGTAAGCGTGATGCTGGGGCGCTGAGCGGCGCCCCGGGCCCAGGAGAGCGGCCTGGGCCGGGACTGTCACCGGCCGAACCCCGTGGGGACGGGGGAGCGGCCGACGGACGGCAGGTGAAGGGTGCTGCGCGTACGGCTGGGGAGCCGGACGCGCAGCACCCTTTTTCATGCCCGCGCCACCCCTCTTCACGCGCCCCTCGCGCCGCTCGGCGCCAGGGCGCCTCCCGGGCTTCGGGCCGCCGCGCCGGACTCCGTCCGTAGGTGGTCGGCGGTGCCGGTCCGGCGGTGGCCGGGCTTGCCCGTCCGGCGGTACCGCCCCTGCCGCGCCCGCCCGTGCTGCGTACGCTCGTCCCGAGGAGCACCCGCCCGGGGTGCGGAGCGCGGGGAGAGCCGAGGCGTGGTGGCGCTGGAGCGGGTGAGCGCGGCCGAGCTCGCCGCGTACGCGGGCGCGGCGGAGTACGTGCTGCTCGCGGACCGCGACGACGGCACCGTGGTCCGCTGCGGGGACGTCGTGGCCAAGGCGCACGCGGGCGACAGCGACCCCGACGCCCTGGCGGTACGGATCCGCGTGGCCGGTGACCCCGCGCTGGCCGGGGTCCTGCTGCCCCCGCTGCGCGCCGGACTCGGCCTGGTCGGCTCCCGGCCCGTCTCGCTGTGGCCCTACGGTGCTCCGGTCGCCCCGGACCGGCCCGAGGAGGCCCCCTGGGAGCCGGCCGCGGAGCTCCTGGCCGCCCTCCACCGGACCCCGCTCCACCACCTCCCGTACCCGCTCCCCCCGATGCGCGGCCCGGCGAAGCTCGCCCGCGCCCTGCACCGCCTCGACGCGGCGCACCCGCCCGGGGCCCGCGTCCGCACGACCGCCGCTCAGGACCACCCATCGGGGCCCGCTCCGTCGGCGGCCGGCGAGGGGCCCGCGGAACGGCCGTCCGCGGGCGGCGCCTCGGGACGGACGGCCGCCCGGATCCCCGGCCGGCCGGCCGGAGACGTGGACCCCGAGGCCGCGCGGATGGCCTGGCTCGTACGGGCCGCCGCGGCCACCCTCCCCGGGTGGGCCAGGGGGGAGGGTCCGCCGCCCTCCGGCGGGGCGCTCTGCCACGGCGACCTGCACCTCGGGCAGCTGGTCCGCGGCCCGGCCGGGGGCTGGCGGCTGATCGACGTGGACGACCTGGGACTGGGCACGCCCGCCTGGGACCTCGCCCGGCCCGCGGCCTGGTACGCCGCGGGGCTGCTGGACGGCGGGACCTGGCTGCGCTTCCTCGACACCTACCGGGCCGCGGGCGGCCCCGCCGCCGGTCCCGCCGGGAGCGACCCCTGGCCGGAACTCGACCTCGCGGCCCGCGCGCTCACCGTCCAGACGGCCGCGCTGGCCCTCGCCAAGGCCGCCCGCGAGCGGCGCCGACTCGACGACGTGGAGCGGCTGATGGTGGAGGCCTGTGCCCGAATTGCCTCCCTCCCGCCCGACTTGGAGCCGAAGGCTCCGTCGTAGGGTGAGCCGAACGCCACCGGGTACGCATCCGGTGTCGACGCGAACGGCGAGGAGTTGATCCGGTCATGCAGTGTCCGAAGTGTCACGCGATGATGCACACCTACAACCGCAACGGTGTCCAGATAGAGCAGTGCAGCGGCTGCCGCGGCATCTTCCTGGACTACGGCGAGCTGGAGGCGCTGACCCGCCTGGAGTCCCAGTACACCTCGCAGTACGGCCAGGTCCCGCCCCCGGCGGCCCCGCCGGCGCCCGCCCCGTACCCGCAGCAGCACGCGGCCCCCGCGCCCGCCTGGGGCGCCCCGCAGCACGGCGGCTACGGACACGGCCACGGTCACGGCCACCGCAAGGGCGGCTTCGGCCGGATGCTCTTCTCCTCCTGAGGCCGCACACGCGAAAGCCCCGGCCGTGGGAACGGCCGGGGCTTCCGGAATGCTGGTGCGCGATACTGGGATTGAACCAGTGACCTCTTCCGTGTCAGGGAAGCGCTCTCCCGCTGAGCTAATCGCGCGGGGCCACGTTCACGGTGCGAGCACCGCAGGTGGCAGGTGTGAAGCGTACTGCGTGCGCGATACTGGGATTGAACCAGTGACCTCTTCCGTGTCAGGGAAGCGCTCTCCCGCTGAGCTAATCGCGCGGGGATCCTTGCGGACCAGTGGACGATACTGGGATTGAACCAGTGACCTCTTCCGTGTCAGGGAAGCGCTCTCCCGCTGAGCTAATCGTCCTTGGAGGTGGAGACGGGATTTGAACCCGTGTAGACGGCTTTGCAGGCCGTTGCCTCGCCTCTCGGCCACTCCACCATGGAGCAAGCAGGGGGTCCTCGGGAAGATGATCCCCCACCTTTGAGCGGACGACGAGACTCGAACTCGCGACATCCACCTTGGCAAGGTGGTGCTCTACCAACTGAGCTACGTCCGCAGGTCGCCGTGTTCGCTCCGGGGTGTTCCCCCTTCGCTCCCTGGCGACGTGTTGAACTCTAGCGGATTCCCGGGCCAGCTCAAAAACGCGTTTCCGCAGCGTGCTGCCGCCCGATCACCGCCGGTCACCCGGCGGACGCCTCACCGGCGCCGGGGCGTCACCGGTCATAGACTCGCAGCCGTGCACGACCTGCCTCCCCTCGCCCGCTTCGGCGGCCTTCTCGCGACCGATCTCCGAGATGTCACCAGTGATCCCGCCGCTCTGGACTCCACCGGCTTCTGGGCGGTGACGGCCGATTTCGAAGGCCGTCTCGTCTGCGCGCGCTTCGGGGACATACGCCCCGATCCGGTGCCGGCACCCGTCCCCGGGGCCTGGCGCGGCCCCGACGCCGACGAGTGGACCTCCTCCCTCGGCCGCGCCGCGTACACCGCGGGCGTACGCCGCATCCGCGAGCACATCGAGGCGGGGGAGGTCTACCAGGCCAACCTCTGCCGCGTGATGTCCGCGCCGCTCCCCGATCCGGCGGGCGCCGATGTGGACGCCCTCACCGCCCTGCTCGCGCGCGGCAACCCGGCTCCGTACGCAGGAACGATTCGGCTTCCGGCTCACGGCGTCGAGATCGCCACCGCGTCCCCCGAGCTCTACCTGCGCCGCACCGGCCGCCGCGTCGAGTCCGGCCCGATCAAGGGCACCGGCCGCACCGCCGCCGATCTGCTGCCCAAGGACCACGCCGAGAACGTGATGATCGTGGACCTCGTGCGCAACGACCTCGGCCGGGTCTGCGCCACCGGCTCCGTGACCGTCCCCGAGCTGTGCGCGCTCGAGGAGCACCCGGGCCTCGTCCACCTCGTCTCCACCGTCGCCGGAGAACTCGCCGAGGACGCCGGCTGGCCCGAGCTGCTCGCCGCGACCTTCCCGCCCGGCTCCGTCACCGGAGCCCCCAAATCCTCGGCCCTGCGGATCATCGAGGCCCTGGAGACCGCCCCGCGCGGCCCCTACTGCGGAGGCATCGGCTGGGTCGACGCCGACCGGGGCACGGCCGAGCTCGCCGTCGGCATCCGGACCTTCTGGATCGACCGCACCGCCCCCGGCGGTCCCCGGCTGCTCTTCGGAACCGGCGCCGGGATCACCTGGGGCTCCGACCCCGACCGGGAGTGGGCGGAGACCGAGTTGAAGGCCGCCCGGCTGCTGCGGGTAGCGTCGGGAGCCGTCGGTGCGGATGCGACGGGCGTGACAGGTGTGATCGGAGCGCCCGGTACGTCCGGCACGGCGGGTACGACGGAACAGCAGACGGACGAAAGCGGGAGGACCGTACGGTGAGGATCTGGCTCGACGGAGCACTGCGGGACGCCGACGAAGCGAAGGTGTCCGTGTTCGACCACGGTCTCACCGTCGGCGACGGGGTCTTCGAGACGCTCAAGGCGGAGCACGGGACGGCCTTCGGGTTCACCCGGCACCTGGAGCGGCTGACCCGCTCCGCCCGGGGGCTCGGCCTTCCGGACCCGGACCCGGAGGAGGTGCGCCGCGCCTGCGCCGCCGTCCTGGAGGCCAACCCGGTGCCGCTCGGCCGGCTGCGCGTCACCTACACCGGCGGCGTCTCCCCGCTCGGCTCCGACCGCGGCGAGGCCGGCCCGACGCTGATCGTCGCGCTGGCCGGGACCACCCGCCGCCCCGACACCACCGCCGTGGTCACGGTGCCGTGGGTCCGCAACGAGCGCTCCGCCGTGGTGGGCCTGAAGACCACCTCGTACGCCGAGAACGTGGTCGCGCTCGCCGCCGCCCACCGGGCCGGTGCCTCCGAGGCCCTCTTCGCCAACACCGTCGGGCGGCTCTGCGAGGGCACCGGCTCCAACGTGTTCGTCGTCCTCGACGGACAGCTGCACACCCCGCCCGTGGCCTCCGGCTGCCTCGCGGGCATCACCCGGGCCCTCGTCGCCGAATGGTGCGGGGCCAAGGAGACCGACCTGCCCTTCGAAGCGCTGGAGCAGGCGGAAGAGGTCTTCCTGACCTCGTCCCTGCGCGACGTCCAGGCCGTCGTACGGATCGACGGGCGCGAGCTGGGCTCCGCCCCCGGTCCCGTCACGGCCGAGGCCATGCGGATCTTCGACGCCCGCTCCGCCGAGGACACCGACCCCCGCCCCTGACCGGGACCGTACGCATCCTCCGCGCACAAATCCCCTGTGCTTCGGGCCGCAGGGCGGGTAGAACTCGACTGATGACCACCACCCTGCGGCCGAGCGGGCCGCTTCAGCAGAGCACCGGCGGGGCGCGCTCGCGCCCGTACGAGATCCGCGTCAACAGCAGACGCGTCGGCGCCCTGCTGCTCGCCGCCGACACCCCCTTCGGGCCGACGGTCGCCGAGATCCGCGACCTCGCCGTCGAGGAGCCCGACCGCCGGCGCGGCCGGGCCACGGTGGCCGCGCTCGCCGCCGAGGAAGTACTGCGCGGCTGGGGCTGCCGCCGGGTCCGGATCTCGGTCCCGGCCGGCTCGGCGGGCGGTCTGCGGCTGGCCGGCGCCCTCGGGTACGCCGAGTACAGCCGCAACATGGCCAAGGAGCTCCCGGCCGAGCCGCCCGCCCTGTCCGAGGGGGTGGCCGGCCGGCCCATGACGGAAGCCGAGTTCGAGGGCTGGCACGCGCAGGCCCTGGAGAGCTACGCGCAGGGCTGGGTCAGCCGCGGCATGCCGGCCGGGGCCGCACGGACGAAGTCGGTCAACGACCACGCGTCCATGCTCCCGCAGGGGCTGGCCACCCCGGGCGTCAGCTTCTCCGTGCTGGAGGCGGCCGGCGTCCCCGTGGGCACGGTGTGGGTCGCGCCGAACGGCGGGGACTCGTACGTCTACGACGTCGCGGTCGCCGAGGAGCACCGGGGCCGCGGCCACGGCCGGGACCTGATGTTCCTCGCCGAAGGCACCGCCCTCGCCGCGGGCCACCGGGTGCTCGCCCTGCACGTCTTCACCGACAACGTCCCGGCCGTGCGGCTCTACGAGTCCCTCGGCTACCGGACGACCGACGTCAACTACGCCAAGGACCTGATCTAAAGGGCGTCTTGCCGGTCAGGCCGCGCCGAGCAGGCGGTCGGCGATCTCCTCGATGCGCTCGCGCAGGCCCTTCTGGCTCTTGCCGCCGTCGAGGCGCTCGCCGTCGATCACGTACGTCGGGGTGCCGGTCACGCCGATCGCCTTGCCCTCGGCCTGGTCGGCGTCCACGATCAGGATGTGCCGGCCGTCGATCAGGGCGGTGTCGAACTCCTCGGCGTCCAGGCCCAGTTCACGCGCGACCTCGACGAGCACCGGTTCGCCGGCCTTGCCGAGTTCCGCGGTGCGGGCCAGGACGGCCTCCACGTAGGGCCAGCCCTGCCCCTGCTCGGCGGCCTCCTCGGCTGCCTGCGCGGCGGCGAAGGAGTGCTTGTGCTTCTCCAGCGGGAAGTGGCGCAGCCGGATGTCCAGCCGGTCGCCGTAGCGGGCCCGCAGGGCGCGCACGTCGTCCAGGGCGCTGTGGCAGTCCGGGCACTGAAGTTCGCACCAGACGTCGAGGATCACGGAATCGGTCATACGGACAGTCTCCCAGCCCGCGGGGACGCGCACGGACCGGGACCTGGGGAGGAGGCGGGACCCGGAGATGTCCCGGAGATCCGCCCGCGGAGGGCTCCGGCCGTGGCCAGGGCGAGGGTCGCCGGTGCAGGATGGATGGGGACAGAACGCCCGGCCCGCCGGCCGGGTCCGACCGACCGAACCGCCCCTGGAGGCCCCGCATGCTCGCCGAGACCATTTGCTCCGCGGTGTCCGCGGCGGGCCTGGGCATCGCCGCGCTGACCGCCTACCGCAAGCGATTCCTCGCGGCCACGCGGATCGCGGCGTACTCGCTGGTGCCCGTCGGCCTGGTGATGACGGGCGTCGTGGCGTGGGCGACCGGGATCGTCTTCAAGCCGACCGTCTGGGCCGGCTTCGCCGTCCTGGGACTGGCCTGGCTGCTCTTCGTGACCACCCGCGCGATAGAGCGGCGCGGGGCGGGCGCGGCGGAGGGGGAGGGGAGGCGGAAGCCGCCGAAGGCCGCCAAGGGCCGCCCGGCCCGGGAGGCCGTCGCCCCGGCCGCATCCGCGCCCTCGCTCGGTGACGGTGCCCGCCCGCGGCAGGCCCCGGCGGCCGCCCCCGCCGAGGACTTCTCCGACATCGAGGCGATCCTCAAGAAGCACGGCATCTGATCCGGCGGGACCCTGTTGCACGGCCCGGTGCCTCGCGGCAGGCGATCGCGGTGATCGGGGCCGGGAACCACCTGATCTGACGGGATCCGGTGAACTCGGGCGTGCCGTCTGGCGTGTTGAGGGGTGCGGGCGGGCCCGTTGGGCCATCATCGCCCCGACATGCCCGACACAACATCGGGTGAGCCCGCCGTTCCCGCGCCGGCCACCGTCCCCGTCGCCGAGGAGCCGAGAGGCTGCCTCTTCGCGCTCTCCCAGCCGCCCCTGATGATCTTCCTAGGCGTGATCGGCGGCCTGCTGCTGCTCGCCGCCGTGCACGATCTCTTCCTGCTCTGAGCCCGGCTCCGCGCCCAGCTCCGATTTGCGCCGGGCCCGGTACGCCGCCACGTGCAGCCGGTTCCCGCAGGTACGGCTGTCGCAGTAGCGCCGGGAGCGGTTGCGGGACAGGTCGACGAAGGCCCTGCGGCAGTCCGGGGCCTCGCAGCGCCGTAGCCGCTCCTGCTCGCCCGAGACCACGATGAAGGCCAGCGCCATGCCGCCGTCGGCCGCCAGGTGATCGCCCACCGAGGCGCCCGGGGCGAAGTAGTGCACGTGCCAGTCGTAGCCGTCGTGGTTGGTCAGCTGCGGGGTGGTGCCGGCGGTCGCGACCAGCTCGTTGATCAGCACGGAGGCCGCGCGCGAGGTGGGCGCCGCGAAGACCTGGGCGAACTTGCCGCGGACGGTGCGCACACCGGCGAGATCGCGGGCGCTGAGCTCGCCGACGTCGCTGATCGCGTACTCGTGGACGAAGCCGCGCAGCGCGTTCACGTCCGCCAGGCCGTCGGACTGCTCGGTCTCGGCCGAGGTGTTCACCAGCGCGACGACGACGTCGAGCGCGCGACGGGTGTCGTGGGGGATCTGCACGGGGTCTCCCTGAAGGGCCGGGCCTGCGGTGACGGTCTGCTGCCGCCGCTGGTGGCCGACTCTAGCGGGTCACCCCACAGCGCACCGGCGCCGTCCACGCGGGTGGCTTCCGCATGAACAGCGCCGGCACTTCCGTATGTGGTTGTCCGCCGTGCACCGTCGCCCCGAGTCGGACGGTGTCGTACGGCCCCCGGGCTCAGCCGGGGGAAGGTTCCCTCTGTAGGCCTGGCTCAGGATTCGGCCAGGATGTGGGAGAGCTCCTTGTCGAGGTCGAAGTGCCGGTGCTCGGTCCCGGGTGGGACCGCGGCGTCCGTCCGCTTGAGGAACGACTCCAGTGCTCGGGCGGGTGCTTCGAGCAGTGCTTCTCCCTCCGGTGAGCTCAGGGCGATGCAGACGACCCCCTGACCGTGGCTACGGGACGGCCAGACACGGACGTCGCCGGTACCGGTGGGCCGGTGAAGACCCTCGGCGAGGAGGTCGCGGGCGAATACCCACTCGACCGTCTCCTCGGCGCCGGTGTGGAAGGTGGCGTGCACGGCGTAGGGATCGGCCGTGTCATACCGCAGGCCCGCGGGAACAGGCAGTGAGGACTCGCTCGACACAACGAGGCGCAGGTGCAGCTCGCAGCTGACCGTGGTGTTCATAAGCGCCAGGGCCTTTCGCTCAGTGTGCGCTCGGGGATTCGCACGTCGGCGAAATCGACATGCCACCTACGGTGCCGTTGTAAACCCCTCTGACCGTTTTGCGGACCTCTGGGTCCCTCGAACGGCGGATCCAAACCATCATTCACGTGTGCTGAGACCTCCGGTAGATTCGAGCCCATGAACACGGGGAGTGACCGCGAGACCAACGAGTCCGCAGCCGAGTCCGCAGCCGAATCCGCCGCCGCACCGGCAGCGGGATCCACGGCCGAATCCGCCGCCGAGGAGGCGCCGCACGTCTCCAAGGCTCCGGACTTCATCAAGGCCCGCCGGACCCTGCACCTGAGCTGGCAGGTCGGCGTCTTCATCGTCGGCCTCGCCGTCATCGGCGCCGGTATCGCCATGCTGGTGCTGCCCGGCCCGGGCTGGGTCGCGATCTTCGCGGGCCTCGCGATCTGGGCCACCGAATTCGCCTGGGCCCACTTCGCGCTGCGCTGGACCAAGCGCAAGGTCAGCGAAGCCGCCCAGAAGGCCCTGGACCCGAAGGTCCGCCGCCGCAACCTCATCCTGACCGGCATCGGGCTCGTGATCGCGGGCGCCCTCATCGGCTTCTACCTGTGGAAGTACGGGCTCGTCCTGCCCTGGCACCTCAAGGACCAGTGAGCCCGTCCGGCCATGGCGGAGAGCACCGCTGACATGCGGTAATGTTTGCGGTGCGTCCGGGCGATTAGCTCAGTGGGAGAGCACTTCGTTCACACCGAAGGGGTCACTGGTTCGAACCCAGTATCGCCCACCCGGACCAGAGGCCCGGAGACTTCACCGTCTCCGGGCCTCTGGCGTTCCAGCCGTACTTTTTCACCCGTGCGGCCCCGGCTCCGGCCCCGCCGGGCTACCTCAGCCGGCCGATGGCCTCCCGCAGCCGGCGGGCATCGCGCAGCCGCTTCTCGTAGGTGGCCCCCACCGCCAGCAGCAGCACCCCCGCCAGGGCCGGCGGCAGCCAGCGCGGCAGCGCGTCCACCACCTGGACGACGTACGGGGTCAGCTCGTGCAGGGCCACCGCCGCCAGCGCCGCCCCGCCCAGCAGCAGCGGCGCCCGGAGCCGGCCGCGGGCGCCGGCCAGGGTCACCCCGAGCGCGGCCGTCCCCAGCAGCAGCGGCCGCAGCCAGTGCGGGTCGCCCCACACCGCGAGGGTGCTCGGCAGCAGGGTCGCCGCCAGGCCCGGCCCGTAGGCCGTCCAGGACCCGGCCAGCGGGTCGCGGCGCCGCCGCAGGAACCCCACGGCCAGCGCCGCCGCCGTCACCGGCAGGGTGTACGCCTCGGGCACCGTCACCTCCGAAGCCGCCAGCCGCACCCAGGTCGCCGCGAGGAACAGCACCCCGGCGGGCCAGCCGGCCGCCGAGCGGCGCTCGGGCCGCACCGCCGCCCCCGCGCACACCACCCCGGCCAGGGCCAGGACCAGGGCCAGCACCGGGGCGTCCCCGGCGGCCAGGGCCGGCGCGAGGAGCCCCGAGGCGGCCGCGGCCACCTCGGCCGGGACCCGTACGGAGCCCAGCCGAGGCCCGAGCGCCGCCACCGCCGCCGGGACCACCAGCACCGGCGGCGCCCACCAGGCCACCGGCCACTCCAGCAGGGCGCCCAGCGCCACCGCGAGCAGCGCGGCGTACCCGACGGCGAGCGCCGCGGCCCCCGCGCGGACCCACGCCGGGGCGGGCCGGTACGCCGCTCCCGCCGCACCGGCGGCCCCCAGCAGGCCGAGCACCCCGAAGGTCGCCAGCCGGCCGTCCAGGGCGGCCACGGACACGTTCAGGGCCCCCACCAGGGCGCACAGCCCGGCGGCGATGCCGGTGATTCCCGTGATCCCCGTGATCCCCGCGAGGCCGCGGCCGGTGGCCGCGGTGGATCCGGAGCCCGCAGGGCCGATGCCACCGCCGGGGCCGCCGTCGGCGCCGGGCGCGGATCCGGAGTCTGCGGGGCCGATGCCACCGCCCTGCGCGGATCCGGAGCCCGCAGGGCCGCCGTCGCCCACGGGCGCGGTCCCGGCGGGCGCCTGTGCGGCCTTCGCGGGGGCATCGGCGGCCGACGGCCGCGCCGTGGAGCGCAGCGCGAGGAGTCCCGTGGCCAGGGTCACCGCGAGCTGGGCCGCGAACACCGGGCCCGGGGCGCCGCCGAGCACCACCGGGGCCGTGAACAGCGCCGCCCAGGCCAGGACCACGGCCGCCGCCCCCGGCTCCGGGCGTCCCGGGAGCACCCGGACCAGCCACCACGCGGCTCCGGCCGTCAGCAGCAGACCCACCACCGGAGCGAGCCCCGGGCCGTCGGCTGCCGCCGGAGCGGGCGTCGTCACGGACCAGACCTCCTCCAGCACCCGCAGCCGGCCCACCAGCACCGTCGCCACCCACGCCAGGGAGACCACCGCCTGCAGGACGGCCACCCCCGCACCGGCCAGGGCCAGGCCGCGCCGGACCGGCTCCGGGAGCGCGGGCACCCGTAGGGCCCCCAGCAGGGGCAGGGCCACGGCGAGGTACACGACCGCCGCCCAGGAAGGGCTCAGCTCCGGCCGGAACGGGCCGGCCACCGCCGCCACCGCGGCGACGCCGCCCGCCGCGGCGAAGGCGGTCCGCGGACCGGAAGCCCGCCACGCCACCACCAGGGCGAGCGCCGCCACCGCCGCCAGCCGCGCCGAGGGCGCCAGGGCCGCGCCCGCCGATTGCGCCGCCGCGGACTCGGCCAGACCCGTCAGCAGCGCGGCCCCGCCCGTCACCGCGCCCGCCGCCCCCGCCCAGCGGGACCAGCGCCCCGGCCGCAGCAGCACGAGCCCCGCGTCCAGCGCCGCCGTCCCCAGCAGGGCCCAGCCCATGTCCCGCCCTGCCGACCCGGCCGCCGCCGCCAGCGGCAGCGGGAGCTGCGCCGTCAGCAGGGCCGCGGGGACCGGGATCCGCAGCGCGGGCAGGGAACGCCCGTAGCCGGCCCACACCGCCGCCAGCACCGCGGCGGCAGCGGCCGCGTACGCAGTGCCGTCCACCTCGGGCATGCCGACGGCGTACAGCGCGTACGCGTCCAGCACCGTCAGCAGCAGACCGACGGCGGCCACCGCCTCGGCGGTCGAGCGCAGCCCCCGGCGCAGCAGCACCACCGGGGCGCCCAGCGCCGCGGCCGTCACCACGCCGAGCACCGCGCTGCGCCCGGCGATCCCCAGGGAGCCCCAGCTGACCAGCGTGAACGCCAGTGCCGCGACCGCCAGCAGTACGGCGCCCAGGACCAGCAGCACGTTCTGCGCACTGGGAGCCGAGGCCTCCGCACCCTGCGCGGGCACCGGCGGACGGGCCTGCGCACCCCACGCTCGGGGCGCCTGGGCGCCGAGCAGCCAGGCACGCCGGCTCAGCAGGAAGTGGCGCCGGGCGTCGAGTTGGACCAGTTCGCGGTCGATGAGCACGAGCTCCTCGGCCGGGGGCAGCGGGTTGTTCATGGTTCGGAGTGTGGCGCCCGTCACCCCGTCAGGACATGGGTGCGCGTACTCATCTCCGGGTGAGTTCGGGCTGAGTACCCGATGGGCGTCCGCGCCGCGCGCAAGACTGGAGGCATGGACCGAAGCAGCCGTACCGGCAGCCCCGGCGCCGCACGGGGCGGCCGCCCCGTCGCCCCTGCCGCCCCCGCCAACCCCGCCGACCGGTGGACCCGTTACCGCTTCCGCAGCGTGTGGGACCTCGACGCCGCACCCGCCCGGGTCTACGCCGTCTTGGAGCGCCCCGAGTCCTATCCCCTGTGGTGGCCCCAGATCCGCGCGGTCGCCCC
This sequence comes from Streptomyces sp. NPDC051563, assembly GCF_044454225.1. NCBI lineage: Bacteria > Bacillati > Actinomycetota > Actinomycetes > Kitasatosporales > Streptomycetaceae > Streptomyces > Streptomyces sp. NPDC051563. The sequence goes on from NZ_JBITDL010000022.1 coordinate 38,481, forward strand.
CGCCGCGGACGGGAGCAGCGGCACCGCCTTCATCCGCTCCGCCCTCCCGTACACCCTGCGCGTGAGCGCGGCCGAACTCCTGCGGGACCCCGTGCGCGGCATCCTGGAGGTCGCCCTGCTCGGCGACCTGGAGGGCTGGGCACGCTGGACCGTGCGCCCGCGGCCCGGCGGAACGCGGGCCCTGTACGAGCAGGAGGTCGAGGTGCGCCGCCCCCTGATGCGGCTGCTCGCCTTCCCCGGACGGCCGGTGTTCCGGCTCAACCACACCCTGATGATGCGGGCCGGGAGGCGCGGTCTCGCCGCCCATCTGGCGGGCCGGCCGGAAGCGGTTTGAACCAGCCCCGAGCCTTCTGTATTGTTCACACCGTTCCCGGGCGATTAGCTCAGCGGGAGAGCACTTCGTTCACACCGAAGGGGTCACTGGTTCGATCCCAGTATCGCCCACCGGGACAGGCCGGTCCGTCTTATGACGGACCGGCCTTCCGCATGTACGGGCCCTTCGCGGCGTACGGGTACGGACTCCTCACGCCGCCGCGGGCAGCTCCGGCCGCAGCGGCCAGTGCGGATCCACCGACTCCGGTGTGCCCTGCCGGGCGAACCAGGCCTGGAGCCCCCGCGCCTGCGCCGCGTGCCACACCTGCTGGAGCGTGTGCAGCTCCGCCGGCGAGAGCCGCTCCAGCCGGGCCGCGAACCTGCGCCCCACGGCCCGGACGAGCTCCAGGGACGCCAGCGCGTCCGCGCCCGCGTCGTGGGCCCCCTCCAGCTCTATCCCGTAGTGCGCGCACAGGTCCGTGAGCGTCCGGCGCCCCTTGCGGTACCGGTCCAGGTGCTTGTCCAGCACCCGCGGATCCAGCACCGTCAGCGGCCGGTTGTCCAGGTACCGGGACAGCGAAGACGCCCGGTGGCGGCGCAACTCCCGGTCCAGCAGCGTCAGATCGAACGGTGCGTTCATCACCACCACCGGCCGGCCCGCCACCTGCTGCTCCCCGAGCGCGCGGGCTATCTCCTCCACCACCGGCGCGGGCCACCGGCCGTTGCGCTGAAGGTGCTCATCGGTCAGACCGTGCACTTCCGTGGCCCCCGGGGGTACCGGGATGCCGGGATTGACCAGCCAGCGCGTCGAACGGATCCGGCCGCCCGCGCACTCCTGCACGATGAGCGCGGCGGACACGATCCGGTCGCGCTCCACGTCCACCCCGGTCGTCTCCGTGTCGAATGCGGCCAGCGGGCCCTCGTACCAGCGTGTCATGGCGAACTCCTCGTCACCCGTCGGCAGATGGCCCCTCCCGGGCATCGCGCCCCAGGTCCCGCCATCCTTGCCCCGAAACGGTGATACCCGGGCCGTTTGCCCCGTACGCCGTTTGCGGGACTCCTCCTGCGGAGACAACTCAGGTGGGGGACCGCACACATGACCGGTCGTCAACCCCGACACCCTGACACGCACCCGACGCGGCCCGGCACGGCCGCCTCGAACGGGACAGCCCGGAAGGCATGGGGAGCCGGCCATGGCGCTCGCGCAGCCCGAACCGGGCGGGGTGCTCGCGGGGCAGATCGATCCGCGGACCGACCCGCGGAGCGGACCGCTGCGCGGCACGCTCGCCACCACCGCCTGCATGGAGACCCTCCAGGTGGGATACCTGCACGCCGTCGTCGCCGCGGCGGGCTGCTCGCTGTCCCAGCCCTTTCCCGACAACGGCATCGACTGGCACGTCAGCCACGGCGCCCCCGAGCACGTCATCGACGACGAAGTGACCATCAAGATCCAGCTCAAGGCGACCTACCAGATACCGCCCAGACCGGCCGGACCCAGCTTCGGCTTCACCCTCGACAACGAGCACCTGGTCAAGCTGGCCCGCTCCCCGGTCGCCGTGCACAAGATCCTCGTCGTGATGCTCGTCCCGCGGGAACGCGACCAATGGCTGAGCGCCGGACACGACCGGCTCGACCTGCGGCACTGCTGCTACTGGACCAATCTCGCCGGGCACCCCGTGACCGGCCGGCGCCGGACCACCGTACGGATCCCGACCACGCGGATCTTCGACGACCGGGCGCTCTGCGAGATCATGACCCGGGTCGGGTCGGGAGGGACACCCTGATGAACTGGCAGTCACCGCACCTGGAGCCGCTCTCCGCACCGGAGTTCGCCGCGCAGGCCCCCGATCCCGCGCAGGTCGATCCGCTCGTGCTGGGCGCCCTCCTGCACCGGCACGGCTGGCTGCGCCGCGGCGGCGCCGCCGGGCGGTACGGGCGCTGGACGCCGCCCGCCCCGTACGGCACGGGCAGCGGCGGCACCAGCCTCCTCGTCCCCGAGAGCCGGGCCTTCCCCGACTGCGCCGACCTGCTCGAAGAGGCGCTCACCGCCCTCTCGCGCAGCTCACTGCCGTCGGCGCGCGAGGTGCTGTACGGGCTCAGCGTGCCGAGCGACGAGATCCGCTGGGAGCGCGAGATCCCGCGCGGGGCGTACGGGCTCCGGGGCGAGGCCGACTGGACGGTCCAGGAACAGCTCCGCTCGGCCGCCCGCCAGCTGCTCCTCGCCGGGGCGCTGGCCGACCGGGCGCGGGCCGGGTACTACGGAGCCCGGCACCGCGGCCAGGCGGAGCGGGCGCTGGACGGGATCCTGGTCGGGCCGGCTCCGGGCGGCCGGCGGCTGACCGCGTACGTCCCCGTCGACGGGGGCCGGGGCACCGTGATCCGGCTGCACCACGCGCTGCACGCCGCCCGGGAGGCCGTGGACTACCAGCGCGCCACCGGCGGCATGGAAGCCTTCGACGCGGCGGTCGAGGCCGGGGTCAGCCGGGAGCTCGCCGAGGCGCTGATCTCGCTGGTCCGCGGCTCGGAGGGGGCCCGGGTGGCCCTCGCGTGGGCCCCGGCGGCAGGGGTCCCCGCGGGGTGCGCGGCCCGGCCGGAGCCGGTGGAGTTCTCGCCCGGCGACCTCCCCGTGCTCCGGGACGCGGCCGCGCGGTACACGAGGGACGAACCCGCGGTGCCGGTCAGGGTCGCGGGAGCGGTGGTCCGGATGCGCAGGTCCGCCCCGGGTGGTGGGGGCACGGTCCGGCTGCGGGTCCTGGCCGGGGCGGAGATCCCGTACGTCCGGATCGTGCTCGACGAGGAGTCGTACCGGGTGGCGGGCCACGCGCACCTGGTCGGACTCCCGATCCGGGTCAGCGGCCGGCTCCAGCGACGGGGCGGCTTCCGCCGTCTGACGGATGCGGCGGACGTCCGTCCGGTCCCGCTGGACGAGGTCGAGCGGGACCGGCTGATGAAGACCCTGGACGAGTCCCTCGACGCGGGGGACGTGCTGCCGTCGGACGACTAGGCCGTCTCTTTCGGATCTTGCCGGGCGGCCGCGCTAGACGTGCAGCTCGGCGGGGAAGCCCGTCCAGCACAGCTCCGGGGGCAGGTGCCGCATGTCGTTGGAGACGAGGACGGAGGCGGGCCGGTCCGGTGCGTACCGGATGACGGTGAGGGCGGCGTTGGCCTGGTTGAGGCCGAGCCAGCGCCACCGCGGGGCGTCCATGGCCTCCCGGACGAGCCAGGAGACCAGGAAGGCGTGGGTCACGACCAGCTCGTGCCGGTCCTCCCCGCCGTCCACCGGCCCGGTGAACAGGTCCAGCGCCCGCCGGGCCAGCGCCGGTCCCTGCTGCCGTTCCTCCTCGGTGACACCGGAGAGGAAGCGGAGGAAGAGGTCCGCGGAATCCGCCGGGAGCTCCTCGCGCGCCGGTACGTGCGGAACGTAGTCGCCGGCCACGTCCGAGGAGTGCAGGGGGACGTCCTCCAGCTGCTCGCCGATCAGGCGCGCGGTCTGTTCCGCCCGGGGGAGCGGGCCGTGGTGCACGGCCGCGAGCGGGACCGCGCGCAGCCGACGGCCGAGCAGCACGGCCTGGCGCCGGCCGCTCTCGGTCAGCCCACCCTCCTCCGAGACCGCCTCGCCGTGCCGCACCAGATAGAGGTGACGGGTGGCCGTACCGGTCATCACATGCTCCTCCGCACCATCAAAAGATCTTGTGCATCCGGGGACGCCGCCACCTCCCGCGGCGGTTCCTCCGCCCCCGGCGGTAACCGTTTAGCGGCGCGGCCCATCCGCTCGGTACGATTCAGACGCGCAGTGATCCGCTCGCGCACCCCCTGAGTCAGGAGCAGACCGGTGTCAGACGTCCGTGTGATCATCCAACGCGATTCCGAGCGGGACGAGCGCGTGGTGGCCACGGGCACTACGGCGGCAGAGCTCTTCGCCGGCGAGCGCACCATCGTCGCCGCGCGCATCGCGGGCGAGCTGAAGGACCTCGCGTACGAGGTGAAGGACGGCGAGACCGTCGAGCCCGTGGAGATCTCCTCTCCGGACGGCCTCGACATCCTGCGCCACTCCACCGCGCACGTCATGGCCCAGGCCGTGCAGGAGCTGTTCCCCGAGGCCAAGCTGGGCATCGGCCCGCCGGTCCGGGACGGCTTCTACTACGACTTCGACGTCGCGAAGCCCTTCACCCCCGATGACCTCAAGGCCATCGAGAAGAAGATGCAGGAGATCCAGAAGCGCGGCCAGCGCTTCGCCCGCCGCGTCGTCACCGACGAGGCGGCCCGCGAGGAGCTCGCGAACGAGCCCTACAAGCTGGAACTCATCGGCATCAAGGGTTCGGCCTCGACCGACGACGGCGCGAACGTCGAGGTGGGCGGCGGCGAGCTGACCATCTACGACAACTTCGACGCCAAGACCGGCGACCTGTGCTGGAAGGACCTCTGCCGCGGTCCCCACCTGCCCACCACCCGCAACATCCCCGCGTTCAAGCTCATGCGCAACGCCGCCGCCTACTGGCGCGGCAGCGAGAAGAACCCGATGCTCCAGCGCATCTACGGCACCGCGTGGCCGTCGAAGGAGGAGCTGAAGGCCCACCTCGACTTCCTCGTGGAGGCCGAGAAGCGCGACCACCGCAAGCTCGGCACCGAGCTCGACCTGTTCTCCGTACAGGACGAGATCGGCTCCGGCCTGGCCGTCTTCCACCCGCGGGGCGGGGTCATCCGCCGCACCATGGAGGACTACTCGCGCAAGCGGCACGAGGAAGAGGGCTACGAGTTCGTCTACACCCCGCACGCCACCAAGGGCACCCTCTTCGAGAAGAGCGGTCACCTGGACTGGTACGCGGAGGGCATGTACCCCCCCATGCAGCTCGACGGTGGTACCGACTACTACCTCAAGCCCATGAACTGCCCGATGCACAACCTGATCTTCGATGCGCGCGGCCGCTCCTACCGCGAACTGCCGCTGCGCCTCTTCGAGTTCGGCACCGTGTACCGGTACGAGAAGTCCGGCGTGGTGCACGGCCTGACCCGCTCGCGCGGTTTCACCCAGGACGACGCGCACATCTACTGCACCAAGGAGCAGATGGCGGAGGAGCTCGACCGCACGCTGACCTTCGTGCTGAACCTGCTCCGCGACTACGGTCTGACCGACTTCTACCTGGAGCTGTCGACCAAGGACCCGGAGAAGTTCGTCGGCTCGGACGAGGTCTGGGAGGAGGCCACCGCCACCCTTCAGGCGGTCGCCGAGAAGCAGGGCCTGCCCCTGGTGCCGGACCCGGGCGGCGCCGCGTTCTACGGCCCGAAGATCTCGGTCCAGTGCCGTGACGCGATCGGCCGCACCTGGCAGATGTCGACCGTGCAGCTCGACTTCAACCTGCCGGAGCGCTTCAACCTGGAGTACACCGGCCCCGACGGCACCAAGCAGCGGCCGGTCATGATCCACCGTGCGCTGTTCGGTTCCATCGAGCGGTTCTTCGCCGTCCTGCTGGAGCACTACGCGGGCGTCATGCCGCCGTGGCTCGCCCCGGTCCAGGCGGTCGGCATCCCGATCGGCGACTCGCACATCGAGTACCTGCAGGAGTTCGCCGCCGAGGCGAAGAAGAAGGGCCTGCGCGTCGAGGTGGACGCCTCCTCCGACCGCATGCAGAAGAAGATCAGGAACCAGCAGAAGCTGAAGGTCCCCTTCATGATCATCGTCGGTGACGAGGACATGGCCGCGGGCACCGTCTCCTTCCGCTACCGCGACGGTTCGCAGGAGAACGGCGTCCCGCGGGACCAGGCGCTGGCGAAGCTCGTGGACGTCGTGGAGCGCCGCGTCCAGGTGTGACCGCAGTGGCCTCGTGACCGCCGTGCGTCGGCCAGGAGCCCCCGGGGACCTCAGGTCCCCGGGGGCTCCTGCTCGTCCTGGCGGCGGAACACCTGGAGCATCCAGGAGGAGAACGAACCCGTCACCGCGCCCAGCAGCGCCAGGCCGCCCGCCATCATGAAGGCCGCGATGATGCGGCCCATCGGGGTGACCGGTGCCATGTCCCCGTAGCCCACCGTGGTCAGCGTCTCGCACACCCACCACACCGCGTCCCCGAAGGTGTGGATCGTGGCTCCCGGGGCCCGGCGCTCGAAGTGGTAGACCCCGAGCGCGCCCGCGAACCCGAGCAGCCCGGCCGACAGGCCGGCGTACGACATCACCCGCGCGTACAGCCCCTGGCGCGGGCGCTTCTGCCGGGCCTGGATCGCGTCGTGGACCTTGACCATGCGCAGCGGCCGCAGGATCGGCAGCAGCACGATCAGGGTGTCCAGCCAGTGCACGCGGACGAAGCGCAGCGGCCGCATGCGGCTCAGGAACAGCCGGGCCACGTAGTCCACGACGAAGCAGGCCCAGGTCAGTGCGACCACGATGAGGCCGATGTCCCGCCACAGGGGGTGGGCACGGTAGGCCAGTACGGAGACGGCGTAGGCGGCGAGGAAGAGCAGCGAGGCGTAGAACAGCGGCAGCTCCGTCCGGCGCTCCCAGGCCTGGTCACCGGTCTCGGGTGCATGGTTCATGGGGCCAGCATCGCGTCCCGCGCACCGGTGTTCGCCCCGGCGACACGCCGCTCGGGGCCAAGGTCATATGCTGCATCCCATGACGATTGAGCCGGAGCAGCAGATCGGTGTGGGCACGCAGGACGCGTTCCAGCGTCTGTGGACGCCCCACCGGATGGCCTACATCCAGGGGGAGAACAAGCCGACCGGGCCGGAGGCCGGGGACGGCTGTCCCTTCTGCGGGATTCCGGAGATGTCGGACCAGGACGGGCTGGTCGTGGCCCGGGGCGAGCACGTCTACGCCGTGCTGAACCTCTACCCGTACAACGGCGGCCACCTGATGGTCGTGCCGTACCGGCACGTCGCCGACTACACGGACCTGGACGCCGCCGAGACCCTCGAACTCGCCGACCTCACGAAGCGCGCGATGGTCGCGCTCCGCAAGGCCTCCGGCGCGCACGGGTTCAACATCGGCATGAACCAGGGCCAGGCCGCCGGCGCGGGCATCGCCGCGCACCTGCACCAGCACATCGTGCCCCGCTGGGGCGGGGACACGAACTTCATGCCGGTCGTGGGCCACACCAAGGTGCTGCCCCAACTCCTCGCGGACACCCGCCAGATGCTGGCCGACGCCTGGCCCACGGACTAGACCGGACCCGCCCCAGGGCGTCCCGTGCGCACGCCCGCGCGGGCTGATCGGCGCGGGCTCAGGCGTCGTAGACGTCGGCCTTGCGCGGTGCGGCGTCCTGGACCAGGCCGCTGACGATCATCGAGCGGTTGGTGAAGCGTTCGGTGTCGACCCCGTTCTCCTCCAGGACCCGCACGGCGGCCGTGTGCACCGCCCGCAGGACCGGGGTCGCGGCGCGCATCGCGTCGTCCGCCATGAAGCGGTGGCGCCACGGCTGGCCGGCCCAGACGTGGCGGACGCCGAAGGGTTCCGGGAGGACGAGCTTGCCGCCCAGGAAGTCCAGGAGCGGCGGGTACCAGGTGAGGGGCGCGCGCACGGTCAGGCGTACCACCTCGCTGGTGTCGACCACCGGCCGCTTGAGCTCCACGGTCTCCCAGAAGCGGACCGATTTGGCGACCTCGTCCACGGGTGCCGCCGACTTGGTGGTGAACAGGCCGTGGACCGGGCCGAGCGCGTGCCCGGTGACCTCCACGCGCAGGGTCTTGTAGAGCACGGTGACCGTGACCAGCATGGTGATCACGAGCTGGCCGTCCCAGAGCGGGTACTGGATGCCGAGGTAGTGCCGGTTGCCGGCGCTGAACTGCTGCTCGTTGCAGATCCGGGTGATCTCGTGCGGCTTGACCAGGAAGGTGTCCACGTCCGCCCCGCTCGGGCGGGTCACTTCCTTGGCGCCCTCGCCGACCGGGGAGACGATCCAGTGCATGATCGAGGCGGGCGGCAGGCCGCCGGTGTGCAGGGGGCCGCGTTCCAGCTTGCGCAGCTGGGTGTCGATCGCGCGTATGACGTCCCAGCTGCGGAACGGGTGGATCTCGGAGCCCTCGTTCTTGGGGACGAGCTCCTCGGCCATCTGCCAGCTGCCCCAGCGGGTGCCCATGCCGAGTATGCCCTTGGGGCCCGCGTAGAAGACGGCGTTGCTGCGGTCCTCGGCGGTGAGCTTGGCCAGGGAGTGGCGCAGGTCCTCGCGGGCCTTCTCGTCCGGGTTGCCGGGGACGGCCTCCGGGATCTTGGCGGCCACCCCGCCGCCACCCGCGAGGAGTCCGTCCCAGCGGGAGCGCAGGTCTTCGGCGGTGGCCTCGCAGAGCCGCCGGGCGAGGAACCAGCCGACGACCGGGGCGATGACCATGGCGCGGGCGTAGAGGCCGAGGAAGCCGGTCATGGGGAGCTTGAACATGAGGAAGGCGACCGCCAGGCCCACGCCGACGAGGAGCGCCGTGCCCAGCCACGAGGCCCCCTTGCTGTCGGAGGACGACAGGGCCTTGCGGACCCAGAACAGGCCGAGCCACAGCAAGAGGCCGGGGAGGAACAGCACCCCGCAGACGAGCATGATCATGCGGAGCTTGCGGTCGCGCTCCTTGCGGATGCGGGAGGCGGCCAGGCAGTGCTCGACGACGGTCTGCGGGTCGGCGCCGAAGGACTGGATGAGCGGTTTGCGGCTGGCCGGGATGGTGCGGGCCTCGACGGCGCGGCAGAAGGCCTCGCCGAGATTGGGGGCCAGCAGCGAGATCTTCGCGGGTTTGACGACGGACTCGTGGTACTCGTTGTTGGCCTTGAGTATCTCGTCGAGCTTGGTGTCGCGTCCGCCGTCCCGGTAGGCGGCGGAGGCGAGGGCGTTGGTCGCGGCGGTCTGGCCGCCGCCGCCCTGGAGCGGGATCTGTGCCCCGGGCCTGAAGTCGAATCCGTCGTCCGCCACCGCTGCCCCCATCACTGTGCGTCGTGCTCGTGTGCGGGCCTGCCCGCTCGGTCCGGATGCGTGCTCTGCCTGCTTGGTCTACCCGCTCGCACGGCCCGCCGCACGCGCGGACGAGCCTATCGGCCGATTCCTCCCCGTGGTCATGGGACAGGTAAATGCCGCCCATCGCAAGCGGGTTGGACGGGCGGCCGGGGTGACGGTATGTCAGTCAGGTTCCCTTCTCGGGCTGTTCGCGCAACTTGTCCGCTATCTGAGGCGGCATCGGCTCGTGCCGTGCGTACGTACGGCTGAACAGCCCCGTGCCGTGCGATACGGAGCGCAGTTCCACGGCGTACCGGCCGATCTCGATCTCGGGGATCTCGGCCAGGACCCGGGTCCGGCCGGTGCCCGCCGCGTCGGTGCCCACGACGCGGCCGCGGCGGCCGGCGAGATCGCTCATGACGGGGCCGACGTACTCGTCGGGCACGAGGACGGCCAGCTCGGCGACCGGTTCGAGGAGCCGGACGCAGGCCCCCGCGGCGGCCTCGCGCAGGGCGAGGGCGCCCGCGGTCTGGAAGGCGGCGTCGGAGGAGTCCACCGAGTGGGCCTTGCCGTCGAGCAGGGTGATGCGTACGTCGACCAGCGGGTAGCCGGCCGCGAGCCCGCGGGCGGCCTGCGCCCGGACGCCCTTCTCCACGGAGGGGATGAACTGGCGCGGAACGGCTCCGCCGACGACCTTGTCGACGAACTCGATCCCGCTGCCCGGCGGCAGCGGCTCCACCTCGATCTCGCAGATGGCGAACTGGCCGTGCCCGCCGGACTGTTTCACGTGCCGTCCGCGGCCGCCGGCCTTCGCCCCGAAGGTCTCGCGGAGGCTGACCTTGTGGGGGACCGGGTCGACCTGGACCCCGTACCGGGCGCGCAGCCGTTCGAGGGCGAGGTCCTGATGGGCCTCGCCGAGGCACCACAGGACGAGCTGGCGGGTGTGCGGGTTCTGTTCGAGCCGCATGGTCGGGTCCTCGGCGACCAGCCGGGCCAGGCCCTGGGAGAGCTTGTCCTCGTCGGCCTTGCTGTGGGCCTCGATGGCGAGGGGGAGCAGCGGGTCGGGCATCGACCAGGGCTCCATCAGGAGGGGGCCGTCCTTGGCGGAGAGGGTGTCGCCGGTCTCGGCCCGGGTGAGTTTCGCCACGCAGGCCAGATCGCCGGCGACGCAGTGGGTCAGGGTGCGCTGCTGTTTGCCGAAGGGGGAGGTCAGGGCGCCGATCCGCTCGTCCACATCGTGATCCTCGTGCCCGCGGTCGGTCAGCCCGTGCCCGCTGACGTGGACCGTCTCGTCGGGGCGCAGGGTGCCGGAGAAGACGCGGACGAGCGAGACGCGGCCGACGTAGGGGTCGGAGGAGGTCTTCACCACCTCGGCGACGAGCGGTCCGCCGGGATCGCAGGTCACCGCGGGGCGGGCCGCGCCGTCCGGGGTGGTGACGCCCACGGGGGCGCGCTCCAGCGGGGTGGGGAAGCCGCCGGTGATCAGTTCGAGGAGCTCTACGGTGCCCAGGCCCTTGCGGGCTCCGTCGGCGGCGGGGGCGGCCATCAGGACGGGGTGGAAGGTGCCGCGGGCGACGGCCCGCTCCAGGTCGTCGACCAGGGTCTTGAGGTCGATGTCCTCGCCGCCGAGGTAGCGGTCCATGAGGGTCTCGTCCTCGCTCTCGGCGATGATCCCCTCGATCAGCCGGGCGCGGGCCTCGGTGATCAGGGCGAGCTCGCCGGGGTCCGGGTCGCGTTCGACGCGGTCGCCGGAGGTGTAGTCGTAGACCCGCTGGGAGAGCAGTCCGAGCAGTCCGGCCACCGGGGCGTGGCCGTCGGGGGCGGCGGGGCCGTGCAGGGGCAGGTAGAGCGGGCGCACGGCATCGGGGTCGTCCGCCCCGAAGGCATCCCCGCACACGGTGGTCATCTGCGTGTAGTCGGCCCGGGCGGCTTCCAGGTGGGTCACGACGATGGCGCGCGGCATGCCGACGGCGGCGCATTCGTCCCAGACCATCCGGGTGGCCCCGGAGAGCCCGTCGCCGTCCTCGGCGGCCGAGACCACGAAGAGGGCCGCGTCGGCGGCGCGCAGTCCGGCCCGGAGCTCTCCGACGAAGTCGGCGTAACCGGGGGTGTCCAGGAGGTTGATCTTGATCCCGGCCCACTCCACGGGGACCAGGGAGAGCTGGATGGAACGCTGGCGGCGGTGCTCGATCTCGTCGTAGTCGGAGACGGTGGCGCCGTCCTCGACGCGCCCGGCCCGTTTCACGGCGCCGGCGGTCAGGGCCAGGGCTTCGACCAGGGTGGTCTTGCCGGACCCGCTGTGGCCGACCAGCACGACGTTCCGTACGGAGGCCGGGTGGTCGGCCGCCGGTGCTCTTCCGGCGGCTCCGGATTGGTGTGATGCGGCTCCCACGATGCTCGTGCCTCCCGACGTGGAGGGGATGGAGGGGAATAGCCCCCTTCGAGCTTTGCACTGCCGTCACACCGCGTCCATACGTCGTACCTCGGGCGCGGGGGAGGGCGGCTTCCGGACCTCCCGCGGAACGTGGCGAACGGCCCGAGAACCGGCCACGTCGTGTGAACCGGTGGGTGCGCGGCGCCGATGACCCGGGGCCCTGGCTACGATGGGCCAGCCGGTGGCCGTGGTGGCCGTGCGGCCCAGCGACCCTCCGGGAAGGCCATGCTGAACAAGTACGCGCGTGCATTCTTCACGCGTGTTCTCACGCCATTCGCCGCTTTTCTGCTCCGGATGGGAGTGAGTCCCGACGCGGTCACCCTCATCGGCACGGCCGGAGTGGTGGCCGGAGCCCTGGTCTTCTTCCCCATGGGCGAGTTCTTCTGGGGCACGATCACCATCACGCTCTTCGTCTTCTCCGACCTGGTGGACGGGAACATGGCCCGCCAGGCCGGCGTCTCCAGCCGGTGGGGCGCGTTCCTCGACTCCACCCTCGACCGGGTGGCCGACGCGGCGATCTTCGGCGGACTCGCGCTCTGGTACGCGGGCACCGGGAACAACAACGCCCTCTGCGCGGTCGCCATCTTCTGCCTGGCCAGCGGCCAGGTGGTCTCGTACACCAAGGCCCGCGGCGAATCGATCGGCCTGCCGGTGGCCGTCAACGGGCTCATCGAACGCGCCGAACGCCTCGTGATCACGCTGGTCGCGGCCGGTCTGTCCGGGCTGGAGACCTTCGGGGTCCCCTCCTGGATCGGCCTGCTGCTGCCGATCGCGCTCTGGGTGGTCGCGGCGGGCTCGCTCGTGACGCTGATCCAGCGCGTGGTGACCGTACGGCGCGAATCGGCCGAGGCCGACGCCACCGCGGCCGCTGCCGCCGCAGGTGCTCCCTCCGAAGGCGGTACGCCCTGATGGGCAAGGCACAGGACAAGCTGGTCGACGGGCTCTACGGACTCGGCTGGGCCGGGGTCAAGAAGCTGCCCGAGCCCGCCGCGGCCGCCCTCGGACGGCGGATCGCGGACTTCACCTGGAAGCGGCGCGGCAAGAGCGTGCTGCGCCTGGAGTCGAACCTGGCCCGGGTGGTGCCGGACGCCACGCCCGAACGGCTGCGCGAGCTGTCGCACGCGGGCATGCGCTCCTACATGCGGTACTGGATGGAATCCTTCCGCCTGCCGACCATGGCCAAGGAACGATTCAGCGCCGACGTGGAGATGAAGGACGAGCACATCCTGCGCGAGGCACTGGCCTCCGGACGCGGAGTGGTCGTCGCCCTCCCGCACCTGGCCAACTGGGACCTCGCCGGCGCCTGGGCCGTCACCCACGTCGGAGTCCCCTTCACCACCGTCGCCGAGCGGCTCAAGCCCGAGACCCTCTACGACCGCTTCGTCGCCTACCGCGAGAGCCTCGGCATGGAGGTGCTCCCGCACAACGGCGGCGCCGCCTTCGGCACGCTCGCCCGGCGCCTGCGCTCCGGCGGGCTCGTCTGCCTGGTCGCGGACCGCGACCTGTCCGCCTCCGGGGTCGAAGTCGACTTCTTCGGCTCGGCCGCCCGCATGCCGGCCGGCCCGGCCCTGCTCGCCCAGCAGACGGGCGCCGTCCTGCTCCCGGCCACCCTGTACTACGGGAACGCGCCGAAGATGTACGGCCGGATCCACGCCCCCGTGGAGGTGCCCGGGAAGGGCACCCGGCAGGAGAAGACGGCCGCCATGACGCAGGCGGTCGCCGACGCCTTCGCGCAGGGCATCGCCGAGCACCCGCAGGACTGGCACATGCTCCAGCGGCTGTGGCTGGACGACCTGGACACCAGCGGCCGCGACGGCCGGCCCGAGGAGCGCTCCGCGTGAAGATCGGCATCGTCTGCCCGTACTCCTGGGACGTCCCCGGCGGGGTCCAGTTCCACATCCGGGACCTGGCCGAACACCTGATCGGCCTCGGCCACCAGGTGTCGGTCCTGGCCCCGGCGGACGACGAGACCCCGCTGCCCCCGTACGTGGTCTCGGCGGGGCGGGCGGTGCCGGTGCCCTACAACGGGTCGGTGGCCCGCCTCAACTTCGGCTTCCTGTCGGCGGCCCGCGTACGGCGCTGGCTGCACGACGGGGTCTTCGACGTGGTCCACATCCACGAGCCGACCTCCCCCTCGCTGGGCCTGCTGACCTGCTGGGCGGCGCAGGGCCCGATCGTCGCCACCTTCCACACCTCCAACCCGCGCTCCCGCGCCATGCTCGCGGCGTACCCGATCCTCCAGCCGGCGCTGGAGAAGATCAGCGCCCGGATCGCGGTCAGCGAGTACGCCCGGCGCACGCTGGTCGAGCACCTGGGCGGCGACGCGGTGGTCATCCCCAACGGCGTCGACGTGGACTTCTTCGCCAAGGCCGACTCGAACCCGGACTGGTCCGGCCAGACCCTCGGCTTCATCGGCCGCATCGACGAACCGCGCAAGGGCCTGCCCGTCCTCATGGCGGCCTTCCCGCGGATCGCCGCGCAATGCCCGGACGTACGCCTCCTCGTGGCGGGCCGCGGCGACGAGGAGGAGGCCGTCGCCTCCCTCCCGCCCGAACTCCGCACCCGGGTCGAGTTCCTCGGCATGGTCTCCGACGAGGACAAGGCGCGGCTGCTGCGCAGCGTCGACGTGTACGTGGCCCCGAACACGGGCGGCGAGAGCTTCGGCATCATCCTGGTCGAGGCCCTCTCCGCCGGGGCGGCCGTCCTGGCCGCCGACCTCGACGCCTTCGCGCAGGTCCTGGACCAGGGGGCGGCGGGGGAGCTCTTCACGAACGAGGACCCCGACTCCCTGGCGACGGCGGCGATCGCCCTCCTGCGCGACCCGGCCCGCCGCGAGGAACTGAGCGTGCGGGGCTCCGCCCACGTACGCCGCTTCGACTGGTCGACGGTGGCGGCGGACATCCTGGCTGTCTACGAAACGGTCACCGACGGCGCGGCCGCCGTAGCCGAAGACGAACGCGTCCCCCTCCGCACCCGCCTGGGCCTCACCCGAGACACGTAGCCCGCCCCGGCTGCGGGTGTGCCGCTGCGCGGCGCGGAGTCCCCTACCCGCCCTTCGCCCGTTCCCCGGGGCTCCGCCCCGGACCCCCGCTCCTCAAACGCCGGAGGGGCTGGAAGATCCAGCCTCGCCGGCGTTTGAGGCGCGGGTCCGGGCAGAGCCCGGGGAACGGGCGAAGGGCGGGTAGGGGACCCCGCCCCGCAGGGCAACCCACCCGCACCCGCCCACCGGCCCCGCGCCGGGACGGCGGTGGCGGCAGCCCCGACCCGCCCACCGCCGGACGGAGTCCGGCGCAGCGGCGCGAAGCCGGTGAGGCCCGCCAGGGCCGCACCGCGCGAGCGGCGCGTTCAAAGGTAAAGTCGCGGCCCGTGATCGAAACCCTTGTCTGGATTGCCCTCGGCCTCGGCCTCGTCGGGGTGTACCTCAGTTGGACCGCCGGCCGTCTCGACCGGCTGCACTCGCGGATGGACGCCGCACGGGCCGCGCTCGACGCGCAGCTCGTCCGGCGGGCCTCGGTGGTGCTGGAGGTGGCGACCTCCGGGGTGCTGGACCCGGCTTCCTCCCTCGTCCTGTACGAGGCCGCGCACGCCGCCCGCCAAGCGGAGGAGGAGCACCGCGAGGTCGCCGAGAGCGAGCTCAGCCAGGCGCTGCGCGCGGTGTTCGCCGACGTGGGGCAGGTGGACGCGCTCAAGGCGGCCCCGGGGGGTGCGGAGGCGGCCGAGGAGCTCGCCGCGGCGGTCCGGCGGGTGCCGATGGCGCGGCGGTTCCTCAATGACGCCGTCCGCGCGGCCCGGGCCCTGCGCAGGCACCGCAAGGTCCGCTGGTTCCGGCTGGCGGGCCACGCACCGTTCCCGCTGGCCTTCGAGATGGACGACGAGCCTCCGGTGGATCTGGCAGAGCGGCCTTAACTTGTACCCAATGGCCAAATCGCAAAGGGCCACCGGCTGCACATTGGCCCTTGCCGTGGACTGGTCGAGGAGGTTTCCTCGGTCCAGTACCACCAGATCGCCCTGGCGATCGCCAGTAGCGCCTGAATCTTCCTTTCGAGTGAGGTCAATCCGTGAGCACGCTTCCCTCCACCCCGCAGTCCGCTGAGTCGGCGATCGGCACGTCCCGCGTCAAGCGCGGCATGGCCGAGCAGCTCAAGGGCGGCGTGATCATGGACGTGGTCAACGCCGAGCAGGCGAAGATCGCCGAGGACGCCGGCGCCGTGGCCGTCATGGCCCTGGAGCGGGTTCCCGCCGACATCCGCAAGGACGGCGGCGTCGCCCGGATGTCCGACCCGAACATGATCGAAGAGATCATCGAGGCGGTCTCCATCCCCGTCATGGCCAAGTCCCGCATCGGCCACTTCGTCGAGGCCCAGGTGCTCCAGTCCCTCGGCGTCGACTACATCGACGAGTCCGAGGTCCTGACCCCGGCCGACGAGGTCAACCACTCCGACAAGTGGGCGTTCACCACCCCCTTCGTCTGTGGCGCCACCAACCTGGGCGAGGCCCTGCGCCGCATCGCCGAGGGCGCGGCCATGATCCGCTCGAAGGGCGAGGCCGGCACCGGCAACGTGGTCGAGGCCGTCCGTCACCTGCGCCAGATCAAGAACGAGATCGCCCGTCTGCGCGGTTACGACAACAACGAGCTGTTCGCCGCCGCCAAGGAGCTGCGCGCCCCGTACGAGCTGGTCAAGGAAGTCGCCGAGCTCGGCAAGCTCCCGGTCGTGCTGTTCTCCGCCGGTGGCGTCGCCACCCCGGCCGACGCCGCGCTGATGCGCCAGCTCGGCGCCGAGGGCGTCTTCGTCGGCTCGGGCATCTTCAAGTCGGGCGACCCGGCCAAGCGCGCCGCCGCCATCGTGAAGGCCACCACCTTCTACGACGACCCGAAGATCATCGCGGACGCCTCCCGCAACCTGGGCGAGGCCATGGTCGGCATCAACTGCGACACCCTCCCCGAGTCCGAGCGCTACGCCAACCGCGGCTGGTAGTCATCACCATGACCACCCCCGTGATCGGTGTCCTGGCACTCCAGGGCGACGTACGGGAGCACCTGATCGCCCTGGCCTCGGCTGACGCCGTGGCCAGGCCGGTCCGGCGCCCCGAGGAGCTCGCCGAGGTCGACGCCCTGGTGATCCCCGGCGGCGAGTCGACGACCATGTCGAAGCTCGCCGTGCTGTTCGGCATGCTGGAGCCGCTGCGCGAGCGCGTGCGGGCCGGGATGCCGGTCTACGGCACCTGCGCCGGCATGATCATGCTCGCCGACAAGCTGCTGGACGGCCGTGAGGACCAGGAGACCCTGGGCGGCATCGACATGATCGTGCGCCGCAACGCCTTCGGCCGCCAGAACGAGTCCTTCGAGGCCCAGGTCGACTTCGCCGGCATCGAGGGCGGCCCCGTCGAGGGCGTCTTCATCCGCGCGCCCTGGGTCGAGTCCGTCGGCGGCGCCGCCGAGGTGCTCGCCACGTACGACGGCCACACCGTCGCCGTACGGCAGGGCAACGTCCTCGCGACCTCGTTCCACCCGGAGCTCACGGGCGACGACCGGGTCCACGCGTACTTCGTCGACATGGTGCGCGCGGGGCTGTAACGCCGTCCCGGTAGGATCTGAGGCGAACATTGTTGGTGACGCGAAGGAGACAGGCAGATGTCCGGCCACTCTAAATGGGCTACGACGAAGCACAAGAAGGCCGTGGTTGACGCCAAGCGCGGCAAGCTCTTCGCGAAGCTGATCAAGAACATCGAGGTCGCGGCCCGTATGGGCGGCGCCGACATCGATGGAAACCCGACCCTCTTCGACGCCATCCAGAAGGCGAAGAAGAGCTCGGTCCCGAACAAGAACATCGACTCCGCGGTCAAGCGCGGCGGCGGCCTCGAGGCCGGCGGCGCCGACTACGAGACGATCATGTACGAGGGTTACGGCCCGAACGGCGTCGCGGTGCTCATCGAGTGCCTCACCGACAACCGCAACCGTGCCGCGTCCGACGTACGGGTCGCCATGACCCGCAACGGCGGTTCGATGGCCGACCCGGGCTCGGTCTCGTACCTGTTCAACCGCAAGGGCGTCGTCCTGCTGCCCAAGGGCGAGCTGTCCGAGGACGACGTCCTGGAGACGGTGCTGGAGGCGGGGGCCGAAGAGGTCAACGACCTCGGCGAGCAGTTCGAGATCATCAGCGAGGCCACCGACATGGTCGCGGTCCGTACCGCGCTCCAGAGCGCCGGCATCGACTACGACTCGGCCGACTCCAACTTCCTGCCGACCATGCAGGTCGAGCTGGACGAAGAGGGCGCGCGCAAGATCTTCAAGCTGATCGACGCGCTGGAGGACAGCGACGACGTGCAGAACGTCTTCGCCAACTTCGACGTCTCGGACGAGGTCATGGAGAAGGTCGACGCCTGATCCGGGCGCCGGCCGACTCATAGCGTTCGTACAGCGGGCCGACGGGGACACACCCCGTCGGCCCGCTGCTTTGTCAGTGCCGCCCGATACTCTGCGAAGCTGCACGTACAGGAGATCGAAGAAGGGTGCGGGGGTGCGCGTACTTGGTGTCGACCCGGGCCTGACCCGGTGCGGTGTCGGAGTCGTCGAGGGGGTTGCGGGCCGACCCCTGACGATGCTCGGCGTGGGGGTCGTACGGACGCCCGCGGACGCCGAGTTGGGCAACCGGCTCGTCGGCATCGAGCAGGGCATCGAGGAGTGGCTCGACGAGTACCGGCCCGAAGTCCTCGCCGTGGAGCGGGTGTTCAGCCAGCACAACGTCAGCACGGTGATGGGTACCGCCCAGGCCAGTGCCGTCGCCATGCTGTGCGCCGCGCGCCGCGGCATACCGGTCGCGCTGCACACCCCCAGCGAGGTCAAGGCCGCCGTCACGGGCAGCGGTCGCGCCGACAAGGCGCAGGTCGGAGCGATGGTCACCCGGCTGCTGCGGCTGTCCGCCCCGCCCAAGCCGGCCGACGCCGCGGACGCCCTCGCCCTCGCCATCTGCCACATCTGGCGCGCCCCCGCGCAGAACCGCCTCCAGCAGGCCGTCAACCGGCATGCCAGCGCCCTGAAAGGCCGCACTACATGATCGCCTTCGTCAGCGGCCCGGTCGCCGCGCTCACCCCCACCCTGGCCGTCATCGAGGTCGGGGGAGTGGGCATGGCCGTGCACTGCACGCCGAACACCGTCGCGGGCCTGCGGACCGGTGAGCAGGCCCGGCTGGCGACCTCCCTGGTCGTACGGGAGGACTCGCTGACCCTGTACGGCTTCGCCGACGACGACGAGCGCCAGGTCTTCGAGCTCCTGCAGACCGCCAGCGGGGTCGGGCCGAAGCTCGCGCAGGCGATGCTGGCCGTGCACAGCCCGGACGCGCTGCGCGTCGCCGTCTCGATGGGGGACGAGAAGGCGCTGATGGCCGTCTCCGGCATCGGCAAGAAGGGCGCCCAGAAGCTCCTGCTCGACCTCAAGGACAAGCTCGGCGCCCCGCTGGGGTCGAGCGGGATGGTCGGTGCGCAGCGCGCCGCCGCCTCCGGGCCGCCCCCGTGGTCGGAGCAGTTGTCCGCCGCCCTGATCGGCCTCGGCTACGCGCCCCGGGACGCGGAGGAGGCCGTCTCGGCCGTGACCCCCCAGGCGGACGCGGCGATCGCAGCCGGCGGTTCGGCTCCGGTCCCGCAGCTCCTGAGGGCGGCCCTCCAGTCCCTGAACCGGGCCCGGTGAGGCCGGGTGCGGCGCCGTCGCCGGGGCCGGATGGTGGCAGGCGTCGGCTTGCACGTGCGCGCAGCGCGCCTCGCCGCCCGGCGGGCTGATGGCCCGCAGGGCGCTCCCGGCCCCGCCGGCGTCTGAGGCGCGGGGTCCGGGCGGAGTCCGGGAAACGGAGAGAGGGCGGGGCGGGGAGAATGCCCCGCGGGGCCGCCCGCACGCGACAGACCACCGCACCACCCGAGAAGGCAGACTGACACCGTGAACTGGGATGACGAGAGCGACGACCGGATCGTCGCAGCCGCGGCGGACGGCGAGGACACCGCCGTCGAGGCGGCCCTGCGGCCCAAGGACCTCGGTGAGTTCGTCGGGCAGGAGAAGGTCCGCCAGCAGCTGGACCTCGTCCTGAAGGCGGCCCGCCAGCGCGGAGCCACCGCCGATCACGTGCTGCTGTCGGGCGCTCCCGGGCTCGGGAAGACCACCCTGTCCATGATCATCGCGGCGGAGATGGGCGCGCCCATCCGGATCACCTCCGGCCCCGCCATCCAGCATGCGGGCGATCTCGCCGCCATCCTCTCCTCCCTCCAGGAGGGCGAGGTCCTCTTCCTCGACGAGATCCACCGGATGTCCCGGCCCGCCGAGGAAATGCTCTACATGGCGATGGAGGACTTCCGCGTCGACGTGATCGTGGGCAAGGGTCCGGGCGCCACCGCCATCCCGCTGGAGCTGCCCCCGTTCACCCTCGTCGGGGCCACGACCCGGGCCGGTCTGCTGCCGCCCCCGCTGCGCGACCGCTTCGGTTTCACCGGACACATGGAGTTCTACGCTCCCGAGGAGCTGGAGCGCGTGATCCACCGCTCCGCGCGGCTCCTCGACGTGGAGATCGACACCGCCGGCGCCGCCGAGATCGCCGGCCGCTCGCGCGGCACCCCCCGCATCGCCAACCGGCTGCTGCGCCGGGTCCGCGACTACGCCCAGGTCAGGGCCGACGGGGTGATCAACCGCGCGGTCGCCGGTACCGCCCTGAAGGTCTACGAGGTCGACGAGCGCGGGCTCGACCGGCTGGACCGGGCCGTCCTGGAAGCGCTCCTGAAGCTCTTCGGCGGGGGGCCCGTGGGTCTGTCGACGCTCGCGGTCGCCGTCGGCGAGGAGCGGGAGACGGTGGAGGAAGTGGCCGAGCCGTTCCTCGTCAGGGAGGGGCTTTTGGCCAGGACCCCGCGGGGGCGGGTCGCGACCCCCGCCGCATGGGCTCACCTGGGACTTGTCCCGCCCCAGCACGGCGGGAACGGATCAAGCGGACAACAGGGCCTCTTCGGGACCTGACGGCGCGGAGGTTCGCCCCCTCAGGAACTGCGGTGACATGCTGGGCGTTGTTCCATCGGTGCGGACTCGCCTAGACTCCGCCGATGCCGACCCTTACGGTCGGCGTACCCACCCCCCGTACAAAGGCCGTGCGCTTGTGCGGTCGATGCGAAGGACCTGCGTCCCGTGAATATCATGTCCCTCCTTCCGTTCGTGCTGATCATCGGGGCGATGTTCCTGCTGACCCGCAGCCAGAAGAAGAAGCAGCAGGCGGCCGTGCAGATGCGCGACCAGCTGTCCGCCGGCACCGGCGTCCGCACCATCGGCGGCATGTACGCCACGGTGAAGGAGATCGGCGAGGACACCGTCACGCTCGAGGTGGCCCCCGGCGTCCACGCGATCTACGCGAAGAACGCCATCGGCGCCGTGCTGGAGGACGAGGAGTACAACCGCATCGTCCACGGCATCACCGATGATCTGACGATCGACACGCCGGTCGTTCCGGACGACGCGTCCTCCCTCACCGGAGACGAGGCCCCCAAGCTCGACCTGGGCAAGAAGGACGAGCCCCAGGCCGGCGAGCCCGCGGCGGAGGAGTCCAAGGGCGACGAGCCCAAGGACGGCAAGAGCGACGGCGAGACCGGCGCGAAGTAGCGCTGGGCCGGGGACCGTGCGGGGCGCCTACCGGCGGCTCCGGCGGCCCCCGCCAGTGACCCTTCTGCGGGGGGCAGGGGTCCCCACACACATTTCGTGGCCGTCCACGCGCTGACCCGGCGCGGGACGGTTGGACAGGGAGATACGACAAGGTGGCAGCACCGAAGAAGGGCCGGCGGCCCACGGGGGCTCAGGGGAGGCCGGGGCGTTCCCTGGCCATCATCCTGATCGCGATGGTGGCGCTCACCGCGGGGATGTTCCTCACGAAGCAGACGACGCCGCGACTCGGCATCGACCTCGCCGGCGGTACGAGCATCACGCTCAAGGCCAAGAGCGAGCCCGGTAAGCCGGACGCGATCAACGAGACCAACATGAACACGGCGATCGGCATCATCGAACGCCGCGTCAACGGTCTCGGCGTCTCCGAGGCCGAGGTCCAGAAGCAGGGCCAAGACCACATCATCGTGAACATCCCCAAGGGGACGAACGAGCAGCAGGCGCGCGAGCAGGTCGGCACCACCGCGCAGCTGTACTTCCGCCCCGTCCTCGCCACGGCGGACGGTGCTCCGGTCGCCCCCGAGGCCAACGCGAGCGGCTCCCCGAGCCCGGGTCCGAGCGGATCCGGCAGCCCGTCCGCCGGTGCGCCCACCCCGTCGTCCAGCGCCACTTCCCAGGGCCGTGCGGTCAGTGAGGCCCTCAAGGCCCCGAACGCCCCCTCTCCCTCGCCCTCGGCGAGCGAGTCGAAGAAGGCAGACGACAAGGCCGCCCCGTCCACGTCGCCGTCCGCGCCGACCGCCGACCAGGCCGCCGCGGCGGACCTGCAGGCGAAGTTCGCCGCGCTGGACTGCAGCAACGAGGCGCAGCGCACTGCCGTCAGCAAGAACGTGAAGCCCGAGGACCCGACGCTCGCCTGCGGCAAGCGCGGGGACACCTGGGGCAAGTGGGTGCTGGGTCCGGCCCAGGTCAACGGCCAGGACGTCAAGGACGCCAAGGGCCAGATCGACCAGCAGCGCGGCATCTGGATCGTCACGATGCAGTTCACCGACAAGGGCGCCGACAAGTTCGCCAAGATCACCGGTGAGCTCGCTGCCAAGCAGGCCCCGCAGAACCAGTTCGCCATCGTGCTCGACGGCGAGGTCATCTCCGACCCCTCCGTCAGCCAGGCGCTGACCGGCGGCAACGCCGAGATCTCCGGCGGCTTCACCCAGCAGTCCGCGATGGACCTGGGCAACATGCTCTCGTACGGCGCCCTGCCGCTGTCCTTCCAGGAGGACAGCGTCACCACCGTCTCCGCCGCGCTCGGCGGCGAGCAGCTGAAGGCCGGCCTCATCGCCGGCGCCATCGGCCTCGCCCTCGTGGTGATCTACCTGCTGGCGTACTACCGGGGCCTGGCGTTCGTCGCCATCATCAGCCTCATCGTCTCCGGCATCCTCACCTACACGATCATGGCGCTGCTCGGCAAGGGCATCGGCTTCGCACTGAACCTGCCGGCCGTCTGTGGTGCGATCGTCGCGATCGGCATCACCGCCGACTCGTTCATCGTGTACTTCGAACGCATCCGGGACGAGATCCGCGAGGGCCGCACCCTGCGTCCGGCCGTCGAGCGCGCCTGGCCGCGCGCCCGTCGCACCATCCTGGTCTCCGACTTCGTGTCGTTCCTCGCCGCGGCGGTGCTGTTCATCGTCACCGTCGGCAAGGTGCAGGGCTTCGCCTTCACCCTGGGTCTGACCACCCTGCTCGACGTGGTCGTGGTGTTCCTCTTCACCAAGCCCGTCATGACGCTGCTGGCGCGGACGAACTTCTTCGCCGGCGGTCACCCGTGGTCCGGGCTGGACCCGAAGCGACTGGGCGCGAAGCCGCCGCTGCGACGCTCGCGTCGTACCGGTTCCGGCGCGGCCGCCGCGACCGTCTCCGTTCCCGTCGACGCAAAGGAGGCGTGAGAGATGTCGAAGCTCGGAGATCTCGGCGCCAAGCTGTACCGGGGTGAGGTCGGCTACGACTTCGTCGGCAAGCGCTTCGTCTGGTACGGCGTTTCCATCCTGATCACCATCACGGCGATCGTGGCCCTGGCCGTTCAGGGCCTCAACATGGGCATCGAGTTCAAGGGTGGTGCCGTCTTCACCACCCCGAAGTCCTCCATCTCGGAGACCCACGCCCGCGAGGTGGCGGAGAAGGCGTCCGGCCACGACGCGGTCGTCCAGAAGCTCGGCACCGGCGCCCTGCGCATCCAGATCTCGGATCTGGACACCAACGCCGCGGCCGACGTGAAGGCCAAGCTCGCCGCCGACTTCAAGATCGACGCGGGTCAGATCAACGCGGACCTGGTCGGCCCCAGCTGGGGCGAGCAGATCGCCAACAAGGCCTGGACCGGCCTCGGCGTCTTCATGGTCCTCGTGGTGATCTACCTGGCCATCGCCTTCGAGTGGCGGATGGCGATCGCGGCGCTCATCGCACTGATCCACGACCTCACGATCACCGTCGGCGTGTACGCGCTGGTCGGCTTCGAGGTCACCCCGGGTACGGTCATCGGTCTGCTGACCATCCTCGGTTACTCCCTCTACGACACTGTCGTCGTCTTCGACGGTCTCAAGGAGGGCTCGAAGGACATCACCAAGCAGACCCGCTGGACGTACAGCGAGGTCGCCAACCGCAGCATCAACGGCACCCTGGTCCGCTCGATCAACACCACCGTCGTGGCCCTGCTCCCGGTCGGGGCGCTGCTCTTCATCGGTGGCGGCTTCCTGGGCGCCGGCATGCTGAACGACATCTCGCTGTCGCTGTTCGTCGGCCTCGCGGCCGGTGCCTACTCGTCGATCTTCATCGCGACCCCGCTGGTCGTGGACCTGAAGGAGCGCGAGCCGGCGATGAAGGCCCTGAAGAAGCGGGTGCTCGCGAAGCGGGCGTCGGCGGAGGCCAGGGGCGAATCGCCCGAGGGTGCCGGGACCGAGGACGCGCCGGAGGTAGTGGCGCAGGGCCGTTCGGGACGCCGCCGGTGACCGCGGAGCTGCCCTCCGGCGTACGGGACCTGCTGCTCAGCCGGATCACGGACGTCGAGGACTACCCGAAGCCGGGCGTGATGTTCAAGGACATCACCCCCCTGCTGGCCGACCCGAAGGCGTTCGGCGCCCTCACGGACGCGCTGGTGGCCCTGGCCGGGCAGTACGGAGCGACGAAGATCGTCGGTCTGGAGGCGCGGGGATTCATCCTGGCGGCTCCGGTCGCCGTACAGGCGGGCATCGGCTTCGTGCCGGTCCGCAAGGCCGGGAAGCTGCCCGGGGCGACGCTCCTGCAGTCCTACGACCTGGAGTACGGCTCGGCGGAGATCGAGATCCACGCGGAGGCGCTGTGCGCCGACGACCGGGTCATGGTCATCGACGACGTGCTGGCCACCGGTGGTACCGCCGCGGCCTCGCTGGAGCTGATCCGGCGGGCCGGGGCACAGGTCGCCGGGGTCGCGGTCCTGATGGAGCTCTCGTTCCTGCCGGGGCGTGAGCGGCTGCTGCCGGCGCTGGGCGATGCTCCGCTGGATGCGCTGATCGTGGTCTGACCCTGCTTTCCCCGAAGCGGGCGTGCACCGGGAATCCCGGAGCGCGCCCGCTTCGGCGTGTGCGGGCCGCTGCGCGGGCGGACGGGCCGATTCGCGCAGGCTCGGGGAACAGGGTGGCGCAACCCTCGCTACGATGGGTTATCCGGACCGGACACGGGTACCGGATCCTCCCCCACGCTGCGTGCGGGGGGACCCCCTGAGGAGCGCTCTTGCCAGACGAGGTCCAGCCAATCTCCGCCGCGCAGCCCGATCCGCAGGCCGAGCCGGCCGTGGCGGGCCCCGCCACGCCGCCGGCGGCCCCGGTACCGCCGACCCCGGCGCCCGCGCCCGCGGTCAAGCCCGCGTCCGCGAAGTCGGCCGGGTCCTCCAATCGGGTGCGCGCCCGGCTGGCCCGCCTCGGGGTCCAGCGTTCCAACCCGTACAACCCGGTCCTGGAACCGCTGCTCCGCATAGTCCGCAGCAACGACCCGAAGATCGAGACGGCCACCCTGCGCCAGATCGAGCAGGCGTACCAGGTCGCCGAGCGCTGGCACCGCGGCCAGAAGCGCAAGAGCGGCGACCCGTACATCACCCACCCGCTCGCGGTCACCACGATCCTCGCCGAGCTCGGCATGGACCCGGCCACGCTGATGGCGGGGCTGCTCCACGACACCGTCGAGGACACCGAGTACGGGCTGGAGGACCTGCGGCGCGACTTCGGCGACGCGGTGACCCTGCTCGTCGACGGAGTGACCAAGCTCGACCGGGTCAAGTTCGGGGAGGCCGCCCAGGCCGAGACCGTCCGCAAGATGGTCGTGGCGATGGCCAAGGACCCCCGGGTTCTCGTGATCAAGCTCGCCGACCGGCTGCACAACATGCGCACCATGCGTTACCTCAAGCGGGAGAAGCAGGAGAAGAAGGCCCGCGAGACCCTCGAGATCTACGCCCCGCTGGCGCACCGGCTGGGCATGAACACCATCAAGTGGGAGCTGGAGGACCTCGCCTTCGCGATCCTCTACCCCAAGATGTACGACGAGATCGTGCGGCTGGTGGCCGAAAGGGCACCCAAGCGCGACGAGTACCTCACCGTCGTCACCGACGAGGTGATGGCCGACCTGCGGGCCGCCCGCATCAAGGCCACCGTCACCGGGCGCCCCAAGCACTACTACAGCGTCTACCAGAAGATGATCGTCCGAGGCCGCGACTTCGCCGAGATCTACGACCTGGTCGGCATCCGGGTCCTCGTCGACACCGTCCGGGACTGCTACGCCGCCCTCGGCACCGTGCACGCGCGATGGAACCCGGTCCCCGGCCGGTTCAAGGACTACATCGCGATGCCGAAGTTCAACATGTACCAGTCGTTGCACACGACGGTCATCGGGCCCAGCGGCAAGCCGGTCGAGCTGCAGATCCGCACCTTCGACATGCACCGCCGCGCCGAGTACGGCATCGCCGCGCACTGGAAGTACAAGCAGCAGACCGTCGCCGGCACCTCGAAGGTGCGCACCGACGTGCCGCAGGCGGCCAAAGGCAGCGCGGGCCACGACACCGTCAACGACATGGCCTGGCTGCGCCAGCTGCTGGACTGGCAGAAGGAGACCGAGGACCCGAGCGAGTTCCTCGACTCGCTGCGCTTCGACCTCTCGCGCAACGAGGTCTTCGTCTTCACGCCCAAGGGCGACGTCATCGCCCTGCCCGCCGGGGCCACGCCCGTGGACTTCGCGTACGCCGTCCACACCGAGGTCGGCCACCGGACCATAGGAGCGCGGGTCAACGGGCGCCTCGTACCGCTCGAATCGACCCTCGACAACGGAGACCTGGTCGAGGTCTTCACCTCCAAGGCCGAGGGCGCCGGCCCGTCCCGCGACTGGCTGGGCTTCGTCAAGTCCCCGCGGGCCCGCAACAAGATCCGCGCCTGGTTCTCCAAGGAGCGCCGCGACGAGGCCATCGAGCACGGCAAGGACGCCATCGCGCGGGCGATGCGCAAGCAGAACCTGCCGATCCAGCGCATCCTGACCGGCGACTCCCTCGTCACCCTCGCGCACGAGATGCGCTACCCCGACATCTCCTCGCTCTACGCGGCGATCGGCGAAGGCCACGTCACCGCGCAGAACGTCGTCCAGAAGCTGGTCCAGGCCCTCGGCGGCGAGGACGCGGCCAACGAGGACATCGAGGACACCATCCCGCCGGCCCGCGGCCGCAGCACCCGCCGCGGCAACGCCGATCCCGGCGTGGTGGTCAAGGGCGTCGAGGACGTGTGGGTCAAGCTGGCCCGCTGCTGCACCCCGGTGCCGGGCGACCCGATCGTCGGGTTCGTCACGCGGGGCAGCGGCGTATCGGTGCACCGCGCGGACTGCGTCAACGTGGACTCCCTCGCACAGGAGCCCGGGCGGATGCTCGAGGTCGAGTGGGCGCCCACCCAGTCCTCCGTCTTCCTGGTCGCCATCCAGGTCGAGGCGCTGGACCGGTCCCGGCTGCTGTCGGACGTCACCCGGGTCCTGTCGGACCAGCACGTGAACATCCTGTCGGCGGCCGTGCAGACCTCCCGCGACCGGGTGGCCACCTCCCGGTTCACCTTCGAGATGGGCGACCCGAAGCACCTGGGCCACGTCCTGAAGGCCGTACGGGGCGTCGAGGGCGTCTACGACGTCTACCGGGTGACCTCGGCCCGCAGGCCGTAGCAGGACGCATGCGAAAGGGCCCCGGTACGCAGTGCGTACCGGGGCCCTTTCCTACCTGCCGGGCTCATATGCCGAGCGGCCGGGAAGATCAGCCGCCGAACTCCTCGAGGCCCTTCAGCGCCTGGTCCAGCAGGGCCTGACGGCCCTCCAGCTCCCGGGACAGCTTGTCGGCCTTGGAGTTGTTGCCCTGCGCGCGCGCCGCGTCGATCTGGGTGCGCAGCTTGTCGACCGCCGCCTGCAGCTGACCCGTCAGACCGGCCGCACGGGCCCGCGCCTCCGGGTTCGTACGGCGCCACTCGCCTTCCTCGGCCTCCTGGATGGCCCGCTCGACGGTGTGCATCCGGCCCTCGACCTTGGGACGCGCGTCCCGCGGTACGTGGCCGATGGCCTCCCAGCGCTCGTTCAGGGAACGGAACGCGGCACGGGCCGCCTTCAGGTCCGTGATCGGGACGAGCTTCTCGGCCTCGTCGGCCAGCTCCTCCTTCAGCTTCAGGTTCTCCACCTGCTCCGCGTCGCGCTCCGCGAAGACCTCGCTGCGCGCCGCGAAGAACACGTCCTGGGCGCCGCGGAAACGGTTCCACAGGTCGTCCTCGGACTCGCGCTGCGCGCGGCCCGCGGCCTTCCAGTTCTCCATCAGCTCGCGGTAGCGCGCCGCCGTCGGACCCCAGTCGGTCGACTTCGACAGCGCCTCGGCCTCCGCGACCAGCTTCTCCTTGACCTTGCGGGCGTCCTCGCGCTGAGCGTCGAGCGAGGCGAAGTGGGCCTTGCGGCGCTTGGAGAAGGCGGAGCGGGCGTGCGAGAAGCGGTGCCACAGCTCGTCGTCCGACTTGCGGTCGAGGCGGGGCAGACCCTTCCAGATGTCCACCAGGGCGCGCAGCCGCTCGCCGGCGCTGCGCCACTGGTCGCTCTGCGCCAGCTCCTCGGCCTCGGCCACCAGCGCGTCCTTGGCCGTGCGGGCCTCGTCCGTCTGCTTGGCCTTCTGGACCTTGCGCTCCTCGCGGCGCGAGTCCACGGTCGATACGAGCTTGTCCAGCCGGACGCGCAGCGCGTCGAGGTCGCCGACGGCGTGGTGCTCGTCCACCTGCGTGCGCAGGTGATCGATGGCCGTCTGGGCGTCCTTGGCGGCCAGATCGGTGGTCCGCACCCGTCGTTCGAGGAGGCCGATCTCGACCACCAGGCCCTCGTACTTGCGCTCGAAGTAGGCCAGGGCCTCCTCCGGGGTGCCGGCCTGCCACGAGCCGACGACCTTCTCGCCATCGGCAGTACGCACGTACACGGTGCCGGTCTCGTCGACTCGGCCCCACGGGTCGCTGCTCACAGCGCCTCCTCCACCTGATGCCTGCGAGGGGTTCACCCCCTGGGCATCGTCCACAGTTTCCTGGGGCGGGCCGCGCCCGCCCTGCACAACGCCAACATAGGCGACCGCCGGGCCGGCTGTCCGCATCCAGCACGACGGAATATCGACGTACGGGAGCGCCTTCGCGGTGACAGCCCGGGCCCGGGGCGCCCGGTCCCGGTCAGTTCTGGGTGACGGTGCCCTTCTCGATGGTCACGGGGGTCTTGGGAGCCCCGTCCTGGCTGCCGTCGGCCACACCGGCCTTGGCCACCTCTTCGAGCGCCTTCAGGCCGGCCGCGTCGATCTTGCCGAAGGGGGTGTACGAGGGAGCCAGCGGGCTGTCCTTGTAGACCAGGAAGAACTGGCTGCCGCCCGAGCCGGGCTGGCCGGTGTTGGCCATCGCCACCGTGCCCGCCGGGTAGACGACCTGGCCGGTCTCGTTGGGCTTGCCCAGTGCGTCGAGGTTCTCGTCCGCGATGGTGTAGCCGGGGCCGCCCGAGCCGGTGCCCTGCGGGTCACCGCACTGCAGGACGAAGATCCCGCCCGTCGTCAGACGGTGGCACTTGGTGTTGTCGAAGAACTTCTTGTCGGCGAGCGACTTGAACGAGTTGACCGTCTGCGGGGTCTTCGCCGCGTCCATCTCGAACTTGATGTCGCCCGCGCTCGTCTTCAGGTCGAAGGTGTACTTCGCCTTGGCGTCGATCGCCATCGCCGGGGAGGGGGACTGCTGCGGGGTGGGCGCGGCCGAGGGGCTCGCGGCCGGGTCGGCCGCCTCGTCCTTCTTCTTGTCGCTGTCGAACACTCCGCCGGCCACCAGGCCGACCAGCGCCGCGACGACCACGGCCACCGCCGCACCGATCACGGCCAGCCGCCTGCGCGACTTCTGCCGCGCTTCGGCACGCCGCTTCTGCTGGCGTTCGTACTTCTCCCTGGCGAGCTGGCGCCGCCGCTGATCGCTCGTGACCACCGGGTCGTCTCCTTGTGCGTATCTGGTACCACTGTCCGGGCTGGGTTAGGCCGTACCGTATATGGGTTCGCTGTGTAATGAGCGGCGCCGGTAGGCTCTGAGCAGCAGCATTCCGATCTGCAAGCCTCCCGCCGGACGACGATTGAGGACGAACGTGCTGATTGCCGGATTCCCCGCCGGGGCCTGGGGGACCAACTGCTACGTGGTCGCCCCCGCCGCCGGTGAGGAGTGCGTCATCATCGACCCGGGCCACCAGGCCACCCAGGGTGTCGAGGAGACGCTGAAGAAGCATCGGCTCAAGCCCGTCGCGGTCGTCCTCACCCATGGCCACATCGATCATGTGGCCTCGGTGGTCCCGGTGTGCGGAGCACACGACGTACCGGCCTGGATCCACCCCGAGGACCGCTTCATGATGAGCGACCCGGAGAAGGCCCTCGGTCGTTCCCTCGGAGCCCAGCTCATGGGCGAGCTCACGGTGGGGGAGCCCTCCGACGTCAAGGAGCTCACCGACGGCGTGCGGCTCGCCCTGGCCGGCATGGAGCTCACCGTGTCGCACGCCCCGGGGCATACCAGGGGGTCGGTGACCTTCGGGATGCCCGCGGCCGCGGACGTCCCGCCGCTGCTGTTCTCGGGCGACCTGCTCTTCGCCGGCTCCATCGGGCGTACCGACTTCCCCGGCGGCAGCCACGCCGACATGCTCGAATCGCTGGCCCGCGTGTGCCTGCCGCTCGACGACGCGACCGTGGTGCTGCCCGGACACAACGAGCACACGACCATTGGCCGTGAGCGAGCCACCAACCCGTACCTGCGGCAGGTGGCCGCCGGCCTGGGAGACGGTTTCACGTCTCCACGACGAGGAATGTGACGAGAGTTTCGTGAGTACTTTTCAGGCCCCCAAGGGCACGTACGACCTGCTGCCGCCCCGCTCCGCGACGTTCCTGGCGGTGCGCGAGGCGATCTCCGCGCCCCTGAAGAACTCCGGCTACGGATACGTGGAGACCCCCGGCTTCGAGAACGTCGAGCTGTTCTCGCGCGGCGTCGGCGAGTCCACCGACATCGTCAGCAAGGAGATGTACACCCTCACCACGAAGGGCGGCGACCAGCTCGCCCTGCGTCCCGAGGGCACCGCCTCCGTGCTCCGCGCCGCCCTGCAGGGCAACCTGCACAAGCTCGGCGGCCTGCCCGTCAAGCTCTGGTACTCCGGCTCCTACTACCGCTACGAGCGGGCGCAGGCGGGCCGCTACCGCCACTTCTCGCAGGTCGGCGCCGAGGCCATCGGAGCCGAGGACCCGGCCCTGGACGCCGAGCTGATCATCCTGGCCGACCAGGCGTACCGCTCGCTGGGGCTGCGCAACTTCCGCATCCTGCTGAACTCGCTCGGCGACAAGGAGTGCCGCCCGGTGTACCGGGAGGCGCTGCAGTCCTTCCTGCGCGGGCTGGACCTGGACGAGGACACCGTCCGCCGGGCCGAGATCAACCCGCTGCGCGTGCTCGACGACAAGCGCGCCGACGTGCAGAAGCAGCTCGTCGGCGCCCCCATGCTGCGCGACTACCTCTGCGACGCCTGCAAGGCGTACCACGAGGAGGTGCGGGCGCTGGTGACGGCGGCCGGGGTCGCCTTCGAGGACGACGAGAAGCTCGTGCGCGGCCTGGACTACTACACCCGCACCACCTTCGAGTTCGTCCACGACGGTCTGGGCTCCCAGTCCGCGGTGGGCGGCGGCGGCCGCTACGACGGCCTCTCCGAGATGATCGGCGGACCGGCGCTGCCCTCGGTGGGCTGGGCGCTGGGCGTCGACCGTACGGTGCTCGCGCTGGAAGCGGAGGGAGTCGAACTGGACATCCCGTCCGCGACCTCCGTCTTCGCGGTCGCGCTCGGTGCGGCCAAGCCGGTGCTGTTCGGTCTGGTGACCGAGCTGCGCCGGGCCGGTGTCGCGGCGGACATCTCCTACGGGGGCAAGGGCCTCAAGGGTGCGATGAAGGACGCGAACCGGAGCGGGGCGCGGTTCGCGGTGGTCGCGGGGGACCGTGACCTCGAAGAGGGCGTGGTCCAGCTGAAGGACATGCAGTCCGGCGAGCAGACGCCGGTGGCCGTCGCCGATCTGGTGGAGACCGTCCGGTCGAAGCTGGCCTGACGGACGCCGCCGCCCGCCGGGGCGGGGCCGGGGGAGCCGCTCCGCGGAACTCTCCCCGCCCCGCCCTTTCGCGGGTACGGCACAATGGCCGGTGCTTGTTGACCTTGCAGATGTGGAGCGGGCGGGATGACGACACGAGGGACCGACCGAGGGACCGATACGGACACCACCGCCGAGCCGCGGACTGCCGTCGGCGGCAGCCGGGCGCTGGCCCTGCTGCTGGTGATCACGGGAGCCGCGGGACTGCTCGCCGCCTGGGTCATCACGATCGACAAGTTCAAGCTGCTGGAGGACCCGAACTTCACCCCGGGCTGCAGCCTCAACCCGATCGTCTCCTGCGGCAACATCATGAAGAGCGACCAGGCGGCCGTCTTCGGCTTCCCGAACCCGATGCTGGGGCTGGTCGCCTACGGCATGGTGGTCTGCGTCGGCATGAGCCTGCTCGCCCGGGCGCGCTTCCCCCGCTGGTACTGGCTCACCCTGAACGCCGGGATGCTCTTCGGCATCGGCTTCTGCACCTGGCTGATGTACCAGTCGCTGTACAACATCAACTCCCTGTGCCTGTGGTGCTGCCTGGCCTGGGTCGCCACCATCGTGATGTTCTGGTACGTCACCTCGCACAACGTCCGCAACCGGTTGCTGCCGGGCCCGGGCTGGCTGCGCGCCTTCTTCGACGAGTTCACCTGGGTGCTGCCCGTCCTGCACATCGGGATCATCGGCATGCTGATCCTGACCCGCTGGTGGGACTTCTGGACCTCCTGACCCCCGGCCGCCGCCCGGCGCGGTGACCGGTCCGGGCGGGAGTGTCGGTGGCCTCGCATAGGCTTCCGGTGTGGAACCAGACCTCTTCACCGCCGCAGCCGAAGACCGCCAGGCGAAGGACCCCTCCAGTTCTCCGCTCGCCGTCCGGATGCGTCCGCGCACCCTGGACGAGGTCGTCGGCCAGCAGCACCTGCTGAAGCCGGGCTCCCCGCTCCGGCGGCTCGTCGGGGACGGGGCGGGCGGTCCCGCCGGCGCCTCCTCGGTGATCCTCTGGGGCCCGCCGGGCATCGGGAAGACCACCCTCGCGTACGTGGTCAGCCAGGCGACGAAGAAGCGGTTCGTCGAGCTGTCCGCGATCACCGCCGGGGTGAAGGAGGTACGGGCCGTCATCGAGGGCGCCAAGCGGGCGGCCGGCGGATACGGCAAGGACACCGTCCTCTTCCTCGACGAGATCCACCGTTTCAGCAAGGCGCAGCAGGACTCGCTGCTGCCGGCCGTGGAGAACCGCTGGGTCACGCTGATCGCCGCGACCACGGAGAACCCGTACTTCTCGATCATCTCCCCGCTGCTGTCCCGTTCGCTGCTGCTGACGCTGGAACCGCTGACGGACGAGGACCTGAGCGCCCTGATGCACCGGGCGCTGACGGAGGAGCGGGGCCTCGGCGGCGCGGTCACCCTGCCGGCGGACGCGGAGGCGCACCTGCTGCGGATCGCCGGCGGCGACGCGCGGCGGGCGCTGACGGCCCTGGAGGCGGGCGCGGGTTCGGCGATCGCCCAGGGCGAGCCCGAGATCAGCCTCCGGACGGTGGAGGAGGCCGTCGACCGGGCCGCGGTCAAGTACGACCGGGACGGGGACCAGCACTACGACGTGGCCAGCGCGCTGATCAAGTCGATCCGGGGCTCGGACGTGGACGCGGCGCTGCACTATCTGGCGCGGATGATCGAGGCGGGGGAGGACCCCCGGTTCATCGCGCGCCGGCTGATGATCTCGGCGAGCGAGGACATCGGGCTGGCCGACCCGACGGCCCTGCCCCTCGCGGTGGCCGCCGCCCAGGCCGTGGCGATGATCGGCTTCCCGGAGGCCTCGCTCACCCTGTCGCACGCGACGATCGCGCTGGCGCTGGCCCCGAAGTCCAACACCGCGACGACCGCGATCGGCGCGGCACTGGCCGATGTCCGGGCCGGACTGGCGGGGACCGTCCCGGCACACCTCCGGGACGGGCACTACAAGGGGGCGGCGAAGCTGGGGCACGCGGTGGGGTACGTGTACCCGCACGACGTGCCCGGCGCGATTGCCGCGCAGCAGTACGCGCCGGATTCGGTGCACGGGAAGCGCTACTACGAGCCGACCCGGTACGGGGCCGAAGCCCGCTACGCGGACGTGGTGGAAAAGGTCCGCGAGCGGCTGAGGGGCGCCGGGTCACCGGGGGCCTGAAATTCCAGCCCCTCCGGCGTTTGCGGAGCGGGGTCTGGGGCGGAGCCCCAGGGAACGGCGGAAGGGCGGGTAGGGGCCTTCGGCCCGCGCAGCGGCGTCGTGTCGCGGGGTGCGGGGGCCGGGCCTAGGCTCCGGGGCATGGGACGTGCCGCTCCGCTCATCGCCGCAGGCGCAGCCGTGCTGCTGCTCGGCGGGTGCCACCACGAGGACGCCGAGAGGGCGCAGGCCAGCGCCGCCGCACTCGTCGCCCAGGTCCCCCTCGCGAGCGCCGGCTTCCCGCCCGCCGCGGCAACCGCCAAGGCCGAGCTGGGCGGGCTCAAGGTGGAGTGGGGCAAGAACTGGGAGACGTACAAGCGGGAGAACTTCGGCAAGTACTGGTCCGACGAGACCGACGCCGTCGGCGGCCGCAACGGGTGCGACACCCGCGACGACGTCCTGCGCCGGGACCTCCGGGAGCTGCGCGAGGGCGACAGGAACCCCTGCGTCGTGCTCTCCGGAGTGCTGAAGGACCCGTACACGGGCAAGGAACTCCCCTACACCTACCGCCGCGCCTCGCAGATCCAGACCGACCACGTCGTCGCCCTCGGTGCCGCCTGGCGCGGGGGCGCGTACGCCTGGACCCCGCAGCGGCGCCTGGAGTACGCCAACGACCTGGACGTGCTGCTCGCCGTGGACAAGCAGACGAACTACGACAAGAGCAGCAAGACCGCGGACAAGTGGAAGCCGCCCCAGAAGGGCTACTGGTGCGAGTACGCGCGGCGGTACACCGGGATCAAGGCGAAGTACGGGCTCTCCGTGACCCCGCCGGAGAAGCAGGCGCTGCAGGAGATGCTCGGCACCTGTCCCGCCTAGAGGGGGTCAGCCCGGGAACAGCGTGCTCATCGCCCGGCGCAGGCCGCAGACGTCGGTCACCGGCTCCGGGAAGTCGAAGCGGGCGTCGAAGGCGGTGGCGCCGCGGGTGAAGCGCACGCGCAGGCCCAGCCGGTCCAGGGCGAGGGGGACCGCCGTCAGGTCCGCCGCTTCCCGGGTGCCCAGCAGGGCGCACAGGTCACCCATCCGGTCTCCGTGCGAGGAGGCCAGGTGCTGCAGGAGCTCCGTCTCGTGGGCGACCATCGGGTCGGGCTCGGCCGCGGCCAGCAGCTCCGGGTCCACGTGCTCGGCGCCCCACAGGTCGTCGACCGAGATCTCGCCGACCTCCAGGCGCAGCAGCATCCACGCGGGCCGGCCGCCGGGCAGGGCGTCGAGCGATTCGGCCAGGCCGAGGAGTTCGCCGACCGGGTGCCGCTCCGCCAGCAGGGCCGCGCAGGCCGCCCGTTCAGCGGCCCCGCGGACCGGGGTGAGCCACCCGGCGAGCCAGGCGCGGCCTCGGATACGATGGGGCACGGACACCGGCGCCACATCCGTGATCTCGATCACGGCGGTGAGGTCGTCGTCCTGGGCGTGAGCGGCTGCCCTGGCAGCCACGGAATCCCCTGATACCAGGAGAATCACGTCCCCGTCCGGGGTGACGGTCCTTGCGGCCGGCAGCCCTGTCCCGAGCTCCTCCCGGTCATAAGCACCCGGGAGCGTGAGGGATACTGAGGCGTTGGACTCTACGAGGGTTCGTACGCGTTCGGCTCCGGTGAGCTGCCGAACGCCTTCCCTGGGACGCGGCTGACCTTGCCTATCGTCGCCGAAAGCAGATCCTGTTTCGTTTGGATCTGAACTTCGGTGCGCACTGGGCAGGGGGATCCCATGTGGTCGAGACATTACGTCCTCCTCGCTAAGGTAAGCCTCACCTAACTTACATGGAGGTAGGTTCCACGTGAACCAGAAGCGACCCAAGGTCAAGAAGTCGCGTGCCCTCGGCATTGCGCTGACCCCGAAGGCCGTCAAGTACTTCGAGGCCCGCCCCTACCCGCCGGGCGAGCACGGCCGTGGCCGCAAGCAGAACTCGGACTACAAGGTTCGTCTGCTGGAGAAGCAGCGTCTGCGCGCTCAGTACGACATCTCTGAGCGTCAGATGGCCCGCGCGTACGACCGCGCCAAGAAGGCCGAAGGCAAGACGGGCGAGGCGCTGGTCGTCGAGCTCGAGCGTCGCCTCGACGCCCTGGTCCTGCGTTCGGGCATCGCCCGCACCATCTACCAGGCTCGCCAGATGGTCGTTCACGGCCACATCGAGGTCAACGGCGACAAGGTCGACAAGCCGTCGTTCCGCGTCCGTCCGGACGACGTCATCACGGTGCGCGAGCGCAGCCGCGAGAAGGTTCCGTTCCAGGTTGCCCGTGAGGGTGGCTACGCAGGCGAGGGCGAAACCCCGCGTTACCTGCAGGTCAACCTGAAGGCCCTGGCCTTCCGCCTGGACCGCGACCCGAACCGCAAGGAAATCCCGGTCATCTGCGACGAGCAGCTCGTCGTCGAGTACTACGCCCGCTGATCCAGCAGTACCAGCGGACGTAGCCCTCACAGGCTGGTTCAGCCCGCCGGTTCCCCTTCGGGGGAGCCGGCGGGTTTCCTGCTTTTCGCCCCCGGGTGCGGCATCGCCCGCTCCGCGGCGGGGCGCGGCCTCGGCAGCGGACCCGCTGCCACGGGCACCGGCTCCGGTCCCCGCAGGGCGCGCTCCACGAGAGCGTCCAGGGGCAGGGTCCGGCCGTGCCGGGCGCAGGACGCGTACCGCTCGGCGCCCAGCAGTTCGCCCGCCCGCTCCTGGCACATCAGCCGCGGGGCGTTGAAGTACCCCGAGCCGAACAGCCGCATCCCCACCCCGTCCCACAGGGGCTCCGTCGCGCCCTGCAGGACGGCCGCCTCCGCCGGATGCCCCTCGGCCACCGTGACCAGCGCCAGCAGCTCCACCGCCAGCACCAGTCCGACCAGATCGCGGAAGGTGTGGTTGATGGCCACGCACTCGGCCAGCAGCCGCCGCGCCTCGGCCGTGCCCCCGGCGTCCAGCGCCGCGTACGCCAGGACGTACAGGGCGTACGCCTTGGTCCAGCGCTCCCCGCGCTCCTCGCAGATGTCCCGGACCTCCCCGCACAGGGAGAGCGCGCCCGCCAGGTCCCCCTGGAAGGCCAGCGCCATCGCCAGCTCCACCTGGCACATCAGCACGTTGCTGTTGAGCTCCCCTGCCTCCCGGTAGCGCTCCAGCGCCGAGCCCAGCAGCTCCCCGGCCCGGGTCATGTCGTCCGAGACCAGGGACAGACAGCCCATCCGGTGCACGGCGTACGCCCCCGCCACCGGGTTCTCGCTCCGTGCGGCGCCGTCCCGGCACTCGTACAGCGCGCTCATCGAGGCCACCGCGTCGCCCTGGAGGGCCGCGACGTACCCGAGCACCCACAGCGCCTTCAGCCGGGAGCTCTCGTACTCCGCTCCGGCGAGCCCGAGATCGCCCTCCAGGGTCCGGTCCAGCCAGTGCCGGCCCTCGGTGAGCCGGCCGCAGCCGGCCCAGAAGAACCACAGGGTGCCCGCCAGGTACTGGCCCAGGTGGATCTCGTCCGGCTCGTCCAGGCAGCACTCCAGCGCGAGCCGCAGGTTCGGCAGCTCCGCCTCCACCAGCGCGGCCACCTCCTCCTGACGCGGACTGAACCAGTCCAGCTCGCACCAGGTCGCCAGGCCCATGTACCAGTCCCGGTGCCGCCGCCGCAGCCGCCGGGCGTCGCCCAGCGACTCCAGCCAGCCCGCCCCGTAGATCCGTACGCTCTCCAGCATCCGGTAGCGGACCCCGGCCGGCGTCTCCTCCCGGACCAGCAGGGACTGCCCCAGCAGCTCCCCGACCAGATCCAGCACCGAATCCACCGGCAGGTCCGGGCCCGCGCACACGTACTCGGCGGCGTCCAGGTCGAACTGCCCGGCGAACACCGACAGCCGCGCCCACAGCAGCCGCTCCCCGGCCGTGCACAGCTCGTGGCTCCAGCCGATCGCCGTGCGCAGCGCCCGGTGCCGGGGCAGCGCGCCGCGCGAGCCGCCCGTCAGCAGGGCGAAGCGGTCCTCCAGCCGGGACAGCACCTGTGCGGGGGAGAGCGTGCGCAGCCGGCCCGCCGCCAGTTCCAGGGCCAGCGGCAGGCCGTCGAGGCGGGCGCACAGCTCCGCCAGCTGGGCCCGGTTGGCCTCCGTCAGGGCGAAGGCGGGATCGGCCGCCGCGGTCCGCTCGATGAGGAGGGCCAGGGCCTCCTCCGGATGCAGCGGGGCCAGCGGCCAGGACAGCTCCCCGTCGAGGGTCAGCGGCCGCCGGCCGGCGGCGAGCACCCGCAGGCCGGGGGAGCGGCGCAGGAGGTCCCGTACCAGGTCCGCGGTCTCGTCGACCAGCTGCTCGAAGCCGTCCAGGACCAGCAGCAGCCGCCGCTCGGCCAGGTGTTCGGCGAGGACCGTCCGGGGCGGCCGGGCGGTGTGGTCGGTCAGCCCGAGCGCCTCGGCGAGCGTCAGTTCCAGCAGCGCCGGATCCCGTACGGAGGCCAGCTCGGCCAGCCACACCCCGTCGCAGTAGCGTTCCTGCGCCGGATCCGCGGGGCCGCCCGCATCGGAAGGGCGGACCGGACCGGCCGCCGCGTCGGCGGCCGCCCTGGCCGCGGCCAGGACCAGGCGGGTCTTGCCCACACCGCCCGCGCCGGTCACCGTGACCAGCCGCGAGGAGTCCAGCAGCCGCCCCAGTTCGGCGAGTTCCCCGCCCCGCCCGACAAAGCCGCTCAGGTCCGAGGGAAGATTGCCCGGCGTCCTTCGTGGAATGGGTCTTTGTCGCATGGGACACGGAGCGTACTGGTCCGCGTGCGCTGCGTACAAGGCGGGCCGGTTCGCGACGCCCGGCGCGGGTGCCGCCCTGGAATTCCGGTACTGCGGCGGATCTCCGGCGCGATAGGGTCGGAGGACGACTTTTTCGCTTGGTGATCAATCTGTAGAGAGCGGTGTGAACGTGTCCGGTGGAGAGGTTGCCGGGATCCTCGTGGCCGTCTTCTGGGCCATCCTGGTCTCGTTCCTCGCCGTGGTGCTGGTGAGGCTGGCCCAGGTGCTCAGGGCGACCACCAAGCTGGTGGCCGACGTGACCGAGCAGGCCGTCCCGCTGCTCGCGGAAGCCTCCACCACCGTCCGCTCCGCCCGCACCCAGCTCGACCGGGTCGACGCCATCGCGAGCGACGTACAGGAAGTCACCTCCAACGCCTCCGCCCTGTCCTCCACCGTGGCGTCCACCTTCGGCGGCCCGCTCGTCAAGGTCGCGGCCTTCGGCTACGGCGTCCGCAAGGCGCTGGGCAAGGGCGGCGCGCGTCCCGAGGACGCGCCGGGCAAGACCTCCCGACGGACCGTGATCGTCGGCCGTACGGTGCCGGCGGCCCGGCGCCGGAAGCAGAAGGGCTGAGATCTCCGATGTTCCGCCGAGCCTTCTGGTTCACCGCCGGCGCTGCCGCCGGCGTGTGGGCCACCACCAAGGTCAACCGGCAGCTCAAGAAGCTGACGCCGGAGAGCCTCGCCGCCCAGGCCGCCGACAAGGCGATCGAGGCGGGCCACCGCCTCAAGGACTTCGCCCTCGACGTCAAGTCGGGAATGTCGCAGCGCGAGGACGAGCTGAACGACGCACTGGGACTCCACCAGGATCCCGACCTGCCCGCCAACGTCACCGCCCTTCCAGGGCCGCGGCGGCTGCGGGCCATCGAGCACGACCAGAACACGAACCAGTTTTCGAAGGTTACGTACAACCGGAATGAGGACCACTGATGGAGTCGGCTGAAATCCGCCGCCGCTGGCTGAGCTTCTTCGAGGAGCGCGGTCACACCGTTGTCCCTTCGGCGTCGCTCATCGCGGACGACCCGACTCTGCTGCTGGTGCCCGCGGGCATGGTGCCGTTCAAGCCGTACTTCCTCGGCGAGGTCAAGCCGCCCGCGTCCACGCTCACCAGCGTGCAGAAGTGCGTCCGTACGCCGGACATCGAAGAGGTCGGCAAGACCACCCGCCACGGCACGTTCTTCCAGATGTGCGGCAACTTCTCCTTCGGGGACTACTTCAAGGAAGGCGCCATCAAGTACGCCTGGGAGCTGCTCACCAGCTCCGTGGCGGACGGCGGCTACGGCCTGGAGCCCGAGAAGCTCTGGATCACGGTCTACCTCGACGACGACGAGGCCGAGGCCATCTGGCGCGACAAGGTGGGCGTCCCGCAGGAGCGCATCCAGCGCCTGGGCAAGAAGGACAACTTCTGGTCCATGGGCGTCCCGGGCCCCTGCGGCCCCTGCTCGGAGATCAACTACGACCGCGGCCCCGAGTTCGGCGTCGAGGGCGGCCCCGCCGTCAACGACGAGCGCTACGTGGAGATCTGGAACCTGGTCTTCATGCAGTACGAGCGCGGCGCCGGCGACGGGAAGGAAGACTTCCCGATCCTCGGCGACCTGCCGTCGAAGAACATCGACACCGGTCTCGGCCTCGAGCGCCTCGCCATGATCCTGCAGGGCGTACAGAACATGTACGAGACCGACACCCTGCGCGTGGTCATGGACAAGGCCACCGAGCTGACCGGCGTGCAGTACGGCGCCGAAAAGGGCACGGACGTCTCGCTGCGCGTTGTCGCCGACCACATCCGCACCTCGACCATGCTCATCGGCGACGGCGTCACCCCCGGCAACGAGGGCCGCGGCTACGTGCTGCGCCGCATCATGCGCCGCGCCATCCGCAACATGCGCCTCATGGGCGCCACCGGTCCGGTCGTCCAGGACCTGGTGAACGTGGTCATCGAGACCATGGGCCAGCAGTACCCGGAGCTCGTGACCGACCGCAAGCGCATCGAGACCGTCGCGCTCGCCGAAGAGGCCGCCTTCCTCAAGGCCATCAAGGGCGGCACCAACATCCTCGACACCGCCGTCAGCGAGACCAAGGCCGCCGGCGGTACGGTCCTGGCCGGCGACAAGGCGTTCCTGCTCCACGACACCTGGGGCTTCCCGATCGATCTCACCCTGGAGATGGCCGCCGAGCAGGGCCTCGCCGTGGACGAGCCCGGCTTCCGCCGCCTGATGCAGGAGCAGCGCGACCGCGCCAAGGCCGACGCCAAGGCCAAGAAGACCGGCCACGCGGACATGTCCGCCTACCGGGAGATCGCCGACGGCTCCGGCGCCACCGAGTTCACCGGCTACGCCACCAACCAGGGCGAGTCCACCATCGTCGGCCTCCTGGTCAACGGCGTCTCCGCGCCCGCCGCCTCCGAGGGCGACGAGGTCGAGGTCGTCCTGGACCGCACCCCCTTCTACGCCGAGGGCGGCGGCCAGCTCGCCGACCAGGGCCGCATCAAGCTCGACTCGGGCGCCGTCATCGTCGTCCGCGACGTGCAGCAGCCGGTGCCCGGCGTCTCCGTGCACAAGGGCTCCGTCCAGGTCGGCGAGGTGACGGTGGGCGCCTCCGCGTACGCCGCCATCGACATCCAGCGCCGCCGGGCCATCGCCCGCGCCCACTCGGCCACCCACCTGACGCACCAGGCCCTGCGCGACGCGCTCGGCCCGACGGCCGCCCAGGCCGGTTCCGAGAACTCGCCCGGCCGCTTCCGCTTCGACTTCGGCTCGCCGAACGCGGTGCCCGGCTCGGTCCTCACCGACGTGGAGCACAAGATCAACGACGTGCTCTCGCGCGAGCTCGACGTCACCGCCGAGATCATGAGCATCGACGAGGCGAAGAAGCAGGGCGCCATCGCCGAGTTCGGCGAGAAGTACGGCGAGCGCGTGCGCGTCGTGACCATCGGCGACTTCTCCAAGGAGCTGTGCGGCGGCACCCACGTCGGCAACACCGCCCAGCTGGGTCTGGTGAAGCTGCTCGGCGAGTCCTCCATCGGCTCGGGCGTGCGCCGCGTCGAGGCCCTCGTCGGTGTGGACGCCTACAACTTCCTCGCCAAGGAGCACACGGTCGTCGCCCAGCTCCAGGAGCTGGTCAAGGGCCGCGCCGAGGAGCTGCCGGAGAAGATCGCCTCCATGCTCGGCAAGCTGAAGGACGCCGAGAAGGAGATCGAGAAGTTCCGCGCGGAGAAGGTCCTCCAGGCCGCCGCCGGTCTCGCCGCGGGCGCCCAGGACATCCGCGGTGTCGCCCTCGTCGTGGGCACCGTCCCGGACGGCACCGGCGCCGACGACCTGCGCAAGCTGGTCCTCGACGTCCGAGGCCGCATCCAGGGCGACCGCCCCGCCGTGGTCGCGCTCTTCACCACGGCGAACGACCGCCCGCTGACCGTCATCGCCACCAACGAGGCCGCCCGCGAGCGCGGTCTCAAGGCCGGCGAGCTGGTCCGTACGGCCGCCAAGACCCTCGGTGGCGGCGGCGGCGGCAAGCCCGACGTGGCCCAGGGCGGCGGCCAGAACCCGGCCGCGGTCCCCGAGGCCATCGCCGCGGTCGAGCGCCTCGTCGCAGAGACGGCCTGACGATGACACTGCGCCGCGGCCGCCGTCTGGCCATCGATGTCGGTGACGCCCGGATCGGGGTCGCCTCGTGCGACCCCGATGGGGTGTTGGCCACACCGGTGGAGACCGTTCCGGGCCGGGACATCCCCTTCGCCCACCGGCGGCTGCGGCAGCTCGTCGCGGAGTAC
This sequence comes from Streptomyces sp. NPDC051563, assembly GCF_044454225.1. Lineage (NCBI taxonomy): Bacteria > Bacillati > Actinomycetota > Actinomycetes > Kitasatosporales > Streptomycetaceae > Streptomyces > Streptomyces sp. NPDC051563. Next base: position 81,109 of record NZ_JBITDL010000022.1, read on the forward strand.
GAGCCCATCGAGGTGGTGGTCGGTCTGCCCCGTTCGCTCAGCGGGCGGGAAGGGCCGGCCGCGGCCAAGTGCCGCGCCTTCGCCACGGAACTCGCCAAGGGCATCAAACCCGTGACGGTGCGTCTGGTGGACGAGCGGATGACGACGGTCACCGCCGCCCAGGGCCTGCGGGCCTCGGGCAAGAACGCCAAGAAGAGCCGGTCGGTCATCGACCAGGCGGCCGCCGTGGTGATCCTGCAGAACGCTCTGGAGACCGAACGGGTATCAGGTAATCCGCCCGGTGAGTGCGTCGAAGTGGTTGTCTGATCGCGATACGGTAACGTTCCGCGCGATGTGACGGCATTCGAACAGCCGTCGCCCATCAGAAGAGGCGGAACCGTGTGTCGCGGCAGACGGAGTCGCGGCCAACGCCCTGCGGCGCGCTAGGGGATCGATGACTGAGTATGGCCGGGGCCCTGGCCCCGAACCGTGGCACCCCGAGGACCCGCAGTACGGGGACCAGGGGTGGACCGGGCACGAGGCCCAGCAGGGTCAGATGCCCTATGTCGGAGGCCCGCAGCAGTACCAGCAGCAGGAGCCTCAGCCCCAGCAGGCCTACTACGCGCAGCAGCAGGGCCAGTACCCCCAGGCCCAGCAGATGCCGTACCCGCAGCAGCAGGTGCCGTATCCCCAGCACCCGCAGCAGCACCAGCAGCACGCTCAGCAGCAGGAGTCGTACGGGGGCCAGGGCCAGGTCTGGGACACCGGGCAGGGGCACTACGCCCAGGCCCCGCAGGCCGCCGACCCGTACGCGGGCGCGGACCCGTACGCGCAGCAGCAGACGAGCGGCTACCCCGGCGAGGCCCCCGACCTCTACGGCACCCCCGAGGCGTTCCCGCCGCCGCGGCCCCCGAGCATGCGGCACCTGGACACCGAGGAGCAGTGGCAGGAGGAGGCCGGGGCCGACGAGGCCGCGGATTCCTTTCTCGCGGGCGGCGGCAGCGGCGGCATGGACGACGACGAGGGTGACGACGGCGACGACGGCGGTCGCGGCGGCCGCCGGTCGGGCCGCTCCGGCGGCCAGCCGAAGAAGCGCAGCGGCATGGCCTGCCTCGTCGCGGCCGTGGTCATCGTCGGCGTGCTCGGCGGTGGCGGCTACTACGGCTACAACTACATCAAGGACAAGTTCGGCGCGGCCGAGGACTTCGCGGGCTCCGGTATCGACGAGACCGTGGACGTGGAGATCCCCAAGGGCGCCGGCCTGGGCCAGATGGGCCGCATCCTCAAGGAGCAGGGCGTCGTCGCGAGCGCCCAGGCGTTCGTGGACGCGGCGAGCGGCGTCAAGGGCGGCATGTCCATCCAGCCCGGCATCTATCCGCTGCGGAAGAAGATGTCGGCGGCCGCCGCGGTCGAGGTCATGACCGACCCCTCCAAGCTGCACGTCCTCACGATCTCCGAGGGCATGCGCAACAGCGTGGTCTACGACGCGATCGACAAGAAGCTCGAGAAGCCGGCCGGCACCACCAAGGACATCGCCCTGAAGGAGGCCAAGTCCCTCGGCCTGCCTGCCTGGGCGAACAACGACCCGAAGATCATCGACCCGCTCGAGGGCTTCCTGTACCCGGCGCGCTACGACCTGAAGAAGGACAGCACGCCCGAGTCCCTGCTGAAGCAGATGGTCAAGAACGCCACGGACAAGTACACGGAGCTCGGGGTCGAGGGCAAGGCCAAGGAGCTGGGGCTGGAGAACCCGCTCCAGGTGATCACGGTCGCCAGCCTCGTCAACGCCGAGGGCAAGAACCACGACGACTTCCGCAAGATGGCGGAGGTGGTCTACAACCGCCTCAAGAAGACCAACGACGTCACGAACCAGAAGATCGAGTTCGACTCGACGTACAACTACGTCAAGAACCAGAGCGAGATCAACTTCAACCTCACCGAGGCGAAGGCGTTCGTGAACCCCTACAACACGCACAACGTCAAGGGCCTGCCTCCGGGTCCGATCGGGAACCCGGGCACGGACGCGCTGACCGCCACGCTCAGCCCGGACCACGGGGGCTGGATGTTCTTCGTGTCGGTCGACGGCGACAAGACGACCTTCACCAAGACCTACGACGAGCACCTCAAGCTCGTGGCCGAGTTCCAGGCACGGCAGAAGCAGAAGAACGGCGGGTAGCAGGACATGTCACGGATACGGGCCGCGGTGCTGGGGTCTCCCATCGAGCACTCCCTCTCGCCGGTGCTGCACCGCGCCGCGTACCAGGAGCTCGGCCTCGGGGACCGGTCGTACGACCGGTTCGAGATCGACGAGGCCGCGCTCCCCGGCTTCATGGCACGGCTCGGCCCCGAGTGGGCTGGGCTGTCGCTGACCATGCCGCTGAAGCGGGCGGTCATCCCGCTGCTCGACGGGATCAGCGATACGGCCGCCTCCGTGGAGACGGTCAACACCGTCGTCTTCACCGAGGACGGCCGCACGGTCGGCGACAACACCGACATCCCCGGCCTGCTCGCCGCCCTGGGCGAGCAGGGCGTGCAAAAGGTGGAGTCCGCCGCCGTCCTCGGCGCGGGCGCCACCGCCTCCTCGGCGCTCGCCGCCCTGGCCCGGATCTGCACCGGCGAGGTGACCGCGTACGTACGCTCCGAGGCCCGGGCCGCGGAGATGCGCGCATGGGGCGAGCGGCTCGGCGTGGAGGTCCGTACGGCCGACTGGTCGCGGGCGGCCGAGGCGCTGGCCGCGCCGCTGGTCATCGCCACCACCCCGGCCGGCGCCACGGACGAGCTGGCCGGCTCCGTGCCCGCCGCTCCGGGCACCCTCTTCGACGTGCTGTACGACCCCTGGCCCACCCCGCTGGCCGCGGCATGGACCGGGCACGGCGGCAAGCTCCTCGGCGGCCTCGACCTCCTGGTCCACCAGGCGGTCCTCCAGGTCGAGCTGATGACCGGCTGCCCCACCGCTCCGCTCGCCGCCATGCGCGCCGCGGGCGAGGCGGCGCTGCGCGCCCGCCACTGAGCGGGACCGCGGCCCCTTCCTTGATCCGCAGGTCGCCCCGGGCCGGGGTGCGCCGCCGTCCGATAGCTGGACCGAGGGCGGTGTACGGGCCCGGACATGGGAGGATCGGGGGTAGGCGGGTCCGGGCCGCGCACCCGATCGCGCCATCGATGAATCAGGCGCGAGCACGAGGAGCATCGTTGAGCAGGTTGCGTTGGCTGACGGCCGGGGAATCTCACGGCCCGGCTCTGGTAGCGACGCTGGAGGGGCTTCCCGCCGGCGTCCCGGTCACCACAGAGCTGGTGGCCGAACACCTGGCGCGGCGCCGGCTCGGCTACGGCCGCGGTGCCCGGATGAAGTTCGAGCAGGACGAGATCACTTTCCTCGGCGGTGTGCGCCACGGCCTGTCGCAGGGCGGCCCGGTCGCCGTGATGATCGGCAACAGCGAGTGGCCCAAGTGGGAGACCGTGATGTCGGCCGACCCGGTCGACCCCTCGCTCCTCAAGGAGACCGGCCGCAACGCGGCGCTGACCCGCCCGCGCCCCGGCCACGCCGACCTCGCGGGCATGCAGAAGTACGGCTTCTCCGAGGCGCGGCCGATCCTGGAGCGCGCCAGCGCCCGTGAGACCGCGGCCCGGGTTGCCCTCGGCGCCGTCGCCCGCTCCTTCATCAAGGAGGTCGCCGGCATCGAGATCGTCTCCCACGTGGTGGAGCTGGCCGCCGCCAAGGCCCCGTACGGCGTCTACCCGACCCCCGCCGACGTCGAGAAGCTCGACGCCGACCCGGTGCGCTGCCTCGACGCCGACGCGTCGAAGCAGATGGTCGCGGAGATCGACCAGGCCCACAAGGACGGCGACACCCTCGGCGGCGTCGTCGAGGTCCTCGCCTACGGCGTGCCCGTCGGCCTCGGCTCCCACGTGCACTGGGACCGCCGCCTCGACGCGCGCCTCGCGGCCGCGCTCATGGGCATCCAGGCCATCAAGGGCGTCGAGGTCGGCGACGGCTTCGACCTCGCCCGCGTGCCCGGCTCCAAGGCGCACGACGAGATCGTCTCCACCCCCGAGGGCCTCAAGCGGACCTCCGGGCGCTCCGGCGGCACCGAGGGCGGCCTGACCACCGGCGAGCTGCTGCGCGTGCGCGCGGCGATGAAGCCGATCGCGACCGTGCCGAAGGCCCTCGCGACCGTGGACGTCGCCACCGGCGAGGCCACCGTCGCGCACCACCAGCGTTCCGACGTCTGTGCGGTGCCCGCCGCGGGCATCGTCGCCGAGGCCATGGTCGCCCTGGTGCTGGCCGACGCCGTCGTCGAGAAGTTCGGCGGGGACTCCGTCCCGGAGACCCGCCGCAACGTGCAGTCGTACCTCGACAACCTGCAGATCCGGTGACCGGCGCCCGTACGACCGGACCCCTGGTGGTCCTCGTCGGCCCCATGGGGTCCGGCAAGTCCACCGTGGGCGAGCTGATCGCCCGGCGGCTCGGGGTCTCCTACCGGGACACCGACGCCGACATCGTCGCGGCCCAGGGCCGGGAGATCTCCGACATCTTCATCGACGAGGGCGAACCGTACTTCCGTGAGCTGGAGCGGGAGGCGGTCGCCGCCGCCGTCGCCGGCCACGACGGGGTGCTCGCCCTCGGCGGCGGCGCCGTCCTCGACGAGAAGACGCGCGAGCTGCTGACCGGGCTGCCCGTCGCCTACCTCTCGATGGACGTCGAGGAAGCCGTCAAGCGCGTGGGCCTCGGCGCCGCGCGCCCGCTGCTCGCCGTCAACCCGCGCCGCCAGTGGCGCGATCTGATGGAGGCCCGGCGCCCCCTGTACACCGAAGTCGCGCGCGTCGTGGTGGCCACGGACGCCCGCACCCCCGAAGAGGTCGCCCAGGCGGTCCTCGACGCTCTGGAGTTGAAGAACGCATGACAGACCAGGTGACGCGGATCCAGGTCGGCGCGAGCGCCGGGCACGACGCGTACGAGGTGCTGGTCGGCCGGCAGCTGCTCGGCGAGCTCGGCTCTCTGATCGGTACGAAGGCCCAGCGGGTCGCCGTGATCCACCCCGAGGCCCTCGCCTCCACCGGTGAGGCCCTGCGGGACGACCTCGCCGCACAGGGGTACGAGGCCGTCGCCATCCAGGTGCCTAACGCCGAAGAGGCCAAGACGGTCGAGGTGATGGCGTACTGCTGGAAGGCGCTGGGCCAGTCCGGCTTCACCCGCAGCGACGCCATCGTCGGCGTCGGCGGCGGAGCCACCACCGACCTCGCGGGCTTCGTCGCGGCCTCCTGGCTGCGCGGGGTGCGCTGGATCGCCGTGCCGACCACCATCCTGGCGATGGTGGACGCGGCCGTCGGCGGCAAGACCGGCATCAACACCGCCGAGGGCAAGAACCTCGTCGGCGCCTTCCACCCGCCGGCCGGAGTGCTCTGCGACCTGGCCGCGCTGGACTCGCTGCCGGTCAACGACTACGTCAGCGGTCTCGCCGAGATCATCAAGGCCGGATTCATCTCCGACCCGGTGATCCTCGACCTGATCGAGGCGGACCCCGAGGCGGCGCGCACGCCGGCCGGCCCGCACACCGCCGAGCTGATCTGCCGCTCCATCCAGGTCAAGGCCGACGTGGTCTCCAGCGACCTCAAGGAGTCGGGCCTGCGGGAGATCCTGAACTACGGGCACACCCTCGCGCACGCCATCGAGAAGAACGAGCGCTACAAGTGGCGCCACGGCGCGGCCGTTTCGATCGGCATGGTCTTCGCCGCCGAACTCGGCCGGCTCGCGGGCCGGCTCGACGACGCGACGGCCGACCGGCACAAGGCCGTCCTCGCCTCGGTGGGGCTGCCGCTGACCTACCGCGGCGACCAGTGGCCCAAGCTGCTGGAGACCATGAAGCTCGACAAGAAGTCCCGGGGCGACCTGCTGCGCTTCATCGTCCTGGACGGGCTGGCCAAGCCGACCGTCCTGGAGGGTCCGGACCCGGCCGTCCTCGTGGCGGCCTTCGGCGAGGTCACGGCCTGAGCCGGTTCGGGCCGGTGCGAACCGTCCCGAACCGTCCTGAACCGGGCCGCCTCCCGACCGCGTGACCCGGGGAGCCGCCGGGGTCATATAACGTTCTCGCATCAGTCGTGGTGGAACGAGACGGAGTGGCAGCGGATGCAGCAGGGAGTGGGAGGCGGTGGCTGGGAGCCGCCGGGGAGCAGGCACCCCGCGGCGCCCCCGCAGCCGGGAGTACCGCCCGTCGCGGGCTGGCCCGCGCCTCCCGCGCCCTCCGCGCCCGCGGCGCCGCTGGCCGCGCCGGGTCCGCCGGACGGGTTCACCGGGCACGTGCCGCTGCCGCCCGCCGCACCCGGCACCGGCGGAGCCGTCCTCGCGGTCCTGCTGATCGGCCCCGCGGGCGCCGGCAAGACCACGGTGGCCCGCCACTGGGCCGGCACCCGGCCCGTCCCCACCGCGCACGTCAGCCTCGACGACGTACGGGAATGGGTGTGCTCGGGCTTCGCGGACCCGCAGGCCGGGTGGAACGACCACTCGGAGGCCCAGTACCGCCTCGCCCGCCGCACCTGCGGCTTCGCCGCCCGCAACTTCCTGGCCAACGGGATCTCCTGCATCCTCGACGACGCCGTGTTCCCGGACCGGCCGGTGGTGGGCCTCGGCGGCTGGAAGCGCCACGTGGGACCGGCGCTGCTCCCCGTCGTGCTGCTGCCGGGCCTGGAGATCGTCCTGGAGCGCAACGCCGCCCGCTCCGGCAACCGGCGCCTCTCCGACGAGGAGGTCGCGCGGATCCACGGCCGCATGGCCGGCTGGTACGGATCCGGGCTGCCGATCATCGACAACTCCCACCTGGACGTCGAAGGCACCGCCCGGGCCCTGGACGAGACCCTGGCCCGGGTCATCTCGCAGCCCGCCTACTGAATCCCCGCCCGCGGCGCCCGAGGGGCCGGGCCCGGCCCCCGTACGGCTGCGCTCACCAGGCCGGATGCGCGCGGCGCTCGTAGGCTCGGAACATGTCAGACGTGTACGCGGCCCGCCGGGGCCTGCTTCGCGACCGCTGTGCGGCCGCCGGAAACGCCGCCGCACTCATCACGCGTCCGGCGAACGTCCGTTACCTCTCCGGGGCGTCGCCGCTGGGCGCGGTGCTGCTGGTCGGCCCGGGCGCCGAGGACATGCTGTTCTGCGCCGGACAGCCCTCCGGGGAGGCCGACGAGGGGCGGCTCGACGAGAACCTGCGGTTCTCCGTGCTGGCCGGGCCCGGGGCGGATCCCGCCGTCGCGGCGGCCGACGCGGCCTCCGCGGCCCGCGCCGATTCCCTCGCCGTCGAGGAACACCACCTCACCGTCGGCCGGCACCGCGCCCTGGGCTCGGTGGCGCCCGGACTGCGTCTCGCGGACCTGGGAACCGCGGTGGAACAGCAGCGCCTCGTCAAGGACGAGGAGGAGATTGCCTGCCTGCGGATCGCCGCCGAGATCGCCGACCAGGCCCTCGGGGAGCTGCTCGAATCGATCCTGGTGGGCCGCACCGAACGGCACCTCGCACTGGAGCTGGAACGCCGCCTCGTGGACCACGGGGCGGACGGCCCGGCCTTCCCGACCTCTGTGGGCACGGGCCCGCATTCCGGCCGCTCCCGGCACCGGCCCTCGGACCGGCGGGTCGAGGAGGGTGATTTCCTCTCCGTCTGCCTCGGCGCGAACTACCGGGGCTACCGCTGCGAGATCGGCCGCACCTTCGTGATCGGCACCACCCCCGCCGACTGGCAGATCGAGCTCTACGACCTGGTCTTCGCCGCCCAGCGGGCGGGCCGCGAGGCCCTCCTGCCCGGAGCCGCGTACCGAGATGTGGATCACGCGGCCCGCTCCGTACTCGACTCCGCAGGTCACGGCGAGGCCCTCGCGGCGTGGACCGGACACGGTGTCGGTCTCGAAATCGACGAGGACCCGCAGCTTGCACCTACGGCCATGGGTAAACTGGACGCTTGCGTGCCGGTCACCGTCGAACCGGGGGTTCACCTCCCCGGCCGGGGCGGTGTCCGGATCGATGACACGCTCGTCGTACGCCCCGAGGCGGACGGCGGTCCCGAGCTACTCACCATTACGACCAAGGAGCTGCTCGCGCTCTAGCCCGCGTCGCCGGGCTGTGCGCGCACCCGTGGTCTTCCAGTGCAGGAGATTCCCAAACCGTGGCTTCCACGAACGACCTCAAGAACGGCATGGTGCTCAAGCTCGACGGTGGCCAGCTCTGGTCCGTCGTCGAGTTCCAGCACGTCAAGCCCGGCAAGGGCCCGGCCTTCGTGCGCACCAAGCTGAAGAGCGTCATGTCCGGCAAGGTCGTCGACAAGACGTTCAACGCCGGCACCAAGGTCGAGACGGCCACCATCGACCGCCGCGACATGCAGTTCTCCTACATGGACGGCGAGTACTTCGTGTTCATGGACATGGAGGACTTCGACCAGCTGATGGTCGACAAGAAGGCCGTCGGCGACGCCGCCAACTTCCTGATCGAGGGCTTCACCGCCTCCGTGGCCCGCCACGAGGGCGAGGTGCTCTACGTCGAGCTCCCGGCCGCCGTCGAGCTGACCATCCAGCACACCGACCCGGGCGTCCAGGGCGACCGCTCCACCGGTGGCACCAAGCCGGCGACGCTGGAGACGGGCCACGAGATCCAGGTCCCGCTCTTCATCAACACCGGTGAGAAGATCAAGGTCGACACCCGCACCAGCGACTACCTCGGCCGGGTGAACAGCTAACCGTGGCTGCCCGGAGCAACGCGCGCAAGCGCGCTTTCCAGATCCTGTTCGAGGCCGACCAGCGCGGGGTCTCCGTGCGCGAGGTCCTCGCGGACTGGGTCCGCCACTCGCGGTCGGACACCGACCGCCAGCCCGCGGTGAACGAGTTCACCATGGAACTCGTCGAGGGGTACGCCGACAAGGTGGACCGCATCGACGATCTGATCGCCACCTACGCCGTGGACTGGGACCTCGACCGCATGCCGGTCGTGGACCGGAACATCGTGCGCCTCGGTGCCTACGAGCTGATCTGGGTCGACGGAACCCCGGACGCCGTGGCCATCGACGAGGCCGTCCAGCTGGCCAAGGAGTTCTCCACGGACGAGTCGCCCTCGTTCGTGAACGGACTGCTCGGCCGCTTCAAGGACCTCAAGCCGAAGCTGCGCCGCAGCGAGAGCTGACGGGCGCCGGTACGGCGTGAACGGAGGGCCCGCAGCGCACGCGCGCTGCGGGCCCTCCGTCGTCTGCCCGGGGGCACGGACGGGGGACCGGAGGCGGGACCGGACGTGGGCACGAAAAAACCGGTGGGTTCCGGGCGCCTTTCGGCTCCCGGAACCCACCGGTAAACGTTTCTGCTGAGACCTGGGAGGACTAGATGTCCTCGTGCGCCACCGCGCGACGCGCATCCGCGTCCAGGACGCCCCAGCTGATGAGCTGCTCGGTCAGGACCGAGGGCGACTGGTCGTAGATGACGGCGAGGGTGCGCAGGTCGTCCTGGCGGATCGAGAGCACCTTGCCGTTGTAGTCGCCGCGCTGGCTCTGGATGGTCGCCGCGTAACGCTGCAGCGGGCCGGCCTTCTCGGCGGGGACGTGGGCGAGGCGCTCCAGGTCCAGGCGCAGCTTCGGCGGCGGCTCGGCCGCTCCGCCGGGGGTCGTACCCGGCAGCAGTTCCTGCACCGGCACCCCGTAGAAGTCCGCCAGCTCGGCGAGACGCTGGACGGTCACGGCGCGGTCTCCGCGCTCGTAAGAACCGACCACCACGGCCTTCCACCGGCCCTGGGACTTCTCCTCGACACCGTGGAGGGAAAGGCCCTGCTGGGTGCGGATGGCGCGGAGCTTGGCCCCGAGCTGTTTGGCGTATTCGCTGGACATAACGCTCCCGGACGCTGTGACGACATGACCACGTGCGGCTCCGCCGCGCGGCTGGTAACTCACTGTGAGGTTACGCAGCGTTACTTGGATGCGTCAAGCCGAATGGTCACCAACGCCCACGTAAGAGGGGTCCTGGTCTGCCCCGATGCCCGGTCGCGGGAATACCCCTGGTACCGTGGAAACCGTAGATCCGACGTCCTTTAAGGTCCGTCCCGTGAGGCGGAGAAGGAGGTCCTTTTCATGGACACTCAGCAGTCGCAGTTCCCGCAGTCCCAGAGCACCGGTGCCGATGCCGATGTCATGCGCCCCGTTCTCGAAGCGCAGGACATCGCCCGTGTTCTGACCCGCATCGCCCACGAAATCGTCGAACGCGCCAAGGGCGCCGACGACGTGGTGCTCCTCGGAATTCCCACCCGCGGCGTCTTCCTCGCCCGCCGGCTGGCCACCAAGCTCGAAGAGATCACCGGTGTCAAGATCCCGGTCGGCTCCCTCGACATCACCATGTACCGCGACGACCTGCGGATGAAGCCGGCCCGGGCGATCGGCCGCACCGAGATTCCCGGCGACGACATCGACGGCCGCCTGGTCGTCCTCGTCGACGACGTTCTCTTCTCCGGCCGCACCATCCGCGCCGCCCTCGACGCGCTGGGCGACCTCGGCCGCCCCCGCGCGGTGCAACTCGCGGTCCTCGTCGACCGCGGCCACCGCGAGCTGCCGATCCGCGCCGACTACGTCGGCAAGAACCTCCCCACGTCGCTGCGGGAGAACGTCCAGGTCCAGGTCCAGGAGGAGGACGGCCGAGACGCCGTACTGCTCGGCCAGCGGACCGCCCGGGCGGCCGGACAGTAGTCCCGTGCCTGCGGCCGGGCCCCTCGGGTCCGCGCCGGAGCCTGCCCTGCCCGCACGCCCCCAGCCAGCCCGCACGCCTCCCCACGCCCTCGCCACGGCTTTGACATCAACGACTTACGGAGCACCCGGATGAAGCGCCACCTCATCTCGGCCGCCGATCTCACGCGCGACGACGCCGTCCTGATCCTCGACACCGCCGAGGAGATGGCCCGAGTCGCGGACCGGCCGATCAAGAAGCTGCCCACCCTGCGCGGCCGCACGATCTGCAACCTCTTCTTCGAGGACTCGACCCGGACCCGGATCTCCTTCGAGGCCGCCGAGAAGCGCCTCTCCGCCGATGTCATCAACTTCGCGGCCAAGGGGTCCAGCGTCTCCAAGGGCGAGTCCCTCAAGGACACCGCCCAGACCCTCGAGGCCATGGGCGTGGACGCGGTCGTCATCCGCCACCACGCCTCCGGCGCCCCCTACCGCCTCGCTACCTCCGGCTGGATCGACGCCCCGGTGATCAACGCCGGCGACGGCACCCACGAGCACCCCACCCAGGCCCTGCTCGACGCCTTCACCATGCGCCGCCGCCTGGTCGGCCGGGACGCCGGGCTCGGCAAGGACCTGAACGGCCGCCGGATCACCATCGTCGGCGACGTCCTGCACAGCCGGGTCGCCCGCTCCAACGTCCAGCTGCTGCACACCCTCGGCGCCCAGGTCACCCTGGTGGCCCCGCCCACCCTGGTGCCCGTCGGCGTCGAGGCCTGGCCGTGCGAGATCTCGTACAGCCTGGACGAGGTGCTGCCGAAGTCCGACGCCGTGATGATGCTGCGGGTGCAGCGCGAGCGGATGAACGCGGCCTTCTTCCCGACCGAGCGCGAGTACTCCCGCCGCTACGGCCTGGACGGCGCCCGCATGGCACGGATGCCCGAGCACGCCATCGTGATGCACCCCGGCCCGATGGTCCGCGGCATGGAGATCACCGCCGAGGTCGCCGACTCCGACCGCTGCACGGTCATCGAGCAGGTCACCAACGGGGTCTCGATCCGGATGGCCGTCCTGTACCTGCTGCTCGGAGGCTCCGAGCCCGCCGTCACCACCACCAGCACGCCCCGCACCGAGGAGAGCAAGTAACCATGAGCAAGATCCTTATTCGTGGCGCGAAGGTACTCGGTGGCGACGTCCAGGACGTCCTGATCGACGGCGAAACCATCGCCGCCGTGGGCACGGACCTCGACGCCGGCGACGCGACCGTCATCGAGGCCGCGGGCCAGGTCCTCCTCCCCGGCCTCGTCGACCTCCACACCCACCTGCGCGAGCCCGGCCGCGAGGACTCCGAGACCGTCCTCACCGGCACCCGCGCCGCCGCCTCCGGCGGCTACACCGCCGTCTTCGCGATGGCCAACACCTTCCCCGTCGCCGACACCGCCGGCGTCGTCGAGCAGGTGTGGCGCCTGGGCAAGGAATCCGGCTACTGCGACGTCCAGCCCATCGGCGCCGTCACCGTCGGCCTGGAGGGCAAGCAGCTCTCCGAGCTGGGCGCCATGCACGAGTCCGCCGCCCGCGTCACCGTCTTCTCCGACGACGGCAAGTGCGTGGACGACGCGGTCATCATGCGCCGCGCCCTGGAGTACGTGAAGGCCTTCGGCGGAGTCGTCGCCCAGCACGCCCAGGAGCCCCGCCTCACCGAGGGCGCCCAGATGAACGAGGGCGTCGTCTCCGCCGAGCTCGGCCTCGGCGGCTGGCCGGCCGTCGCCGAGGAATCGGTGATCGCCCGCGACGTGCTGCTCGCCGAGCACGTCGGCTCCCGCGTCCACATCTGCCACCTCTCCACCGCCGGCTCCGTCGAGATCATCCGCTGGGCCAAGTCCCGCGGCATCGACGTCACCGCCGAGGTCACCCCGCACCACCTGCTCCTCACCGACGAGCTCGTGCGCTCGTACAACCCGGTCTACAAGGTGAACCCGCCGCTGCGCACCGAGGCCGACGTGCTGGCCCTGCGCGAGGCGCTGGCCGACGGCACGATCGACATCGTCGCCACCGACCACGCCCCGCACCCGCACGAGGACAAGGACTGCGAGTGGGCCGCCGCCGCCATGGGCATGGTGGGCCTGGAGACCGCGCTCTCCGTCGTCCAGCAGACGATGGTGGAGACCGGCCTGCTCGACTGGGCGGGCGTCGCCGAGCGGATGTCCTTCGCCCCGGCGCGCATCGGCAGCCTCCCGAACCACGGACGCCCCGTCTCGGCAGGTGAACCCGCGAACCTGACCCTGGTCGATACCTCGTACCGTGGTGTCGTGGACCCCGCACACTTCGCCTCCCGCAGCCGCAACACGCCCTACGAGGGCCGCGAGCTGCCGGGGCGCGTCACTCACACCTTCCTGCGGGGCCGGGCAACGGTCGTGGACGGGACGCTGGCGTGACACCTGCAGTAATCCAACTGGCCGCCGAGGGGACGCGGAAGTCGGCGGAGGTGACGGACTGGGGCGCCCGCATCGCGTGGGTCATCGGTCTGCTCGTCTTCATCGCCTTCGTGTACTGGCTGATGCGGCAGGGCTGGAAATGGCGCGGCACCCTGCAGAGCGATCTGCCGGAGCTGCCCGCCGCCCCCGACGGGCTCCCCGAGCACCGGCTGGCCCTGACCGGCCGGTACCACGGGTCCACCACCGCCGGGCAGTGGCTCGACCGGATCGTCGCCCACGGACTGGGCGTCCGCAGCCGGGTCGAGCTCACGCTCACCGACGCGGGCCTCGACGTGGTCCGTCCGGGTGCCACCGACTTCTTCGTACCGGCCGCGCAGCTGCGCGGCGCCCGCCTCGACAAGGGAATCGCGGGCAAGGTACTCACCGAAGGCGGTCTCCTCGTCGTCACATGGGCGCACGGCGACAGGCTGATCGACTCCGGATTCCGCTCCGACCGTGCGGCGGAACACGCCGCCTGGGTCGAAGCGATCAACGACATGAACCACTCAATCACCACGACGGAAGGCGCCGAACGATGACGACCTCCACCAGGGGAGCAGCCAAAGCTCCCGCCGTACTCGTCCTGGAGGACGGCCGGATCTTCCGCGGCCGCGCCTACGGCGCTGTGGGGGAGACCTTCGGCGAGGCCGTGTTCTCCACCGGAATGACCGGCTACCAGGAGACCCTCACCGACCCGTCGTACCACCGGCAGGTCGTCGTGATGACCGCCCCGCACGTGGGCAACACCGGAGTCAACGACGAGGACCCCGAGTCCTCCCGCATCTGGGTCGCCGGGTACGTCGTACGCGACCCCGCCCGCGTTCCCTCCAACTGGCGCTCCGTGCGCTCGCTGGACGAGGAGCTGGTCAAGCAGGGCGTCGTCGGGATCTCCGGCATCGACACCCGCGCCCTGACCCGCCACCTGCGCGAGCGCGGCGCCATGCGCGTCGGCATCTTCTCGGGCGAGGCCTGGGAGGGCGTCCGCGACGAGGCGCTGCTGGCCAAGGTCCAGGCCGCCCCGCAGATGAAGGGCGCCGACCTCTCCGCCGAGGTCGCCACCAAGGAGACGTACGTCGTCCCCGCGATCGGGACCAAGAAGTTCACCGTCGCCGCCGTGGACCTCGGCATCAAGGGCATGACCCCGCACCGGATGGCCGAGCGCGGCATCGAGGTGCACGTGCTCCCCGCCACCGCCACCGTGGAGGACGTGTACGCGGTCGCCCCCGACGGCGTGTTCTTCTCCAACGGCCCCGGCGACCCGGCCACCGCCGACCACGCGGTCTCCGTCATGCAGGGCGTCCTCGCCCGCAAGACCCCGCTCTTCGGCATCTGCTTCGGCAACCAGATCCTGGGCCGCGCGCTCGGCTTCGGCACCTACAAGCTGAAGTACGGCCACCGCGGCATCAACCAGCCGGTCCAGGACCGCACCACCGGCAAGGTCGAGATCACCGCGCACAACCACGGCTTCGCCGTGGACGCGCCCCTCGACAAGGTCTCGGAGACCGCCTACGGCCGCGCCGAGGTCTCCCACGTCTGCCTGAACGACAACGTCGTGGAAGGCCTCCAGCTGCTCGACCAGCCGGCCTTCTCCGTCCAGTACCACCCCGAGGCGGCCGCCGGCCCGCACGACGCCGCGTACCTCTTCGACCGTTTCGTGAATCTGATGGAGGCCGAGCGTGCCTAAGCGCACCGATATCCAGTCCGTCCTGGTCATCGGCTCCGGCCCGATCGTCATCGGCCAGGCCGCCGAGTTCGACTACTCCGGGACCCAGGCCTGCCGCATCCTCAAGGCCGAGGGCCTGCGGGTGATCCTGGTGAACTCCAACCCCGCCACGATCATGACCGACCCGGAGATCGCCGACGCCACGTACGTCGAGCCGATCACCCCCGAGTTCGTCGAGAAGATCATCGCGAAGGAGCGCCCCGACGCGCTGCTCCCGACCCTCGGCGGCCAGACGGCGCTGAACACCGCCATCTCCATGCACGAGCAGGGTGTGCTGGAGAAGTACGGCGTCGAGCTCATCGGCGCCAACGTCGAGGCGATCAACAAGGGCGAGGACCGCGACCTCTTCAAGGGCGTCGTCGAAGCCGTCCGCGCCAAGATCGGCTACGGCGAGTCCGCCCGCTCGGTCATCTGCCACACGATGGACGACGTCATCCAGGGCGTCGACACCCTCGGCGGCTACCCCGTCGTCGTGCGCCCCTCCTTCACCATGGGCGGCGCCGGCTCCGGCTTCGCCCACGACGAGGACGAGCTGCGCCGCATCGCCGGCCAGGGCCTCATGCTCTCCCCGACCACCGAGGTGCTCCTGGAGGAGTCCATCCTCGGCTGGAAGGAGTACGAGCTGGAGCTGATGCGCGACACCAAGGACAACGTCGTCGTCGTCTGCTCCATCGAGAACTTCGACCCGATGGGCGTCCACACCGGCGACTCCATCACCGTCGCCCCGGCGATGACGCTCACCGACCGCGAGTACCAGCGGCTGCGCGACATCGGCATCGCGATCATCCGCGAGGTCGGCGTCGACACCGGCGGCTGCAACATCCAGTTCGCGATCGACCCGGTCGACGGCCGCGTCATCGTCATCGAGATGAACCCGCGCGTCTCGCGCTCCTCGGCGCTCGCGTCGAAGGCCACCGGCTTCCCGATCGCCAAGATCGCCGCCAAGCTGGCCATCGGCTACACGCTCGACGAGGTCCCCAACGACATCACCGAGAAGACGCCGGCCTCCTTCGAGCCGTCCCTCGACTACGTCGTCGTCAAGGCCCCGCGCTTCGCCTTCGAGAAGTTCCCGCTGGCCGACGCCACCCTCACCACCACCATGAAGTCGGTGGGCGAGGCCATGGCCATCGGCCGCAACTTCACCGAGGCCCTCCAGAAGGCCCTGCGCTCGCTGGAGAAGAAGGGCTCGCAGTTCACCTTCGTCGGCCCCACCGGCGACAAGGAAGAGCTCCTCGCCACCGCGGTGCGCCCGACCGACGGCCGCATCAACACCGTCATGCAGGCCATCCGCGCCGGCGCCACCCAGGAAGAGGTCTTCGAGTACACGAAGATCGACCCCTGGTTCGTCGACCAGCTCTTCCTCATCAAGGAGATCGCCGACGAGCTGGCCGCCGCCGACAAGCTCCACCCCGAGCTGCTCGCCGAGGCCAAGCGCCACGGCTTCTCCGACAGCCAGATCGCCGAGATCCGCGGCCTGCGCGAGGACGTCGTCCGCGAGGTCCGCCACGCGCTCGGTGTCCGCCCGGTCTACAAGACGGTCGACACCTGCGCCGCCGAGTTCGCCGCGAAGACCCCGTACTTCTACTCCTCGTACGACGAGGAGTCCGAGGTCGCCCCGCGCGAGAAGCCCGCGGTCATCATCCTGGGCTCCGGCCCGAACCGCATCGGCCAGGGCATCGAGTTCGACTACTCCTGCGTCCACGCCTCCTTCGCCCTCAGCGACGCCGGCTACGAGACCGTGATGGTCAACTGCAACCCGGAGACCGTCTCCACGGACTACGACACCTCCGACCGCCTGTACTTCGAGCCGCTGACGCTCGAAGACGTGCTGGAGATCGTCCACGCCGAGTCGCTGGCCGGCCCCATCGCCGGTGTCATCGTCCAGCTCGGCGGCCAGACCCCGCTGGGTCTGGCCCAGGCCCTCAAGGACAACGGCGTCCCGGTCGTCGGCACCCCGCCGGAGGCCATCCACGCCGCCGAGGACCGCGGCGCCTTCGGCCAGGTCCTCGCCGAGGCCGGCCTGCCCGCCCCCAAGCACGGCACCGCCACCACCTTCGCCGGCGCCAAGGCCATCGCCGACGAGATCGGCTACCCCGTCCTCGTACGCCCCTCGTACGTGCTCGGCGGCCGCGGCATGGAGATCGTCTACGACGAGACCCGGCTGGAGTCGTACATCGCCGAGTCCACCGAGATCTCGCCGACCCGCCCCGTGCTGGTCGACCGGTTCCTCGACGACGCGATCGAGATCGACGTCGACGCCCTCTACGACGGCACCGAGCTCTACCTCGGCGGCGTCATGGAGCACATCGAGGAAGCCGGCATCCACTCCGGCGACTCGGCCTGCGCCCTGCCCCCGATCACGCTGGGCGGCTACGACATCAAGCGCCTGCGCGCCTCCACCGAGGCCATCGCCAAGGGCGTCGGCGTGCGCGGCCTGATCAACATCCAGTTCGCGATGGCGGGTGACATCCTCTACGTCCTGGAGGCCAACCCGCGCGCCTCCCGGACCGTCCCCTTCACGTCGAAGGCGACCGCCGTACCGCTCGCGAAGGCCGCCGCCCGCATCTCGCTCGGCACCACCATCGCCGAGCTCCGCGAAGAGGGCATGCTCCCGAAGACCGGTGACGGCGGCACCCTGCCGCTCGACGCGCCGATCTCCGTCAAGGAGGCCGTCATGCCGTGGTCGCGCTTCCGCGACATCCACGGCCGCGGCGTCGACACGGTCCTCGGCCCGGAGATGCGCTCCACCGGCGAGGTCATGGGCATCGACTCCGTCTTCGGCACGGCGTACGCCAAGTCGCAGGCCGGGGCCTACGGCCCGCTGCCCACCAAGGGCCGCGCCTTCATCTCCGTCGCCAACCGCGACAAGCGCACGATGATCTTCCCGGCGCGCGAGCTCGTGGCCCACGGCTTCGAACTGATGGCCACCTCCGGCACCGCCGAGGTCCTGCGCCGCAACGGCATCAACGCCACCGTCGTGCGCAAGCTCAGCGAGGGCGAGGGCCCGGACGGCGAGAAGACCATCGTCCAGCTCATCCACGACGGCCAGGTCGACCTGATCGTCAACACCCCGTACGGCACCGGAGGCCGCCTCGACGGCTACGAGATCCGTACGGCCGCCGTGGCCCGCGGCGTCCCGTGCCTCACCACGGTCCAGGCGCTCGCCGCGGCCGTCCAGGGCATCGACGCGCTCAACCGCGGCGACGTGGGCGTCTGCTCGCTCCAGGAGCACGCGGAGCGGCTGACCGCGGCCCGCGACTAAGAGCCCGTACGAAAGGGGGGCACCGGCGACAGCGACCGGTGTCCCCCCTTTCATGAGTGCCAAAGGGATATTTCGGACGATGTACAAACTGTTCTTCAACCTCGTCTTCAAGCGGATGGACCCGGAGCAGGCCCACTACACGGCCTTCCGCTGGATCCGCCTCGCGGCCCGCACCCCCGTGCTGCGCACCTTCGTCGCCGCCTACCTGGCACCCCGGTACGCCTCCCTGCGCACCGAGGCCCTCGGACTGCGGATGCACGGCCCCTTCGGGCTCGCGGCCGGCTTCGACAAGAACGCCGTCGCCATCGACGGGATGTCCATGCTCGGCTTCGACCACATCGAGATCGGCACCGTCACCGCCGAGGCCCAGCCCGGCAACCCGAAGAAGCGGCTGTTCCGGCTGGTCCAGGACCGCGCGCTGATCAACCGCATGGGCTTCAACAACGAGGGCTCGGCGGCCGTGGCGGACCGCCTGGCGGCCCGCGTACCGGTCTTCAGGACGGTCGTCGGCGTCAACATCGGCAAGACGAAGGTCGTCCCCGAAGAGGAGGCCGTCGCCGACTACGTCGCCTCCACCGAGCGCCTCGCCCGGCACGCGGACTACCTCGTCGTCAACGTCTCCTCCCCGAACACCCCGGGCCTGCGCAACCTCCAGGCCACCGAGTCCCTGCGCCCGCTGCTCAGCGCCGTGCGCGAGGCCGCGGACCGCGCCGTGACCGGCCGGCGGGTCCCGCTGCTCGTCAAGATCGCGCCCGACCTCGCGGACGAGGACGTGGACGCGGTCGCCGACCTGGCCCTCGAACTGGGCCTCGACGGCATCATCGCGACGAACACGACCATCGCCCGCGAGGGCCTCGGCCTGAAGTCCGACCCCGCGCTGGTCAAGGAGACCGGCGGCCTCTCCGGCGCCCCGGTCAAGGAGCGCTCGCTGGAGGTCCTGCGCCGGCTGTACGCCCGCGTCGGCGACCGGCTGGTCCTGGTCGGCGTCGGCGGCATCGAGAACGCCGAGGACGCCTGGCAGCGGATCCTGGCCGGCGCGAGCCTGGTCCAGGGCTACAGCGCCTTCATCTACGAGGGCCCCTGCTACGCCCGCGCCATCCACAAGGGCCTGGCCGCGCGCCTGGCCGCCAGCCCGTACGCGACGCTCGCCGAAGCGGTGGGCGCGGAAACCCGAAAGGCCGCCCTGTGAGCCCTGTCATTCCCTTCGGCACGCGGCTGCGCGAGGCCATGGACACCCGCGGGCCGCTCTGCGTCGGCATCGACCCGCACGCGGCGCTGCTGGCCTCCTGGGGCCTGAACGACGACATCGCGGGCCTGGAGAAGTTCTCCCGCACGGTGGTCGAGGCGCTCGCCGACTCGGTCGCGGTCTTCAAGCCGCAGGCGGCCTTCTTCGAACGGTTCGGCTCGCGCGGGATCGCGGTCCTGGAGCAGACGGTGGCCGACGCCCGTGCGGCGGGCACGCTGGTCGTCATGGACGCCAAGCGGGGTGACATCGGCTCGACGATGGCCGCGTACGCGGAGACCTTCCTCTCGCCCTCCTCGCCGCTGTTCTCCGACGCGCTGACGGTCTCGCCGTACCTCGGCTACGGCTCCCTCGCCCCCGCGGTCGAGCTGGCGCGGGCCTCCGGGGCCGGGCTGTTCGTGCTGGCCCTCACCTCCAACCCGGAGGGGGCGGAGGTCCAGCGGGCGGTGCGGTCCGACGGCCTGACGATCGGTGCGACGATGCTGGCGCACCTGGCGGCGGAGAACGCCGGGGCCTCCCCGATGGGCTCCTTCGGAGCCGTGGTCGGTGCGACGCTCGGGGACCTGTCCTCCTTCGACCTGGACATCAACGGGCCGCTGCTGGCCCCCGGCATCGGCGCGCAGGGCGCCACCGCGGCGGACCTTCCGGGGGTCTTCGGCGCGGCCGTGCGCAACGTCGTCCCGAACGTGTCGCGGGGCGTGCTGAAGCACGGGCCGGACGCGGGTGCGCTGCGCGCCTCGGCGCGCGCCTTCGCGGACGAGATCCGCGCGGCCGTAGCGGCGTAGCCCTGCGGGGCCGTCCCCTACCCGCCCTTCCCCCGTTCCCCGGGGCTCCGCCCCGGACCCGTTGCCGCGTGCGGCGCCGTCGCCGGGGGCCAACCCCCGGACCCCCGCTCCTCAAACGCCGGAGGGGCTGGATACACCCAGCCCCTCCGGCGTTTGAGGAGCGGGGTCTGGGGCGGAGCCCCAGGGGGTCCGGGCAGCGCCCGGGGAACGGTGGAAGGGCGGGTAGGGGACTCCGCCCCGCGCAGCGGGAAAGCGGGGCGTAGGGCCCGGAGGGTCGGGGCTTCGGACCGGTGTGGTGGAGGGGGCCGCAGGGCGATCATGGGGTGGGGGGTCGGCCCCCTACCCGGACGGAGCGCCCCGCGTGCCCCCTGTACAGACCGTTGCCACCATTCGGCGCATCGACCCCGTCGGGGCCTACCACCACCTCGTCCTCGACGCCCCCGGCGTCACGGGAGTGCGCCCAGGCCACTTCGGCGCCCTCGCCATCGGCGGCCGGGACACCAGCACACTCCTCCGCCGCGCGTTCTCCATCCACCGCGCCGACGAAGCCACCCGCACCGTCGAGTTCGTCTTCGCCGAGGCCGGCCGCGGCACGAGGGCCCTGGCAGCGCACCGCCCCGGTGACACCGTGGACCTCATCGCCCCCCTCGGTACCCCCTTCCCGCTCCCCGAAGGCCCGGTCGGGGCGGTCCTCGTCGCCGGCGGCTACGGGAGCGCCCCGATGTTCGCCCTCGCCGAGGAGATCCTCGGGCGCGGCGGCCGGGTCGCCTTCGTGCTCGGTGCGGCGACCGAGGACCGGCTGTTCGGGGTCGAGCGGGCCGAGGCCCTCGCCGAGCACGTGTACGTGGTGACCGACGACGGGTCGGCCGGACGGCGCGGCCGGGTGACCGACGTGCTCGCCGAGGCCGTCACCGTGACCGGCGCCACCGAGGTCCACTCCTGCGGTCCGATGGGCATGCTCAAGGCCGTCACGGAGATAGCCACCGCCGCCGGAGCCGCCAGCCACACCGCCGTCGAGGAGGCCATGGCCTGCGGGATCGGGATCTGCATGAGCTGCGTCCTGCCCGTCACCGGCCCCGACGGCGTCACCCGTTTCCTTCGCTCCTGCACATCCGGCCCCGTTTTCGACGGCACCACCGTCCGCTGGGACGACGCCGGAACCCTGCCCGGGGACCTCGAAGGCGCGGCCGCCATGACCCCGAAGGCGAGCCACCGGTGACCCCCCTGACCCCCCTGAACCCCGAAGACGTCGACATGTCCGCGCCCCTCGGCGCCGGCGTCACCCTGCCCAACCCGGTCTCCACCGCCTCCGGCTGCGCCGGCTACGGCCGCGAGCTGCACCGCTTCACCCCCCTGCACGAGCTCGGCACCATCACCACGAAGACCGTGATGCCCTACGTCCGCTCCGGCCGGGCCACGCCCCGGATGGCCGAGACCCCCAGCGGGATGCTGAACTCCATCGGGCTCCAGGGCTCCGGCATCGACCACTTCGTCGAGCACGAGCTGCCCTGGCTGGCCGAGCGCGGGGCGCGGGTGCTCGTCTCGGTCGCGGGGGAGCGGACGGAGGAGTTCGCCGAGGCGGCCGCCCGGCTGACCGGGCAGCCCGGCGTGGTCGGCATCGAGGCCAACATCTCCTGCCCCAACGTGGCGAACCGCGGCCTCGTCTTCGCCTGCGACGCCGAGGCCTCCTTCGAGGTGATCGAGGCGGTCAGGGCGGCGGCCGACCCCGCCCTGCCCGTCTACGCGAAGCTGACCCCCGACGTGACGCGGATCACCGACATCGCGGCCGCGTGCACGGAGGCGGGCGCCGACGGGCTCTCGATGATCAACACCGTCCTCGGGATGGCCATCGACACCGACACCATGCGCCCGGCCCTCGCCGGGGTCACCGGAGGCCTCTCCGGCCCGGCGATCCGGCCCGTCGCCGTCCGCTGCGTCTTCCAGGTCCACGGGGCCATGCTGGCCGGCGCCGTCCGGCGGGTCCCCCTCCTCGGGATGGGCGGGATCGCCTCGGGCCGGGACGCGCTCGAATTCGTCCTCGCCGGTGCTTCGGGGGTGGCGGTCGGGACCGCCTTGTTCAACGATCCGTCGGCGCCCCTGAGGATCCGCGACGACCTGCGCGCGGCGCTCGCCGTACGCGGGATCGGGGCGTTCGAGGACGCCGTCGGTCTCGCTCATCGCACTCTCTGACGAAATTCGAACGTACTTCACCGGACAAATCCGGGGTAGTTTGTCCGTGATGTACGGTTCAGTGGAGGCTGACCAGGACTTTTCGTCCGTTCTCGCTGACTGGAGCGGTCATGGCCGCTAGTCTCCGAGCAGAGTGAACGAGCAGCGATCGAGCACCACCGCTGTTCGGGCGCTCGCCTGGTGTGATGCCTTCCGGCATTCCACTGGTCCGTATCCGACAGTTCGACATCCGAGGTGACGTAGGCGTGGCTCTTCCGCCCCTTACCCCTGAACAGCGCGCAGCAGCGCTCGAAAAGGCCGCCGCGGCTCGCCGGGAGCGGGCCGAGGTGAAGAATCGACTCAAGCACTCCGGCGCCTCCCTGCACGACGTCATCAAGCTGGGGCAGGAGAACGACGTCATCGGCAAGATGAAGGTTTCCGCTCTCCTGGAGTCCCTGCCTGGCGTCGGCAAGGTGCGCGCCAAGCAGCTCATGGAGCGCCTCGGCATCTCCGAGTCCCGGCGTGTCCGAGGTCTCGGTTCCAACCAGATCGCCTCTCTGGAGCGCGAGTTCGGCGGCAACGCCGCCTAAGGCGTCGTCCGAAGTTCTCCCGGCGTTCTCAGGCAGTCCCGAGAACCTGGATAATCGCTCTATGGCAGCAGAGGTTCGTCCGCGGCTGACCGTGCTCTCCGGCCCCTCGGGGGTCGGCAAGAGCACGGTCGTCGCGCATATGCGCAAGGTCCACCCCGAGGTCTGGCTCTCGGTGTCGGCCACCACCCGCAAGCCGCGGCCCGGTGAGCGACACGGAGTCCACTACTTCTTCGTCAACGACGACGAGTTCGACAAGCTGATCGCCAATGGCGAGCTGCTGGAGTGGGCCGAATTCGCGGGCAACCGCTACGGCACACCGCGCGGCGCAGTGCTGGAACGCCTGGAGAACGGCGAGCCGGTCCTGCTGGAGATCGATCTCCAGGGCGCACGGCTCGTACGCGAGTCCATGTCCGAGGCCCAGCTGGTCTTCCTGGCTCCTCCGAGCTGGGACGAGCTGGTCCGCCGGCTCACCGGCCGGGGCACCGAAACCGCGGAGGTCGTCGAGCGCAGGCTCGGCGCCGCCAAGATCGAACTGGCTGCCGAATCCGAGTTCGACACCACCCTGGTCAACACCTCGGTCGAGGACGTCGCGCGCGAGCTGCTAGCCTTGATGAATGTCGTCTGATCGTTGACCGGTGTTCAACCGGTCCGGACGGTCCACACGGACGGTCCACATTCGACACTTCTAGGTCTTACCCCATCTTCGGAAGGTAGAGCGTGTCCTCTTCCATTACTGCGCCCGAGGGCATCATCAACCCGCCGATCGACGAGCTGCTCGAGGCCACGGACTCGAAGTACAGCCTCGTGATCTACGCGGCCAAGCGCGCGCGTCAGATCAACGCGTACTACTCGCAGCTCGGTGAGGGCCTGCTCGAGTACGTCGGCCCGCTGGTGGACACCCACGTCCACGAGAAGCCGCTTTCGATCGCGCTGCGCGAGATCAACGCGGGTCTGCTGACCTCCGAGGCCATCGAGGCCCCGGCTCAGTAAGGCACGAGTTTTCCTTTCACCACAGGCCCGGCAGAACATCTGCCGGGCCTGTGGTGTGTCATAGAGGTGTCGTCGCAGTCCGTCGAAGGGGCGTGTGTGGTGGGTAAGCCGAAGGTCGTGCTCGGAGTCAGCGGCGGGATCGCCGCTTACAAGGCGTGCGAGCTGCTGCGCCGGCTGACCGAGTCCGGACACGAGGTGCGCGTGGTGCCGACGGCGGCGTCGCTGAACTTCGTCGGGGAGGCCACCTGGGCCGCGCTCTCGGGGAACCCGGCCTCCACCGGGGTCTGGGAGAGCGTCCACGAGGTGCCGCACGTGCGCATCGGGCAGTCCGCCGACCTCGTGGTCGTCGCCCCGGCCACCGCCGACATGCTCGCGAAGGCCGCCCACGGGCTGGCCGACGACCTGCTCACCAACACCCTGCTCACCGCACGCTGCCCGGTGGTGTTCGCACCCGCGATGCACACCGAGATGTGGGAGCACCCGGCCACCCGGGAGAACGTGGCCACGCTGCGCCGGCGCGGGGCCGTCGTCATCGAGCCGGCCGTCGGCCGGCTCACCGGCAAGGACACCGGCAAAGGGCGGCTGCCCGACCCGGAGGAGATCTTCGAGGTGTGCAGGAGGGTCCTGGCCCGCGGGGTGGCCGAGCCCGACCTCGCCGGCCGGCACGTGGTGATCAGCGCGGGCGGTACGCGCGAACCGCTGGACCCCGTCCGCTTCCTCGGCAACCGCTCCTCGGGCAAGCAGGGCTACGCCCTCGCCCGTACCGCCGTCGCCCGCGGGGCCCGGGTCACCCTGGTCAGCGCCAACACCGCGCTCGCCGACCCCGCCGGGGTGGACCTCGTACGGGTCGGCACGGCGCTGCAGCTGCGCGAGGCCGTGCTGAAGGCCGCCGCGGACGCCGACGCGGTGGTGATGGCGGCCGCCGTGGCCGACTTCCGGCCGGCCGAGTACGCGGGCGGGAAGATCAAGAAGAAGGACGGGCAGGAGCCCGCTCCGGTCGCCCTCGTACGGAATCCGGACATTCTCGCGGAGGTTTCCGCCGACCGCGCCCGGGAGGGCCAGGTCGTGGTCGGTTTCGCCGCGGAGACCGACGACGTACTCGCCAATGGGCGGAGCAAGCTCCTCCGCAAGGGATGTGACCTTCTCGTCGTCAATGAGGTGGGCGAGGCGAAGACCTTCGGTTCCGAGGAGAACGAGGCGGTCATCCTGTCCTCCGATGGGAGCGAGCTCGCGGTCCCCTACGGTCCGAAGGAATCGCTGGCGGACGTGATTTGGGATCAGGTCGCGCCCCGGCTCGGCGCGCGACGCGCCTGAGCGGAGGCTCTTTCCGCAGGGTGATCCTTGAGTAAGAATGGAGTGTCGCAGGTCACACGGCTCCCATAGGGCGAGACGGGTGGTCCGGCGAACGGTGGCGACCGATAAACTGCAGCCGGAACGTGATCGGGCGCAGCCTCCGATGTGGTTCCACCAATATTTCAGCCAGCAGCCGCTGCAACCCCAGGGAGCGTTGTGTCCCGTCGCCTGTTCACCTCGGAGTCTGTGACCGAGGGTCACCCCGACAAGATCGCTGACCAGATCAGCGACACCATTCTCGACGCGCTCCTCACCGAGGACCCGACCTCGCGCGTCGCCGTGGAGACCCTCATCACCACCGGTCTCGTCCACATCGCGGGAGAGGTGACGACCAAGGCGTACGCGCCGATCGCACAGCTCGTCCGCGACAAGATCCTCGAGATCGGCTACGACTCCTCGAAGAAGGGCTTCGACGGCGCCTCCTGCGGCGTGTCGGTGTCCATCGGCGCGCAGTCCCCGGACATCGCGCAGGGCGTCGACACCGCGTACGAGAAGCGGGTCGAGGGCGATGAGGACGAGCTCGACAAGCAGGGTGCCGGCGACCAGGGCCTGATGTTCGGGTACGCCTGCGACGAGACCCCCGAGCTCATGCCGCTGCCGATCCACATCGCGCACCGCCTCTCGAAGCGGCTGTCCGAGGTCCGCAAGAACGGGACCATCCCCTACCTGCGTCCCGACGGCAAGACCCAGGTCACCATCGAGTACGACGGCGACAAGGCCGTCCGCCTCGACACGGTCGTCGTGTCCTCGCAGCACGCCGCGGACATCGACCTGGACTCGCTGCTCGCCCCGGATATCCGCGAGTTCGTCGTCGAGCACGTGCTGAGCCAGCTCGTCGAGGACGGCATCAAGCTCGACACCGAGGGCTACCGCCTGCTGGTCAACCCCACCGGCCGCTTCGAGATCGGCGGCCCGATGGGCGACGCCGGCCTGACCGGCCGCAAGATCATCATCGACACCTACGGCGGCATGGCCCGTCACGGTGGCGGCGCCTTCTCCGGCAAGGACCCGTCCAAGGTCGACCGCAGCGCCGCGTACGCCATGCGCTGGGTCGCCAAGAACGTGGTCGCCGCCGGTCTGGCCTCGCGCTGCGAGGTCCAGGTCGCGTACGCGATCGGCAAGGCCGAGCCCGTCGGTCTGTTCGTGGAGACCTTCGGCACGCACAAGGTCGACGTCGAGAAGATCGAGAACGCCATCGGCCAGGTCTTCGACCTGCGCCCGGCCGCGATCATCCGCGACCTCGACCTGCTGCGCCCGATCTACGCCCAGACCGCCGCCTACGGCCACTTCGGCCGCGAGCTGCCGGACTTCACCTGGGAGCGCACCGACCGGGTCGAAGCCCTGCGCACGGCCGCGGGCCTGTAGTACCCGCTGATCCACGGACGGCCCCGGACCCCCTCGCGGTCCGGGGCCGTCTTGCGTGGGCGGCGTATCGCATGGGTGCCGTATTGCGTTGGTGCGGCCGCCGCCGCGCCGTTACGCTGGCGCAGCCCTCCCGGTGCGAGGGGCGACGGCTTCATCTGGAGCGGGGTGCGAACCCCGTGTCGAAGGACCCGCGGGACCGCCGCCGCCCGACCGGATCTCGGGAGGGCGGTTCCGATCCCGGGACGGCCGCCCGCACCCGGCCCGCACGTGGCCCCCCGCTGTCGGTGGCGTTTGGTAAGAATGCTGGTGTGAGCAGCGCGAATGATTCCCCGCCGGAGCAGCTGGCGCTGATGCGGGAGATGGTCGCCGAGGCGAAGGCCAAGGCACCCAAGGCCAAGCCGCGCACGTGGCGCGGAGCCGCCGTCGCCGAGGAGCTCCCCGTGGCCCGCGTCCTGGTCAACAAGGGCGTGCTCCACCTCGACCGGCTCTTCGACTACGCGGTCCCCGCCGAGCTCTCCGAGTCGGCGCAGCCCGGTGTCCGCGTCCGCGTCCGCTTCGGGGCCGGCTCCCACCGGGTCCACGGCGGCCGCCGCGAGGGCGGCGGGCTCATCGACGGCTTCGTCATCGAGCGCCGCGCCGAGTCCGACTACAACGGGGCCCTCGCGGCCCTCGCCCAGGTCGTCTCGCCCGAGGTCGTGCTCGGCCCCCGCATGCTCGCGCTGGCCCGCGCCGTCGCCGACCGGTACGCCGGCAGCCTCGCCGACGTGCTCCAGCTCGCGCTGCCCGCGCGCAGCGCCCGCGCCGAAGCCAAGCCGTCCCCCGAACCGCTGCCCCCGCCCGCCGCGCCCGAGCCCGCCGGCTGGGAGCGGTACGGGGCCGGCCCCGGCTTCCTGCGGGCCCTGGCGGTCGGCGGCACCCCGCGCGCCGTCTGGACGGCCCTGCCCGGCCCCGGCTGGGCCGACGAGCTCGCCCGCGCCATGGCCGCCACCCTCGCCTCCGGACGCGGGGCCCTCGCGGTGGTCCCCGACGGGCGCACCGCGGCCCGCGTGGACGCGGCGCTCACCGCCCTGCTCGGCGAGGGGCGGCACGCGCTGCTGACCGCCGAGTCGGGGCCGGAGAAGCGCTACCGCGAGTGGCTGGCCGTCAGCCGGGGCTCGGTGCGGGCCGTGGTCGGCACCCGGGCCGCGATGTTCGCTCCCGTACGGGACCTCGGGCTCGTCGCCGTCTGGGACGACGGCGACTCCAGCCACAGCGATGTGCACGCCCCCTTCCCGCACGTGCGGGAGGTACTGGAACTGCGCGCGGTCACCGACGGCTGCGGCTTCCTCGTGGGCAGCACCAGCTGCACGGTGGAGGCCGCGCAGCTCGTCGAGTCCGGCTGGGCCCGCCCGCTGGTCGCCGACCGCGAGACCGTGCGCACGTACGCCCCCCGGATCCGGACGGTGGGCGACGAGCTGCTGGCCCGGGACGGGGCCGCGCGGGCCGCCCGGCTGCCGAGCCTCGCGTGGGAGACCGTACGGGAGGGACTGAAGACCGGACCGGTGCTCGTCCAGGTGCCGCGGCGGGGCTACGTGCCCCGGCTGGCCTGCGAACGGTGCCGCACGCCGGCGCGGTGCACGGTCTGCGCGGGGCCTCTGGAAGCGCCCGACGCGCGGGACCTGCACTGCGGGTGGTGCGGGCGGGACGAACCGGCCTGGCACTGCCGGGAATGCGGAGCGTTCCGGCTGCGGGCCCAGGTGGTGGGTGCGCGGCGGACCGCGGAGGAGCTGGGGCGGGCCTTCCCGGCCGTGCCCGTACGGACCTCCGGGCGCGACCACATCCTGGACGAGGTGCCGGACCGGCCCGCGCTGGTGGTGTCCACCCCCGGCGCCGAGCCGGTCGCGGCGGGCGCCGGGTACGCGGCGGCGCTGCTGCTGGACGGCTGGGCCATGCTGAGCCGGCCCGACCTGAGGGCGGGCGAGGACGCGCTGCGGAGGTGGATCGCGGCGGCCTCGCTGGTCCGGGGCGACGGACAGGTGGTGGTCGTCGCCGAGCCGACGCTGCGGCCGGTCCAGGCGCTCGTGCGGTGGGATCCCGTGGGGCACGCGGTACGGGAGCTCGCGGAGCGGGCGCAGCTCGGCTTCCCGCCGGTGTCCCGGATGGCGGCGGTCGCCGCGGGCAGCGCCGAGGCCGTCCAGGCCTTCCTGGCGGGGGCCGGGCTGCCGCCCGACGCGGAGGTGCTGGGGCCGGTGCCGATCGCCGGGCGGCGGGGGGAGGGGTCGCCGGGGGAGCGGGCGCTGGTCCGGGTTCCGCCCGGGAGCGGGGCCGCGCTCGCCGCCGCCCTGAAGGGGGCGCAGGCCGCGCGGATGGCCCGGGGGGGCCCGGCGGAGGAGGCGGTCCGGATCCGGATCGACCCGCTGGACATCGGCTGACGCCGCCCGGCCCGCCGTCGGCGCGTGTGCCAGGCGGGGCTGTCCCCCACCCGCCCTTCGCCCGTTCCCCGGGGCTCCGCCCCGGACCCCGGACCCCGGACCCCGGTCCTCGAACGCCGGACGGCTGAGAGGCGGGTCTTCCTGGTGCAGGGCACGAGAGAGCCCCCGGCGGGGCGGTGGGTGCTCCGGCGGGGGCTTGGTCGTCGGGGGTCGGCGTCCCGGCGGTGGTCAGCCTGTGCGGGGGCCGGGGAAGGCGGCGGGGCGGGAGGCGCCCGTCTCCTCGCGGACCGGCTGCGGCGGCACCGAGCGCGCCGCCGGGACGGTGGGCAGGGGCCCCAGGGTCCGCGTGGTGGTCGTCGTGGTCGTCGTGCCTTCGGCCAGGGGCTCGCGCTCGGCCGACTCGGGGGTCTGTGCCCGCCGGGCACCGTAGCGCCGGTGGACGGCCTGCTTGGTGACGCCGAGCGCCGAGCCGACCGCGTCCCACGAGAAGCCGAGCGAGCGGTCGAAGTCCACCGCGGCGGTGACCAGCGTCTCGACGCTGTCCCGCAGCTCCTGGGCGAGGCGGACGGTGGGTGCGGGGGCCCGGCCGTAGACGACGAAGCCCGTGGAGGGGCCGGAGCGGCGCGGGCGGTAGACGTTGCCGAGCTGGGCGGTGAGCGTACGCAGAGCATCCACCTGCCGGCGAACCCGCTCGATGTCCCGCACCAGGAGGTGCAGGCTGGCCCGTGCTTGGGCGTCGTGGGTGGCGTGGTCGGCCATGAAGAAGCCTCTCGAACCGGTGCTGAAGAGCGGATAGGGCCGCAGACACCGTTCTGTTTCGCGGCCCGTTTCGGTCAATCTCCTTTGACCAACGCGCTACCCGGTGGGCAGGTCACGCTGTGGGGGCGTGTCGGCATATGCGAGGAGCGCGCGGGTGTGCGTACGCCCCCTCGGGCGGGCGGCCCGACGCAGGTGGGACCGTGGGCGGACAGACCATAGACTGATGTGCTGCTGACAGCCGAGATAGCGAGGTAGACCCCAGTGAAGCTCGTCTTCGCAGGCACCCCCGAGGTCGCCGTGCCCGCCCTGGACGCTCTGATCGCCTCCGGGCGCCACGAGGTCGCCGCCGTGGTCACCCGGCCCGACGCGCCGGCCGGGCGGGGCCGCCGCCTCGTGGCCAGCCCCGTCGCCGAGCGCGCCGAGGAGGCCGGCATCGAGGTGCTCAAGCCCGTCCGGCCGCGCGACCCCGATTTCCAGGCCCGGCTGAGGGAGATCGCGCCCGACTGCTGCCCGGTGGTCGCCTACGGCGCACTGATTCCCAAGGGAGCCCTGGACATCCCCGTCCACGGCTGGGTCAACCTGCACTTCTCGCTGCTGCCCGCGTGGCGCGGCGCCGCGCCCGTGCAGCAGTCGATCATGGCGGGGGACCAGGTCACCGGTGCCTCCACCTTCCGGATCGAGGAGGGGCTGGACACCGGCCCGGTCTTCGGGATCCTCACCGAGGAGATCCGGCCCACCGACACCAGCGGCGACCTGCTGACCCGCCTGGCCTTCGCCGGTTCCGGACTGCTGGTCGCCACCATGGACGGCATCGAGGACGGCACCCTGCGCGCGGTGGAACAGCCCGCGGACGGGGTCTCGCTGGCCCCGAAGATCACCGTCGAGGACGCCCGGGTCGACTGGCACGCGCCCGCGATGCGCGTGGACCGGCTGGTGCGCGGCTGCACCCCGGCGCCGGGCGCGTGGACGGTCTTCCGGGGGGAGCGGCTCAAGCTGGTCTCGGTCGGGCTGGTCACGGACCGGACCGACCTGGAGCCGGGCGACCTGGGCGTGGCCAAGAACAACGTCTACGCCGGCACCGGCTCGCACGCCGTGGAGCTGCTCTGGGTGCAGCCGCAGGGCAAGAAGCCGATGAAGGCCGCCGACTGGGCGCGCGGGGTGCGGATCGCTCCCGGTGAGCGGCTGGGCGGCGGGGCCGACGTAGGCTGATTTTCCCCGTTTCAGTCATTTCCTTCAGCGTTACGTAAATCCGGAGCACCTTTCACGTGAGCGAACAGCCCAAGGGCGGCGGCAAGCCCGCCAAGTCGGCCAAGCCGTACCGCAGGCCCAAGAAGGACCCCGTCCGGATGCTGGCCTTCGAGGTGCTGCGGGCGGTGGACGAGCGGGACGCGTACGCGAACCTCGTGCTGCCGCCGCTGCTGAAGAAGGCCCGCAAGGACGAGACCTTCCAGGCGCGGGACGCGGCCCTGGCCACCGAGCTCGTCTACGGGACCCTGCGCCGCCAGGGCACGTACGACGCGGTCATCAAGGCCTGCATCGACCGGCCGCTGCGCGAGGTCGACCCGCCGGTGCTCGACGTGCTCTCGCTCGGCGCGCACCAGCTGCTCGGCACCCGGATCCCCACCCACGCGGCGGTGTCCGCGAGCGTGGAGCTGGCACGGGTGGTGCTCGGCGACGGGCGGGCGAAGTTCGTCAACGCCGTCCTGCGCAAGATCTCCGCGCACGACCTGGAGGGGTGGCTGGAGAAGGTCGCCCCGCCGTACGAGGACGACGCCGAGGAGCACCTCGCGGTCTTCCACTCGCACCCGCGGTGGGTGGTCAGTGCCCTGTGGGACTCGCTGGGCGGCGGCCGCGCCGGCATCGAGGACCTGCTGGAGGCCGACAACGAGCGGCCCGAGGTCACGCTCGTGGCGCGGCCCGGCCGGTCCACGGCCCAGGAGCTGCTGGAGGCGGTGGGCGAGGACTCGGCGCTGCCGGGCCGCTGGTCCCCGTACGCGGTCCGGATGGCCGAGGGCGGCGAACCGGGCGCGCTGGAAGCGGTGCGCGAGGGCCGCGCCGGGGTGCAGGACGAGGGCAGCCAGCTGGTGGCGATGGCCCTGGCGGCCGTGCCGGTCGAGGGCCGCGACGAGCGCTGGCTGGACGGCTGCGCCGGACCCGGCGGCAAGGCGGCGCTGCTCGCGGCGCTCGCCGCCCAGCGCGGTGCGTTCCTGCTGGCCTCCGAGAAGCAGCCGCACCGGGCCCGGCTGGTCGAGCGGGCGCTCGCCGGCAACCCGGGCCCCTACCAGGTCATCACGGCCGACGGGACCCGTCCGCCGTGGCTGCCGGGCTCCTTCGACCGGGTCCTGATGGACGTGCCCTGCTCGGGCCTGGGCGCCCTGCGCCGCCGTCCGGAGGCGCGCTGGCGCCGCCGCCCGGAGGACCTGGAGGGCTTCGCGCCGCTCCAGCGCGGGCTGCTGCGCGAGGCGCTCTCGGCCGTCCGGGTGGGCGGCGTGGTGGGCTACGCGACCTGTTCGCCGCACCTGGCGGAGACCCGGGTCGTGGTGGAGGACGTACTGAAGGGACGGGGTGCGGGCGCGGCCCCGATCGCGGCGGAACTGATCGACGCGCGGCCGTACATGCAGGAGGTGCCCGCCCTGGGCGACGGCCCCGACGTACAGCTGTGGCCGCACCTGCACGGGACGGACGCGATGTACCTGGCGCTGATCCGCCGGACCGGGTAACCGGCCGACCCGGCCTCCCCGGTCGCCTCACGTCACGCGACGGCGGTTCCCTCCAGCTCGACCAGCTGGCCGGGGACCGCCAGCCGGGTCACCCCGAGCAGGGTGGTCGCCGGGGCGGCGCCGGCGGCGCCCAGCCGCCCCGCCAGCTCGCCGTAGTGCCGGAGGGCTCACCGGCCTGAACCACGAAGAGACCCTCGCCCTGCTGGCCGCCGGACCGGGGCGCGGGGAGCAGGTGTTCGGCCTGGGTCCGGCGCTCGCTTCGGCGCTGCGCAAGGTGGTCGACGCGCTGCCCGAGGGCCACCGGTCCGCCGCGAGCGACGCGGCCCGGCGGTTCCTCGTCGACCCCGAGGCCGACCTGCTCTCGCGGCGGCCGGCCGCCGCGGAGGTGCCCGGCGGCACGATGATCGAGGTCCGGCGTGCGGTGCTCGCGGGACACAAGCTCCGGATCCGCTACGAGGCCACGGGCGAGCCGCCCCGGTGGCGCACGGTGGACCCGATCGGGCTGGTCACCGTACGGGACCGGGGCTACCTGCTGGCCACCCGGGCCGGCGAAGACCGCACTTACCGGCTGTCGCGGGTCCTGGCCGCCGAGGAACTGCCGGAGCCGGCCGAGCGGCCGGACCGGGTCGACCTGGACCGGATCTGGCGGGAACGCTCCGCGCGCTTCCTCTCCGGAGGCGACCACATCGCCGTACTGCTCCGGGTGCACCCCGACCGCCGGGAGGAGCTGCTGGACACCGCGCTGGCGGTCCGCGCCGAGGAACCCGAGGCGGACGGCCGGCTGCGAGTGGAGGTCACCTTCCAGGACGCGCGGCACGCCCGCTGGGCCCTGTGGCAGCTCGGCACGGACGCCGAGGCCCTGGCCCCGGAGTCCCTGCGCACGTGGCTGCGCGACCGCGCCGAGACCCTCGCGGCGCGCTACGCGGACCCGCTCCGGGGCACGGCCGGATGAGGGGGCGAATGCCCGGCCAGCCGGGGCGGGGACGCCCGATCCCGCACGGCCGCCCTCCACTTCCGGGGTAGTGGCCGGAAGGCGTCGGCGGCATGGCACGCTTGGGGCATGGCCGTTCAGATCAATCCCAGCATCTTGTCCGCCGACTTCGCCCGGCTCGCCGAGGAGGCGAAGGCCGTCCAGGGGGCCGACTGGCTGCACGTCGACGTCATGGACAACCACTTCGTCCCGAACCTCACCCTCGGGGTGCCGGTCGTGGAGTCGCTCAGCCGGGCCACGGACATCCCGCTCGACCTGCACCTCATGATCGAGGACCCCGACCGCTGGGCCCCCCAGTACATCGAGGCCGGCGCGGGCTCCGTGACCTTCCACGCCGAGGCCGCGGCCGCACCGGTACGGCTCGCGCGGGAGATCCGGGCCAAGGGGGCGCGGGCGTCCATGGCGCTGAAGCCCGCGACGCCCATCGAGCAGTACGAGGACATCCTCCCCGAGCTCGACATGCTGCTGATCATGACCGTGGAGCCCGGCTTCGGCGGGCAGCCCTTCCTCGACATCATGCTGCCCAAGATCCGCCGTACCCGGGAGCTGATCTCCCGGCACGGTCTGGAGCTCTGGCTCCAGGTCGACGGAGGCGTCTCCGCGACGACCATCGAGCGGTGCGCGGAGGCCGGCGCGGACGTGTTCGTGGCGGGCAGCGCGGTCTACGGAGCGGTCGATCCGGCGGCAGCCGTACGCACGCTGCGTGAGCAGGCGGGTGCGGCGATCGCCGCCGCGCCCTGGGCGTGCGACCACTGAGACAAGGCTTGGTGAACAGCTCGGTGAACGGGAGCTGTCCGGGCTGATCAACGGCCGTCGGATCTGACAGGATGAACGGCGAGTCGAGAGTGTGAACACGAGAGTGTGAACAGCAGTGAGGAGAACGCGGTGTCTGCAATGTCGGCGGGACGGTCAGCCCTGCGGATGGGACCCGCGGAGCTCGTACAGGCGGCTGCCATGGCGCGCCGTTTCTACCTGGAGGGCAAGTCCAAGATTCAGATCGCCGAGGAGTTCGGCGTGAGCCGCTTCAAGGTGGCCCGGGTCCTGGAGACCGCCCTGGAGCGCGACCTCGTACGCATCGAGATCCGCGTGCCGGCCGAGCTGGACGCGGAGCGGTCCGACGCGCTGCGCGCCCGGTACGGGCTGCGGCACGCCGTGGTCGTGGAGTCTCCCGCCGATGCCACCGAGGACGCGCCGGACCCGGAGAACCTGGGTGCCGTGGCCGCCGATCTGCTGGGCGAGCTCGTCAACGAGGGGGACGTACTGGGCCTCGCGTGGGGCCGGTCGACCATCCACATGGCCGCCTCCCTGCACCGGCTGCCCCCCTGCACCGTCGTCCAGCTGACGGGCGTGTACGACGCCGGGACGGCCGAGCGCGGGTCCGTGGAGGCCGTGCGCAGGGCCGCGCAGGTGTCGGGCGGCGACGCCCACCCCATCTACGCCCCGATGCTGCTGCCCGATCCGGCCACCGCCGCCGCCCTGCGCAACCAGACGGGGATCGCGCGGGCCTTCGAGTACTTCGACAAGGTGACGGTCGCCGCCGTCTCCATCGGGTCCTGGGAGCCGGGCATCTCGACCGTCCACGACATGCTGAGCGACGAGGAGCGGGCGCACTACGCCTCGCTCGGCGTCGCCGCCGAGATGTCGGCCCACCTCTTCGACGCCGAGGGGCGCCGGGTCGGGCGGGACCTCGGCGAGCGGTGCATCACCGTGGAGGCCGACCGGCTGCGCCGGATCCCCGAGGTCGTCGCCATCGCCGGCGGGCTGCGCAAGGCGTCCGCCATCGGCGCGGTGCTGCGCTCGGGACTGGTCACCAGCCTGGTAACCGACACCGCTGTCGCGGACTATCTGCTGACCGAATCCGAGCCCGGTCTGCGGCCGGCGCTGGAGCGGGCCGACCCCGACGAGTGATGGTGCGGATTGGTCCGAATGTCCGGACGAATGCCGGTCAAACGCGGGCACGTGAGGTTCGCCGATGCGGATGGTGCCGTAATTGAGATCCGAACGGCGGACCGTTCGACGGCCTGCTGGGCGCATACTGGGTGCAATGACAAAGTCCGCAGTACCTCGCCGCCATCTGCCGTCCAGCCCGTTCAAGGCCCCCGTGGAAGCGCCGCTCCGGCACTTCAGCGTGGGCGACCGGGTTTCTCACGATGAGCACGGCCTCGGCCGTGTCGTCGCCGTTGAGGAGGGGATCGCTGTCCTCGTCGAATTCGGGCCTGAGGTCCGTAAGCGCATCCTGAGTCCGTACACCAAGATGTCCGCCCTCTGAAGACACCGCGCGACTCGCGGGAGAATCGGATATTTGGCACGATCGGTGCATGATCTTTCGGAACGTGCCCCGATCGTTGCTGCGTGTGTTGGGGGCCGTTTTCCTCTGCGCGGCGCTGGTCGGTGCGGTGGGTTGCAGCGGGAAGAAACCCGCGCCTGCCGCCGCCACCAGTACGAGCGCGAGTGCCGGCTCCGGCGTTGACGTTGCCCCGAGCGGGGCGGCGAGTTCCGCCGTGCCGACGCCCGGATGGGCGAAGGGCATGGCGACGGTACGGGCCTCGGCATTGCCGCAGCAGGCCCGGGACGTGCTGGCGCTGATCGACAAGGGCGGGCCGTACCAGTACCGGCAGGACGGGACCGTGTTCGGCAATTTCGAAAAGGTCCTGCCGCAGAAGAAGCGTGGCTATTACCACGAGTTCACCGTGAAGACGCCCGGTGAGCGGGACCGTGGGGCCCGGCGGATCGTGGCCGGCGGGGGCGGGGAGTTCTTCTACACGGACGACCACTACGACACCTTCAAGGCGGTTCTCCGATGACCTTGGACCCGCGGCCCCTGGCCCCCGCGCTCGACGCGGCCGAGGCCGCCGGATGGGCGACCGTACGGCTGGATCTGGACGGCGTACGGAGCAAGGCGGAGCTGATGCGGCGCTGTGGGGCCGCGCTGGAGGTTCCCGAGTACTTCGGGGGGAACTGGGACGCGCTGGCCGATGCGCTGAGGGATCTGTCGTGGTTGCCGGCTGCGCCGGGGCGGCTGCTCGTGGTGACCTCGTGGCGGGCGTACGCGGAGGCTCGGCCCGCGGACTGGGAGACGTTGAGCGAGATCCTGGAGGAGGCCGTCGATTTCTGGCGGGCCGGGTCCGGGTCCGGGGACGGGTCCGGGGACGAGGGTGACGGGCCGGTGCTGACGGTGCTGCTCGCCGAATCCGGCCCGGGGCCGGCTGCCGGGGCTCCGCCCCGGACCCCGCGCCTCAAACGCCGGCGGGGCTGAATGTGCCCCGGCCGGGTCGTATGCGCCCGCGCCGGGCTGCATGCGCCAGGCCGGGCTGAATGTGCCCGGGCCGGGCCGCATGCGCCAGGCCGGGCCGAATGTGCCCCGGCGGAGCCCGGGGGCTCCGCCGGGTTGCCGGATCAGGACTTCGGGATCCAGGGCGGGGTCTGGCCCCAGGACCAGACCGGGATGTCGGCCGCGTCGACCGGGGGCGGGTTGGGGCCCGAGTAGATCAGGGCCATGCGGGTGCCCCACTCGATGTAGTACGCGAAGACCGCGCGGAACTCCGGGTCCGTGGGCAGGCCCACCTCGTCGGCCGTGTCCGCCAGCAGGTCCACCCAGCGGCGGCGCTGCTGTTCGGTGATGCCGCGGCCCAGGTGCTTGGTGGCCATGTGCTGGTGGCCGCCGTGGGACGCGGTGTACTGCTTCGGGCCGCCGAAGACCTCCGCGAGCCAGACCGCCACGTGCTGGGGGTGCTCGGAATCCATGCCCGCGAAGACCGGGGCCAGGATCTCGTCCTGCAGGGCGTGCGCGTAGAAGACGTCCGTGAGGCGGTTCAGCGACTCTTCGCCGCCCATCCACTCGTAGATGCTGGGCGTGGTGCCGGATGTGGTGCTCATGACGGGGTGGAACCCTTTCCGGGGCCGGCCACCTTGGTGACGAGGTAGTGCTGCATTTCCTCGATGGCCGTGACGTACGGGCGGATCGCGCTGAAGAACGCGGGGAAGTGCTCGCCCTTGCGGAATCCGTTCAGGTGGGCGTCGATCGAGGTCCAGCGGATGCGCAGGATGTAGCGCTCGGGCTCTTCCTCGCAGCGGGCGAGTTCGTAGTCGATGCACTCCGGCGAGGCGGCGAGGGCCTCGGCGGCCCTGACGTACGCGTCTTCGAAAGCCGGCTGGTCGTCCAATGCGATCCGGTAGCGGATGTATTCGACGGTGGTGGTCATGTGCGGCCTCTCCCTGGGGTCGGGCGTTGATCGCCGGTGGTCCGTGCCAGGCTTGCGCGATCTTGCGGGCGCCGGGGGATCTTTCGCCGTTATGACCCGGACTTCTGGGAGTCGGCGAGGTCCGGACCCTCGGCGCGCACCTGCTGGACCCGGTCCAGGGACTCGCGCAGGTCCGTCAGCCAGGTGTCGGTGTTGCGTCCCACCAGGCGGACGCACCAGGCCAGGGCGTCGGCGCGGCTGCGGGCGACGCCGCCCGCGACCAGGGTGTCGAGGACCTGGCGCTCCGGCTGGCGCAGGCGGGTCATGACGGGGACCGCGAGGTGGGTGAAGAGGGTCCGCTCCTCGCCCGACTGGGCGGCCCAGGACACCTTGCGGCGGTAGAGCTCCTCGGCCTCGCGGGCGACCTCCACGCGCTGCTCGCGGGTGCGCTCGCGGAAGGCCTCGACCGATTCGGTCGCGGGGAGCTCGCCGACGACGGTGATCTCCTCCCGGTCGACCGTGACCGAGAGGAGCGACGCGTAGACGTCCACCGGCAGCCGCTCGGCGAACCAGGAGCGGAGCTGCTCGTTCTGCTCGGATGTAATCATGTAATCAACGGTGCGTCCGGGCGGCGCTTGATCGCAAGTGCGCCGGCCCGGTGTTCGCTCTCAGCCCATCGAGCGGTAGCGGTGGATCAGGGAGACCGCCATGGCTCCCTCGCCCACGCCCGAGGCGACGCGTTTGACCGAGTGGGCCCGTACGTCCCCCGCCGCGAAGACCCCGGGAACGCTGGTCTCCAGCGGGTACGGGGCGCGCTCCAGGCTCCATTCCGCCGGGAGTTCGCCGCCGTTGGAGATCAGGTCCGAGCCGGTGAGCACGAAGCCGTACTGGTCCCGCTCCACCACCCCGGCCAGCCAGTCCGTGTGCGGGCGGGCGCCGATGAAGGTGAACATGAAGCGGGCCGCGACCTCCTTGTCCTCGCCGGTCTCGGAGTCGTGCAGGGTCAGGCGTTCGAGGTGGTCCTCGCCGTGCAGGCGGACGACCGTCGTGCGGACCCGCACCTCGACGTTGGGGGTGCGCTCGATCTCGTCGATCAGGTAGCGGGACATGCTGTCGTCGAGCGAGGCCGCGCGGACCAGGATCGTGACCCGGGCGGCGTACTTGGCGAAGTGCACGGCGGCCTGGCCGGCCGAGTTGGCCCCGCCCACGATGAACACGTGCTGCGAGATGCACGCAGAGCTCTCCGTGGTCGCGGCGCCGTAGTAGAGCCCGGCGCCCTCGAAGCGGTCGGCCCCCGGGGCGTCCAGGCGGTTGTACGAGACCCCGGTCGCCAGGAGCACCGTCTCGGCGCTGATCTCCGTACCGTCGGCCAGGGTCAGGATCTTCGCCGGATCGTCGCGGGTCAGCGAGGTCACCTCCACCGGGTGCAGGATCTCGGCGCCGAAGCGGGAGGCCTGGATCGTGGCGCGGCGGGTCAGGTCGCCGCCGGAAAGCCCCGAGGGGAAGCCGAGGTAGTTCTCGATCAGGCTGGAGGTGCCGGCCTGGCCGCCCGGCGCGCGGGAGTCCAGCATGAGCGTGGACAGGCCCTCGGAGGCCGAGTAGACCCCGGCCGCGAGGCCCGCCGGGCCGGCGCCGACGATGACGCACTCGTAGTGCGGGCGCGAGGCGGTGGTGGCCAGCCCCAGGCGCTGGGCGAGCTGCGTGTCCGTCGGCGCGGAGAGCACCGAGCCGTCCGGGAAGCGGACCAGGGGCAGCGCGGCGTCGGGCTGGGCGGCGGCGATCACGGTCAGGGCCTCGGGGTCCCGCTCGACGTTGAGGAAGCGGAAGGGCTGGCCGTTGCGGGTGAAGAAGTCCCGGACGGCGTGGGTGCCGGGGGAGACCAGGTGACCCGCGACGATGATCCCGTCGTACGCCGGGCGGTAGGTGGCGAGCCAGTCGGAGAGCAGGTCGTCCAGGACCGGGAAGAGCCGCTCGTGCGGCGGGTCCCAGGGCTTGAGCAGGTAGTAGTCCAGGCGGACCCGGTTGATGGCGGTGATCGCCGCGTCCGTCTCGGCGTACGCGGTGAGGAGCACGCGGCGGGCGTCGGGGAAGCGGCTGACGGCCTCCAGCAGGAACTCCACCCCGGTGACGTCCGGCATCCGCTGGTCGACGAGGAAGAGCGCGGGGTCGTGGCCGCGCTCGTCGAGGGAGTCCAGGATCTTCAGCGCGTCTGCGGCCGAGGAGGCGCCGAGCACCCGGTAGCGGTCCCCGTACGCGCTGCGCAGGTCGCGGCGGACGGCGCGCAGCACCTGCGGGTCGTCGTCCACGGCCAGGATGACGGGCTTGCGGTTCTCCGCGCGGGCCGCGGCTTCGGCGGTCGCGGTGGCCGTGCTCGTCGGCGCGTGGCTCGTGGGCGCGGTCCGCGGGGGCGTCGTGCCCGCGGCGGCGCTCTCCGGTGCCGCGTTCACGCCGGGTCCAGCATCAGCTTGTCGGCGTAGCACCAGGCCCAGTCCTCGCCGGGCTCGTGGGAGGCCGCGATGGGGTGCGCGGTGGCCCCGTAGTGCCTGGTGGCGTGCCGGTTCTTCGAGGAATCGCAGCAGCCGACGTGCCCGCAGCTCAGGCACATCCGCAGGTGCACCCAGGTGTCACCGGAGACGAGGCACTCCTCGCAGCCCTCGGTTCCGGGTTTCACCGGACGTATCGATTCGATGTGGGTGCACAACAGGTCCATCGTCATCGTCCCCGTCCCTCTCTCGCGTTCTCGCGCGTTTCGCGCCCGTGAGATGCGGCGCACCCGTGATTCACGGCGCGTCCAGACCATAAGGCGGGGCCCCGGCGGCGGTTCAGGGATTCGGCCGAAGTCAGGTAGTCCGGAAGCTACTTCATGACATCGCCGGACGACTTCCTGAGGTGCCCCCATGACCTGGGCGACTACCTCACGAAGTCGCATGCCAGCGCTTTGACGGGAACCCCGGGCGCGGCCAGTGTGGGGGACGCCAACGACAACAGGCGGCGCCTGGAGGAATCCGTGAGCAGAAAGATTCTGGTCATTGTCTCCGAACACGGTTACTGGGCCGAAGAACTGATCGGCCCCGTATCCCAGTTCGACGAGCAGGGCTATGAAGTCGTATTCGCCACGCCGACCGGGAAGCGTGCCCACGCTCTCCCGCCGAGCCTCGACGCGAACTACATCGATCCTCCGCTGGGACGCTCGGTCACCACCGAGGAGAACGCCCGGCTGGGCCGGGAGTTCGAGCAGTCGAGCAGGCTCGACTCCCCCCTCGACATCGAAGCGTGGGCCCCCGAGCGCCCGTACACGAGCGACTCGGCCTATCTGCCCAAGCTGGAGCAGTACCACCGCGATCTGGACAAGCTCCAGGCCGACATCGCCGGTTTCGACGCGGTGCTCATCGTGGGCGGCAGCGGTCCGATCGTGGACCTCGCCAACAACGAGCGCGTGCACGCCCTGATCCTCGCCTTCAAGAACGCGGGCAAGGTCGTCGCGGCCGAGTGCTACGGGGTCGCCTGCCTGGCCTTCGCCCGGGACTGGGGCGACCGCCGCAGCATCATCTGGGGCAAGCACGTGACCGGTCACTGCAAGGAGTACGACTACAAGGACGGCACCGGATTCCTCGGTACCGATTTCAACATGGGGCCGCCGCCGTATCCGCTGGAGTACATCCTGCGCGATGCGACCGGGCCGCGCGGCGCGTACCACGGGAATTTCGGCCATCCCCTTTCGGTGATCGTCGACTTCCCCTTCGTGACCGGTCGTTCGACCCCCGATTCGTATCTCACGGGGCAGAAGATCGTGGAAGTCCTGGAGAACGGTCTCACCCGGTACGGCTGGTAATTCCGGTAACTCCGGTGATCCGGAACGACGGTACGCAAAGGAGGGGGAGTTCGATGAGTTCTGGAGCCACTCCCGGACGGGAAAGGCTGATCGACCAGTTCAAGGCCGACGGGCTGAACGTCATGTTCGGAAATCCGGGGACGGTGGAACAGGGATTCCTCGACGCGGTCGACGCGGCGGAGGACTTCCACTACGTCCTCGCCCTCCAGGAGACGGTGGCCGCCGGGATCGCCGACGGCTACGCCCGGGCCACCGGCGGGGCGGCGCTGCTCCAGCTCCACTCCGGGGTGGGTCTGGGCAACGGCATCGGCATGCTCTACCAGTCGCTGCGCGGCCACACCCCGCTCGTCGTGGTCGCCGGCGACGCCGGGGTCCGCTACGACGCCATGGACGCGCAGATGGCGTCCGACCTGGTGGCCATGGCGAAGCCGGTGACCAAGTACGCGACCCGGGTCACCGACCGGCACTCCGTCCTGCGCACCATCCGCCGGGCGGTGAAGATCGCCCTGACCCCGCCGCGTGGCCCGGTGTTCGTGGCGCTGCCGATGGACGTGCTGGACGAGCTCAACTCCGAGCTCGTCCTGCCCGCCACGGTGCCCCTCACGGACGTGGCCCCCTCGGCCGCCTCGGTGGGGCGGGCGGCGGCGCTGCTGGCCTCCGCCGAGCGGCCGGTCGTCCTCGTCGGGGACGGGGTCGCCCTCTCCGGGGCGCAGCGCGAACTCGTCGCCGTCGCCGAGCTGCTCGGCGCCGACGTGTACGAGGTCGACTCCTCCGAGGTGAACATCGCGGCCTCGCACCCGCTGCGCCGCGGACAGACCGGCCACATGTTCGGCCCGCACAGCAAGGAGCTGATCGGCAACGCGGACGGGGTGCTGATCGTCGGCACCTACGTCTTCCCCGAGGTCTTCCCGGAGCTGGAGAGCCCCTTCCGGGCCGGCGCGCGGGTCGTGCACATCGACCTGAACGCCTACGAGATCGCCAAGAACCATCCGGTGGACCTCGGGATCGCCGCCGATCCCCGGCAGGCGCTGCGCGCGCTGGCCGGCGTACTGGAACACGTGCTCACCCCCCGGCAGCGGGCGGCGGCGGCCGGACGGCTGGACGCGCGGACCCGGGAGCGGGTGCGGGCGGACCAGGCGGAGCGGGAGGCGAGGGAGGCGGACGGTTCGCCGATGGCCGTCTTCCTGCGCACCCTGGCCGAGCGCACGGGCGGGGACCTGATCGTCTTCGACGAGGCGCTGACCACCTCCCCGCTGGTCACCCGCTACCTGCCGCCGGAGCGCCCGGGCGACTACCACCTCACCCGGGGCGGATCGCTGGGCGTGGGCTTCCCGGGTGCGGTCGGCGTCAAGCTGGCCCGGCCGGAGCGGCTCGTCGTGGGCTTCGCCGGCGACGGCGGCTCGATGTACACCTACCAGGCGCTGTGGACCGCGGCCCGGCACGGCATCGAGGCCAAGTTCGTGGTCTGCAACAACCGCAAGTACCGGCTGCTGGACGACAACATCGCCCAGTACTGGCGGGAGCGGGAGATTCCGCAGCACGGCTTCCCGGGCTCCTTCGACCTCTCGCACCCCGAGATCGACTTCGCCGCCCTGGCCCGCTCGCTCGGGGCGGGCGGGATGCGGGTGGAGAAGCCCGACGAGGCGATCGCCGCCGTGGGCCGGATGCTCGCCCACCCCGGGCCGTTCCTGGTGGACGTACAGATCTGACGTCCGTCCCGGACGCGGCACACGGCACACCGGACCCGGCACACCGGACCCGGGACCCCGGACCCGACACCCACGCCAGACAGGAGGAGACCGCATGCCCGCCGAGCGGCTGACCGAGGACGCGATCCGCGCCTTCGCCGAGAAGTGGTACGTGGCCCTGGACCAGCACGTCCAGCCGGACCAGGTGCTGGCCCTGATCACCGAGGACCTGGAGTTCAAGGTCCCGGAGGACACCTTCATCGGCCACCAGGGCTTCGGCCGCTGGTACGAGGCGGTCACGAACCGCTTCTTCGACGAGGTGCACACGGTCACGAAGGTGGAGCCCGTCATCGAGGGGGACCGGGCGATCGTCCGGGTCCTCGTCAACTGGCAGGCCAAGATCTGGGACCCGCCGGCCGCCCGCAGCGCGTGGCTGGGCTTCGACGCCGACCAGACCTGGACCGTGGTCGCCGGCCCCGACGGGCCGCTGATCCGGCAGTACACCGTCAACGAACTGGCGCCCATGCCCGGTTCAGCCTCCCTCTGAGCGCCGAAGGAGAAGCGACGATGACCGAAGTGACACGGGAACGGGTCGAAGCGGCGTACCGCGCCCTCGGCTCCGGAGACCGGGCCAGGATCCTGGAGTACTACGCGGAGGACCTGCGCTGGCAGGTTCCCGGCAACCACCCGCTCGCCGGCTGGTACGAGAGCCTGGACGCCTTCCTGGAGCTGATGGGCCAGACCCACAAGCTCACGGGCGGCACCTTCCGCATGGACATCGAAGCGGTCCTCGTCGGCGAGGACTGCAGCGCGGACGTCTGCCGCAACGTCGCCGTGCGCGGCGGCGCCGACGGGGCGGGCGGCTCTCCGTACGAGCGGATGGACTACCCGGTCTTCCACTTCATGCGCTGGCGCGACGGCCGGATCGTCGAGGGCCACGACGGCCTGTTCGGCGACAACGCCACCGCCTTCAGCCAGTTCTGGGCGCCCTTCGCGCCCGACGGAACCCGCAGGGACCAGTAGGGGGTTGAGCGCCATGGACGCGCGGCAGATCTTGCAGAAGTACTACGAGTACGCCAACGCCGGTGACTGGGACGGCTGGTGCGACCTGTTCGCCGAGGACCAGGTCATGGACGAGCAGCTCGCCGGCCACATCGAGGGCCTGGAGACGCTGCGGTCCATGATGAAGGGCATGGGGACCATGTACCGGGTCTTCCGCAACGAGCCCGTGCACTTCCTCGTCGACGGGGAGAAGGCCGCGGCCGTCTCCCACCTGACCGCGGTCACCCCCTCCGGGGAGGAGATCGAGGCCGAGGTCATGAACTTCTTCCGGATCGTGGACGGAAAGATCGCCTACATGGCGAACTACCACGACACGGTTCCCTTCCAGGTGCTCGGCCAGGGCTGAGGGGGCGCGCGATGGCCGTGGATGAGTACGACTACA
Source organism: Streptomyces sp. NPDC051563 (assembly GCF_044454225.1). Classification (NCBI taxonomy): domain Bacteria; kingdom Bacillati; phylum Actinomycetota; class Actinomycetes; order Kitasatosporales; family Streptomycetaceae; genus Streptomyces; species Streptomyces sp. NPDC051563. The sequence continues at coordinate 125,732 of NZ_JBITDL010000022.1, forward strand.
TCGTCGTGGGATCCGGCACCGCCGGCAGCGTCCTCGCCAACCGCCTCTCCGAGGACCCGGACGTCACCGTCCTGGTCCTGGAGGCGGGAGCGGGCCGCATCCCTCCCGAGGTGGACGATCCGTCCTCCTGGTACAAGCTGCTCGGCGGGCCCGTCGACTGGGGTTACACCAGCGTCCCGCAGCCCGGCCTGGACGGCCGCCGCACCTACGAACCGCGCGGCAAGGCCCCCGGCGGCAGCAGCAACCTCTACATCATGATGCACATCCGGGGCCACGCCTCGGACTTCGACAACTGGGCCTACCAGGGCGCGGCCGGCTGGGCGCACGAGGACGTACTGCCCTACTTCTCGCTGCTGGAGGGCCAGGAGGACGCCACCGCGCCGACCACCGGCACCCGCGGGCCGCAGCGGATCACCCACGCCGGCCGGCACGGCCCCAACCCGGTCTCCCGGGCCTTCATCGACGCCGCCGTCGAGCTCGGCCACGAGGAGATCGCCGACTTCAACACCGACGGGCCGCGGCGCGGCCTCTTCGGCACCGGCTGGCACCACATCGACGTGGCCGACGGCCGCCGCCAGGGCGTCCTCGCCGCCTATCTGGAGCCCGCCCTCGACCGCTCCAACCTGACCCTGCGCACCAGTGCGCAGAGCACCCGGCTGCTCTTCGACGGGGACACCTGCACGGGAGTGGAGTACGTCCAGCTCCAGGCCCCGGCCGAGATCGCGGGGCGCACCGTCCGGGACGGGCACAGCGCCGTTCCCGAACCGGGGCCGCACACCGTACGGGCCCGCCGGGAGGTGATCGTGGCCGCCGGGGCGATCGAATCGCCCAAGCTGCTGCTGCTCTCCGGGATCGGGCACCCCGAGCAGCTGCGCGAGCACGGCATCGCCACCGTGGCCCAGCTGCCGGGGGTCGGCGAGAACTTCCACAACCACGTGCTGACCGGGCTGATGGCCGAGGTCACCCAGGAACTGCCGCCGCCCGCACAGAACTTGTCGGAGAGCGCGCTCTTCCTCTCCTCCCGGCCCGGACTGCCCGCGCCGGACCTGCAGATCGCCTTCGTCCACGTGCCGTTCGACGTGATCGTCGGCCAGGACCACCCCAACACCGTCTCCATCCTGCCCGGTGTCGTGCGCCCCGTCTCGCGGGGCTGGATCAAGCTGGCGAGCGCCGATCCGCTGGCCCACCCGCTGATCCACCCGAACTACCTCGGTGACCGCTGGGACCTGGAGCGGATGGTCCAGGGCGTCAAGACGGCCCGGGAGCTCTTCGCCACCTCCGCCTTCTCGCCCTGGTACAAGCAGGAGCTCCAGCCCGGACCGGGCTACGTCTCCGACGAGGACCTGCGCACCTTCGTGAAGCAGAAGTCGGAGAGCTACCACCACCAGGCCGGCTCCTGCCGGATGGGCATCGACGACCTCTCCGTCGTCGACCCCGAACTGCGGGTGCACGGCGTACGGAACCTGCGCGTCGTCGACGCGAGCGTGATGCCCGCCGTCCCGTCGGGCAACTGCCACACCGCCATCGCGATGATCGCCGAGCGCGCGGCGGACTTCCTGAAGGGGGTGTCCCGTGCCTGACGTGGTCCTGCGCGAAGGCGCGCTGACCGGAACCCGGATCGCGGTCCTGGTCGAGAGCGACTTCTACGAGCCCGAGATCTTCTACTACGGCCACCGGTTCGCGGAGGAGGGCGCCGAGGTCGACTTCCTGACCCGGCTGTGGGGCAACGACTCCATCACCTTCTCCGGGCACGAGTACCGGGCGCCGTTCACCGCGACCCAGTCCCTGGAGGGGCTGAGCGACGAGGACCTGCGGGGCTACTCGGCGATCATCGTGCCCTCCGGCATGGTGGCCGACCGGCTGCGCTACACCGAGGACGTGGACGTACTGGCCCCGGCGACGGAGCTGCTGCGCCGGGCCTTCGAGGAGCCGACCGTCCTCAAGGGGATCATCTGCCACGGCATGTGGCTGGCCGCCTCGATCCCGGACAAGGTGCGCGGCCGCAAGGTCGTCTGCCACAACAACCTCATCGGCGACGTCCGGAACATGGGCGGCGAGTACGTGGACGAGGACGTGGTGGTCGACGGCGACCTGGTCACCGGCCGCACCGGGGCCCACCACCACCTGTTCGCCCGCCGGATCATCGAGCTGATCGCCGCCGACCGCGGCGCCCGGGGCGCTCGCGGCGCAGCGGGTGCAGCGGGCGCACCGGGCCCGGCCTGATGGCCCCCATGGTCTGGTCGCACGTGGGCCTGAACTGCGCCGACCAGAAGACCACCGAGGAGTTCTACACCCGGTACTTCGGCTTCACCCGGGCCCGGGTGGTCGACCTCGGGGAGGCCCGGATCATCTTCCTCCGCCAGGGGGACGTGTACCTGGAGCTCTTCGCGGCGGGCACCGATCAGGCTGCTCCGGCCCAGCACGACGGGCCGGCGGCGGCGGGCCGGATGCGCCACCTGGCCTTCCAGACCGACAGCGTGGACGCCTTCCTGGCCACGCTCGGCGAAGCGGCCGAAGTGACCCTGGGGCCGCTGGACTTCGACGACTTCATCTGCGGGTGGCGGACCGTGTGGGTCCGCGATCCCGACGGGGTGATCGTCGAGGTCAGCCAGGGATTCGAGGACGAGCACGACGAGCACGGCCACGACCACGAAGACAAGGACGGTGTATGACATGGCGGACGCCGTGAGCTTCTCCTTCTCCGACACGATCGCCGGCTACGTCGGCCGCTTCGACTCCGGGTCCCGGCTGCTGAAGCTGAAGACCTCGGACGGCCGGGAGTTCGACGTCTCCCTGGCCGGGGACCCCAGCGCCGAGCTGGTCCGCAACCTGGACGAGCCGTACATCGACGCCTCCGGGCACATCGACGAGATGCTCTCGCCGGGACGGTTCCTCTACGTCTACGGGGTGCACTACCCCGAGCAGGGCGGCCGCTTCGAGGCCAAGCGCCTGGTGTTCCTGGGCCGCGGGGCCGAGGACTACCGCTTCGAGGAGCCCAGCTGGTGGATCAAGCAGATCGAATCGCTGGCCGACTTCTACAAGCGGGCGCAGTTCGGCGACGGGCCGGTGGACTTCACCGAGTACCGCACCGAGGTCCGCCTCGGCGGTGACAAGACCGCCAGTCATGTCCAGGAGACCGACACGATCTCCCGGCTGGTCTACGGCATGGCCTCGGCCTACCTGCTGACCGGCAAGGACGAGTACCTGGAGGTCGCAGAGCGCGGCACCGAGTACCTGCGCAAGCACATGCGCGTCGTGGACAGCGAGGAGGACGTGGTCTTCTGGTACCACGGCATCAGCGTCGACGGGGACAGCGAACGCAAGCTGTTCACCTCGGAGTTCTCCGACGACTACGACGCGATCCCGATGTACGAGCAGATCTACGCGCTGGCCGGCCCCATCCAGACCTACCGGGTCACCGGCGACATCCGGATCAAGAACGACGCGGACGCCACCATCCGGCTGTTCGACAAGTTCTTCAAGGACCCGGAGCAGGGCGGCTACTACTCGCACATCGACCCGATCCTCTTCAGCGCCGACCACGAGTCCCTCGGGGAGAACGCGGAGCGCAAGAACTGGAACTCGGTCGGCGACCACGCGCCCGCGTACCTGATCAACCTGTACCTGGCGACCGGGGAGCAGCGCTACGCGGACTTCCTGGAGTACACCTTCGACACGATCGCGGACAAGTTCCCGGACTACAAGAACAGCCCCTTCGTGCAGGAGCGCTTCTTCCGCGACTGGTCCCACGACACCGCGCACAGCTGGCAGCAGAACCGCGCGGTCGTCGGCCACAACCTCAAGATCGCCTGGAACCTGATGCGGATGAACTCGCTGAAGGCCAAGCCCGCCTACGAGGAGCTCGCCCGCAAGATCGGCGAGATCATGCCGGCCGTCGGCAGCGACGTGCAGCGCGGCGGCTGGTACGACGTGGTCGAGCGGATCAAGTCGGGCGACGAGGAGACGTATCGTTTCGCCTGGCACGACCGCAAGGCCTGGTGGCAGCAGGAGCAGGCGATCCTCGCCTACCTCATCCTGAACGGCACCGTCGGTGGTGACGGATTCCTGCGCGAGGCCCGGCAGGCGCAGTCCTTCTACAACACCTTCTTCCTCGACCACGACGAGGGAGCCGTCTACTTCAACGTGCTCGCGAGCGGGACCCCGTACCTGCTCGGGACCGAGCGGCTCAAGGGCAGCCACTCGATGTCCATGTACCACTCGGCGGAGCTCTGCTACCTGTCCGCCGTCTACAACAACCTGCTCATCAACGGCCGGGAGATGGACTTCCACTTCCAGCCCGACCCGACGAACCTGCCGGACCGCGTGCTGCGCGTCTCGCCCGACCTGCTCCCCGCCGGCTCGGTGCGGATCGCGTCCGTCGAGATCGACGAGAAGCCGTACACGGACTTCGACGCCGACGGACTCACCGTCCGGCTGCCCGACGTCCAGGGCCGGGTCAAGGTCAAGGTCCGGCTCCGCCCGACCGCCCAGTAGCGCTCAACGGGGGCGCCCCACCCAGAGGGGAAAGCAATGACCCTGAACGTGAAGGAACGCCGCAACAAAGCGGGAACCGTGCTCGTCGCCACCGGCGAGATCAACAGCGAGACCTCCGGAGCGCTGCTGCAGACGCTGCTGCCGCTGGTCCGCGAGGGCAGGCCGCTGCGCATCGACCTGACGGCCGTCACCTACGTCTCCAGCGCCGGGCTGCGCACGCTGCTCGTCGTCTACCGCGAGGCCCAGCACGCCGGGGTCGCCGTCACCCTCTACGGGGTGAGCGAGGAAGTCCGGTTCGTCATGTCGGCCACCGGATTCCTCGACTTCTTCTCCACCGGCGAGGCGGAGGCGGCAGCCTCGAAGGCCGCCGCCCGAGCCGCCGCCAAGCCGGCCGTCCAGGCGCGGGCCGCGCGATGAGCCAGCCGGTCTCCGAACAGGTGCTGCGCGTCGACGCGTACCCGACCCACGAGGTGGGCGGGTACCGCGTCCGGGCCGGCAAGCCGTATCCCTTCGGGGCCAACGTGGTCCCCGGCGGGGTCAGCTTCTCGGTCTTCTCCGACCAGGCCACCTCCATGACCCTGGTCATCTACAAGCGGGGCGAGGCCGAGCCGCTGGCCGAGCTGGAGTTCCCCAAGGAGTTCCGCACCGGCAGCGTCTTCGCGATGACGGTCTTCGGCCTCGACCACGAGAACATCGAGTACGGCTACCGGGCCGACGGACCCTACGATCCCGTCACCGGCCACCGCTTCGACGCCCGCCAGGTGCTCTCCGACCCGTACGCCCGGCTGATCGCCGGCCGCGACGTGTGGGGCGTGGAGCCGGACCGCAGCCGCGGCTACCAGTACCGCTCCCGCGTCTGCCTCCAGGACTTCGACTGGGGCGACGACACCCCGCTGGGCACGCCCGCCGAGGACCTCGTCGTCTACGAGACCCACGTGCGCGGCTTCACCCGCCACCCCTCCTCCGGAGTCACCGCCCCCGGCACCTTCGCGGGGCTGCGCGAGAAGATTCCGTACCTGAAGGAGCTCGGGATCAACTGCATCGAGCTGCTGCCGGTGTTCGAGTTCGACGAGAGCGACAACATGCGCTCCAACCCGGAGACGGGCGAGCAGCTCTTCGACTACTGGGGCTACAACACCGTCTCCTTCTTCGCCCCCAAGGCCGGCTACGCGGCCACCGGACGCTACGGCATGCAGGGCGACGAGTTCCGCACCCTGATCAAGGACCTGCACGCGGCCGGCATCGAGGTCATCCTCGACGTCGTCTTCAACCACACCGCCGAGGGCAACGAGCTGGGCCCGACGATCTCCTTCAAGGGGCTCGACAACGCCACGTACTACATGCTCACGCCCGAGGGGTACTACTTCAACTTCAGCGGCACCGGCAACACCGTGAACTGCAACCACCCCGTCGTGCGCAACTTCGTCCTCGACTGCCTGCGCCACTGGGTCGCCGACTACCACATCGACGGATTCCGCTTCGACCTCGCGGCCATCCTCGGCCGCTCCCTGGACGGCACCCCGCTGCCCAACCCGCCGCTGCTGGAACTCCTCGCCTACGATCCCGTCCTGCGGCACACCAAGCTCATCGCCGAGGCATGGGACGCCGGCGGCCTCTACGAGGTCGGCAACTTCCCGGCGTACGGCCGCTGGGCGGAGTGGAACGGCAAGTACCGCGACACCGTGCGCAGCTTCCTCAAGGGCGACCCCGGGGTCACCGGGGAACTCGCCACCCGCGTCGCGGGCTCGCCCGACCTCTACTCCACCCGCGGGACCTCGGCGTCGGTCAACTTCCTGACCGCGCACGACGGTTTCAGCCTGGCCGACCTGGTCTCCTACAACGACAAGCACAACGAGGCCAACGGCGAGGGCAACAACGACGGCGGCAACGACAACGCCAGCTGGAACTGCGGGGCCGAGGGACCGACCGACGATCCCGAGGTCAACGCGCTGCGGCTGCGCCAGATGAAGAACGCCCTGGCCATCCTCTTCACCAGCCAGGGCATCCCGATGCTGCTGTCCGGCGACGAGGTGGCGCGCACCCAGCAGGGCAACAACAACACGTACTGCCAGGACAACGAACTGTCCTGGTTCGACTGGGGCCAGGTCGACGAGAACTCCGAACTGCTCCGGTTCACGCGGGAGATGATCGCCTTCCGCAAGCACCACCGCGAACTGCGCTCCACGCTCCACCCCACCGGACAGCTCCGCGACAGCCTCGGACTGCCCGACATCAGCTGGCACGGGGAACGGGCCTGGCAGCCCGACTGGTCGGCCGAGAGCCGGCTGCTGGCGGTGGCCCGCTGCGGCACCGGTGACGACGACGTGGTGTACGTGGCCATGAACTCCCACTGGGAGGCGCACGACCTGGAACTGCCCGCCCTCCCGGGCGGCCGCAGCTGGCACCTCTTCGCGGACACCGGGGCCGAGGCCCCGTACGACATCCGCACCCCCGGCGCCGAACTCGAACTGGAGAACGCCGGAAAGTACCTGATCGGTCCGCGCTCGGTCGTGATCCTCGTCGGCCGCACGCCCGACGCCGAGCTCTAGCCCAGCCCAGCCCACGTACCGAAGGAGACCTGACATGCCGCTTTCCGTGTCCCTGAGCATCGAGGGCGACACCACCGTGATCGAGCTGGAGGGCGAGCTGGACGCCAAGACCGCGCCGGACTTCCACCAGACCATCGAGAAGGCCGCCGGCCACGGCACCAGCACGGTCGAGATCCGCATGGCCGGCGTCGGCTACATGGCCAGCGCCGGACTGCGCTCCCTGGTCTTCGCCCAGCAGAAGGTGGGGGAGCACGTCACCATCAAGGTGGTCGGCGCCATCGAGCCCGTCTCCCGGACCATCCGGACGGCGGGACTCGACCGCAGCATCGTGCTCTCCGACTGACCGCAATGGACGAGGCGGTCAAGACGGCGCAGATGTCCGCCGAGCTGGAAGTGCCCGCCACCCTGGGGGCCCTGGGCGACATCGCCGCGCTCGTCCTGCGGCTGGCCGGGGGCGCGGGGCTGGGCAAGGGCGCCTCGTACCGGATCCGGCTGGCGGTGGACGAACTGGCCACCAACATCGTGATGCACGGGTACCGGGGCGGCGACGGACGGATCACCGTCCGGGGCCGCTCCGGGCCGGGCCGGGTACGGATCTCCCTGGAGGACCGGGCCCCGGCCTTCGACCCCGTCCGGGGGCGACTGGCACCCGACCCGCACCCCGCTCCCGAGCGGCGGCGGATCGGCGGACTCGGCATCCACCTCGCACTGACCAGCGTGGACGAGTTCGACTACGTACGCAGGGACGGCCGCAACATCAGCACGCTGACTGTGATGGCTGAGGGGACGGACCCATGCCCTCCACGACCGTGATCATCCTCGACGAGTACCCGCCACCACCCCTCGAACTCCTCGGAGCGCTGGAGGAGATGGGGGCGGCACTCGTACCGCGCACCCTGGCCGAACTGCTGGCCGGCCCACTGGAGGAGCTGCCCGAAGCGGACGTACTGCTCGCCCCGGCCCAGGCCGACGGAGAGACCGTACGGACCGCCGTGCGCCGGCTGCGCCGCTGGGCCGGCGCCCCCATCGTGGTCGTCTGGACCGTGACGGAGTTCGCCGCGCTCGAGGAACACGTCCGGATCGGGCACGACTACCTCGTACCACCCTTCCTGCCCGCCCTCGTCGGGGCCCGGCTGCACAGCTGCTCGGAGCGCGCCGGACTCGGCCGCACCCTGCGCGAAGCCGACGCCCGCGCCGAACTCATGGGTTACGAGAAGGAGTTGGAGATCGGCCGGGAGATCCAGGCCGGCTTCCTGCCGGAATCGCTGCCGGTCCCCGAAGGCTGGGAGATCGACGTGTGCTTCCGGCCCGCCCGGCAGGTCGCCGGGGACTTCTACGACGTCTTCGAGCTCTCCCGCGGCCGGCGCCTGGCCTTCGTGGTCGCCGACGTCTGCGACAAGGGGGTCGGGGCGGCGCTCTTCATGGCGCTCATCCGCTCCCTGCTGCGGCACACCGCCGAGAACAGCGGCCTCCAGCACCTGGTGGCCGCCGGCCGCACCGGCAACAGCCGGCGCATCCCCGTGGTGGGCGCCACACCGCTGCTCAACGCGGTCACCGCCACCAACGGCTACCTGACCCGCAACCACCTGCGGCAGGGCTACTTCGCCACCCTGTTCTTCGGGGTGCTCGACCCGCTCACCGGCTCCCTCGTCTACATCAACGGCGGCCACAACCCGCCGCTGCTGCTGGACGCGGACGGCGGCGAGCCGCGCGCTCTGGAGGTCACCGGCCCCGCCGTCGGGGTGCTCCCGGACTGTGTGTACACGCTCGGCTACGCCCAGGTGAACCCGGGCGACACGCTCTTCGTGTTCACCGACGGAGTGCCGGAGGCGCGCTGCCCCAGCGGCGGCTTCCTCGGCGACGAACGGATGCTGCAGCTGCTGTCCGGCCCCCCGGTCAGCGGCAGGGAGGTGGTCGAGCGGATGGACACGGCCGTACGCGAACACACCGGAACAGCCGAACAGCACGACGACGTCACCATGCTGGCCCTGCACCGGCCAGGCGCGGCGCGGGGGCCGCGCGCAGGCGGCGCCGACCGCCAGGTCGTGGCCTGATGACCCTCACCATCGTGGTGCACTCGTACCGCGGCGGTACCGGAAAGTCCTCGGTACTGGCGAACCTGGCCCTGCTCCTGGCGGCCGAGGGACGCCGGGTGGGGGTGATCGACACGGACATCCAGTCGCCCACCCTGGACCTGCTCTTCCGGCTCGGCCCCGGCCCCTCGCTCGCCGACTACCTGCTCGGCCGGTGCGAGATCGAGGCCGCCGCCCAGGAGGTCGCCACGAGCTGCGGCCGCAGCCTGTACGTCGTACCGGCACGGACCGGTACGGCGGCCCTGCGGGAACTCATGACCACCGGCTACGACGTCGGGCTGCTCCCCGAGGGCTTCGACCGGCTGGCCGTGCACCACGCGCTGGACGTCCTGCTCCTCGACACCCACGCCGGGCTCAACAACGAGTCCGTCACCGCGATGGCCAGCGCCGACGTCCTGCTGATCATGGCCCGGGCCGACCGGATCGACCTCCTCGGCGTCGAGGAGACCATCGCCCTGACCGGCCGCCTCGCGTGCCGGCGGACCCTGGTGATGAGCATGGCGCCCGAGGGCATCGACCGGCAGGCGGCCCGGCGGCGCGCCGAGCAGGTCTACCGGACCCCGCTGGCCGGAATCCTTCCCTATGTTCCGGAAATGGCCGCCCTCTACGGGGAACGCATATTCTCCGAAGCCCATCCCGACCACCCCCTGGTCGGTGAATTCCGCACCATCATCTCGGCGTTGGACGCACGTGACGAAGTATCACGGGCCTGGCGCCTCCCCCTTACGCCCCTAGCGGGGGGCGTGTTGAATCGGCAGCGAATCCAGACAGACCAAGGAGAAGAGTCATGAAGATTCTCGTCGTCATGACGGCCAAGGCCACGCTTCATCTGCTGGACGGGGAACAACACCCCTCGGGTTTCTGGGCCGAGGAATTCGCCGTTCCCTACACCCTCTTCAAGAACGCGGGCCACACCGTGGACGTGGCGACGATCGCGGGCGAGACGCCGACGGTCGACGCGACCAGCATCGACCCCCAGTTCCTCCAGTGGGTCCGCCCCCAGGGCTCCGCCGACACGGACGCGGCCAGCGCCGCCGAGTACACCCGCGTCATAGAGAACACCCCGCAGCTGAGCAACCCGATCGCCCTGGAGAGCCTGGGCGAGAAGGACATCGCCGACTACGACGGGATCTACATCAGCGGTGGCCACGGGGCCATCGGCGACCTGCCCAAGTCCGACGAGCTCGCGCAGATCCTGCGCTGGGCCATCGCCCAGGACAAGCCCCTGGCCACCGTCTGCCACGGGCACACCGCCCTGCTGGCCCTGCGCGACGGCGAGGGCCAGTGGCCCTTCGCCGGCTACCGGATGACCGCCTTCTCGCACAGCGAGGAGCTCGTCACCAACATGGCCGGCCGCCTCCCGCTGATCCTGGAGGCCGAACTCACCCGGCTCGGGGCCCGCTACGAGAAGGCCGACGCGATCTGGGACTCGCACGTGGTGGTCGACCGCAAGCTCACCACCGGCCAGAACCCGTACTCCTCCAAGGCCCTCGCGGAGACGTTCTTACGTCAGCTCGCGCAGGGCTAGCCGCCGGGGGTGTCGCTCGGGCACCCCCGGCGCCCTGCCCCTCGTACCCGAAACCGGAAGGCAGCCACAGCCATGCCCCAGCGCGCGCTCAGCGACCAGCCCTTGGCCAATCCCGGGAAACTGTTCATCGGCGGCACCTGGGTCGAGGCCCGGGACGGCCGTACCGAACCGGACATCAGCCCGGTGGACGGCCAGGAGATCGTGCCGGTGGCCCAGGCGGCCGCCGCGGACGCGGACGCGGCCGTGGCCGCCGCCCGTACGGCGTACGAGGAAGGTCCCTGGAGCAGACTGTCCGCCCAGGAGCGCGCGCTGCGGCTGAACCGGGTCGGGGAGCTCATCGAGCGCGACCTGGAGGAGATCGCCCTGCTGGAGACGGTGGACATGGGCAAGCCGTTCGCCTTCTCCTCCACGGTCGACGCCCCCATGGCCGCCCAGCTCATGCACTACTACGCCGGCGCCGTGACCCGGGTCGACGGCTCCTCCCGGGCCCCGGCCGGCGGGCAGCTCGCGTACACCCTGCGCGAACCGCTGGGCGTGGTCTGCGCCATCACCCCTTTCAACTTCCCGCTGCTCCTGTCGATGACGAAGATCGCCCCGGCCCTCGCGGCCGGGAACACGGTCGTCCACAAGCCCTCGCCCGCCACCCCGCTCACCGCCCTGAAGATCGCCGAGCTGTTCCAGGAGGCGGAGATCCCGGACGGGGTGCTGAACGTCATCACCGGTCCGGGCGTGGAACTGGGGGAGACCCTCACCGGACACCCCGGCATCGACAAGATCGCCTTCACCGGATCCACCTCCGTGGGGCAGTCGATCATCCGCAAGGCGGCCGGCACCCTGAAGAAGGTGACGATGGAGCTCGGCGGCAAGTCCGCCAACATCGTCTTCGCCGACGCCGACCTCGACGCCGCCGAGGAGCTCGCCTTCTTCGGCATCTACTACAACAAGGGCGAGATCTGCACGGCCGGCTCCCGGCTGCTGCTCCAGCGCCCGATCCACGACGAGATGGTCGAGCGCCTCGTGACCCGGGCCGCGGCCCTGCTGCCCGGGGACCCGCGCGACCCCGCCACCCTCTTCGGGCCGCTCGCCCACCGCGGCCAGTTCGACAAGGTCAGCTCGTACATCGAGGTCGGCGAGAAGGAAGGCGCCGTCCTGCGCACCGGCGGCACCGGCTGGACCCCCGAAGGAGCCTCGTCCGAAGGCCTGTACTTCCTGCCGACCATCTTCACCGGCGTCGACAACGGGATGCGGATCGCCCAGGAGGAGATCTTCGGACCCGTCCTGTCGATCATCCCCTTCGACACCGAGGAGGACGCCGTGCGCATCGCCAACGACAGCGCGTACGGCCTCGCCGCCGGAGTCCACACCAAGGACCTGCGGCGCGCCCACCGGGTCGCCTCGCAGATCAAGGCCGGGACGGTCTGGGTCAATTGCTACAACCAGTACGACCCGTCCGTGCCCTACGGCGGCTACAAGGCCTCCGGCTACGGGCGCGAGTGCGGCCCCGAGTCCCTGGAGAGCTACACCCAGACCAAATCGGTCTGGATCGGAATGGACTGACGTCCCCCGCTCGCACTGAGACCACCCGAGGAGCCCTCATGCGCATCGGCATCATCGGAACGGGCCGGATCGGATCGACCCTGGCCAGGATCCTCGTGGCGGCGGACCACCAGGTCGTGCTCGCCAACGCCCGCGGCCCGCAGAGCCTCACGGACCTGCTGGCCGAACTGGGCCCCGGGGGGGGGGGGGGGGGGGCCCCCCCCCGCGCGGGGGGGGGGGGGCGGCCGGGGGGGGGGCGGGGGGGGGGGGGGGCGGGGGGGGGGGGGGGGGCGGGGGGGGGGGGGGGGGGGGGGGGGGGGGGGGGGGGG
>NZ_JBITDL010000023.1:0-126714 GCF_044454225.1 Streptomyces sp. NPDC051563
GGCGTTGTAGTTCTGGCCGTTGTAGAAGCTCGACCCGCCGGCCGTCTTGTAAAGCAGCGACCACGCGTACTTGCGACCCTTGAACGACGGGTCGATGAACACCGGATACACGGTGCCGTCAGCGTCCAGGAGACCGCGGTCGGCCTTCAGCGTCAGCGTGCCGTCCGCGAAGGACGCCCCCGCCACCGACAGGTGCGCGCCCTCCGCGCCCGCCAGACCCGCAAGTCCCAGCGTCGGGTGGTTCTTGGCCGCGGCCGGGGCCTTCCACGCCGCGGTGTCGTCCGTGGTGCGGACCTTGCCGGACGAATCCCACATCAAGGGCGACGGCGAACCGGCGACCTCCTCGCCCTGGCCGTCGCGCGCCGACAGCGCACCGGACTCCGCATCCAGCACGAACGACAGATCGGGTGAGGCCAGCCGGTAGTTCAGTTCGGCCAGCAGCGGATCGGCGGCCGCCTTCTTGTCCTTCACCACGAGGAGGTGCGAGTAGCCGCCGTCCTGGGCGGTCATCAGCAGGTCGATCCCCGGCCGGACGTTCTCGTACAGGGCCCGCGGCCCGTCGATCACCGGAGCGGGCAATTCCCCCGGCCAGCTCACCGACATGTCGTGCCCGTCCACATTCAGTCGGACGAGTTCGGTCCACGCCGTTCCGGGTGCGTCCACCGTCAAAGCGGAACGCACCGCAGCGCGCGAAGCCCGGTCACCGGCGGCCGGCGAACCGCCGCTGAAGAAGACCTTTCCGTTCACCGCCTTCGCGGCGAATCCGCCGTCGACCTTGGCGAGCGAGGTATCGACCGGCTTCCACTGGTCACCTACTTTGGCTCGGATTGCGGAACTGGAAATGCTCTTCCTGAATGCCCCGTCGCGCTGCGCCCACGTGGTCGTGTTCGGCGTGCGGTCCGCCGTCACTTCGACTTCCTTGCCGGACTCGGCGGCCAGCTTTCGTGCTTCCGCAGCCGAGACCGGCGCCCCGGCCGCCTCGGCGACCGGCCTCTTCTCCCGCTCGGGGGCGGCGCCGCCACCCCCGAAGTGCACACCAACCGGAACCGCCACGGCCACCGCGAGCAGCGCGGCAACACCACCCATGGCCTTCCGCCGCCGGGACCAGCTTCGTCCCGAAGTGACAGATTTCGGTGTTGCTGGAGCTATTGGCGGACTTTCATCCATGGATTCGCTCATAGTCACAGTTGCCCTCTCCCCCTCGGGCGCATGCTCCGCGACCCTCGGTACTGACGAACGATTTCTGCCACCGGCCTGCGTCCGAAGGGCTCGCTCCCCGCTCACCCATCACGCAAAGCGTGTGCGAGCAGAGCATGGACCATCGCTCTGACCTCGTCACTCCTTGCTTTGAATTCAACGTGTGTGACTTGGGGCCGATTTATGCAGATCGCCCCGCCCTGAGGCGGCGGAAAAGTGACAAAGCACACATCGAAACAAAGGCTTGGATTTCGCTGCCATCTGCCCACAGAATCTGCTTGATATTTGCCAATTCCCTGCCTGCCGTGCGCCCATGGCCGCGGAGGCAGTACGTGGGGGGGTCCACATGTCGCCGTTCTCGGCGAATAGCTTCCGCCTGCCCGGAACCAGAAGGGCGCGGAAGAGACGCGCGCACCTTGCCGGGCATGTCGGCATCACGCTGTCCGTGATGCTGGCCGCTTCGCTCCTGCCCGTCCAGGCCTGGGCAGCGCCACCGGGCGACCGCACCGGCGTACAACTGCCCGGACTGCAGCAGGACATCAAGGCCAAGCTCGACAAGGTCGAGGCCGCCAAGCTGGAGGGCTGGGCCGGTACGCCGGCGCCACCGCCTCCCGGGTACGAGCCTTCGAAAGTGACCCCGCCCGTCGGTGGCGCGGCCAACGTGGCACTGGCTCCGAACGCCGACGGCCAGCTCGTCCAGGCCGGTTCCCTCCCGGTGAGCATCGGCAAGGCATCCGCGACCGAGACCGATCCGACGCCGCCGGCCCCCTCCGGTACCTGGTCGGTGGAGGTCGCGAGCCGCACCGTGACCGAGGCCGCCAATGTCGACGGGGCCCTGATCAAGGTCACGCCGCCTGCCGAGGGGTCCACTCCGGTCGATGTCCAGCTGGACTACAACCAGTTCAAGGACCTCTACGGCACCGAATGGGCCACCCGTCTGAAGCTGAAGCAGCTTCCCGCCTGCTTCCTGACCACGCCCGACCTTCCGGAGTGCTCCGCGTCCAAGGACGTGCCGAGCACCAACGACGCGGCCGCCGGCACCGTGCGTGCGACCGTCGACCCGGCCACGACCCCCGGTCAGGGGCTGCGGACCATGGCCGGCGACGGCGGCGGCCCGATGGTGCTGGCCGCCTCCGACGGCGGCTCCGGCGCGGGCGGCACGTACAAGGCGACGTCGCTCTCCCCGTCCGGCTCATGGACGGCGGGCGGCAGCGGCGGCGGATTCTCCTGGACCTACCCGCTGACCGTTCCCGCGCCCCCGGCCGGGCCGTCACCGCAGATCGCGTTCTCGTACTCCTCGCAGGCCGTTGACGGCCGGACCTCCGTGGCCAACGGACAGGCCTCGTGGATCGGTGACGGCTGGGGATACGAGCCGGGCTTCGTCGAGCGCCGGTACCGCTCCTGCTCGGACGACCTGAAGGCCGTGCCGAGCAAGCCGAACAACGACAACGCGACGGACAAGAAGAAGGGCGACCTGTGCTGGGCGGGTGACAACGTGGTGCTGTCGCTCGGCGGCTCCACCACCGAGCTCGTCCACGACACCGCGACCGGCGCGTGGGTCCCCGCCAACGACGACGGTGCGAAGGTCGAGCGCCTGACCGACCCGAACGTCGCCAACGGCGCGAAGGACGGCGAGTACTGGGTCGTCACCACGCGCGGGGGCACCCGCTACTTCTTCGGCCGCCACGATGTCGACGGCGCCGGCAGCCGCCCCGTCACCAACTCGGTCCTGACGGTACCCGTCTTCGGCAATCACCCCGGTGAGCCGTGCTACCAGGCCTCCTTCGCCGCTTCCGGCTGTGAGCAGGCCTGGCGCTGGAACCTTGACTACGTCGAGGACGTCCACGGCAACGCGATGATCATCGACTGGAAGAAGGAGACCAACCGCTACGCGAAGAACGCCGGCATCAAGGCGTCGGTCGAGTACGCGCGGGCCGGCTACCCGACCCAGATCACCTACGGCTTGCGCCGTGACAACCTGTCCGGACCGCCCGCCGCCAAGGTCGAGTTCAAGGTCGACGAGCGGTGCATCGAGGAAGGCACCACCAAGTGCGGTGACGCGCAGTTCGAGTCCAAGAACTACGGCGACAAGCAGCCGTGGTGGGACACGCCTTCAACGCTGCACTGCAAGGCGGGCGTCGACTGCTACAACGCGGCACCCACGTTCTGGACCCGGCTTCGGCTGACCAGCGTCGCCACCTACGGTCAGCGCACCTCCGGCGCCACGACGCTCTCGCTCGTGGACCGCTGGAACCTGACCCAGTCGTTCCCTAAGCAGCGCACCGACACCCACCCGCCCCTGTGGCTGGAGTCCATCAGCCGCACCGGGTACGGCACGGCGAAGGACGAGGCCGGCAACCAACTCGGCATCTCGCTGCCGCCGGTGTCCTTCCTCGCGAACGTCCAGGACATGCCCAACCGCGTCGCGACCGGCCCCAACGACGCCACCCCGGACTTCGACCGGCTGAGAGTGGAGACCATCCGCAACGAGACGGGTGGCGAAACGTACGTCGACTACTCCGACCCCTGTCCCGTCGGCGGCACGCACCCGTCGCCGGAGACCAACACGACCCGCTGCTTCCCCATGCACTGGTCACCGGACCGGGACCTGGAAACGCCCCCGCTGGAGTGGTTCAACAAGTACGTCGTCGACAAGGTCGTGGAGAAGGACCGCGTCGCGCGTCAGCCCGACGTCACCACGGCCTACACCTACGAGGGCGACGCCGCCTGGGCCAAGGACACCGACGTGTTCTCCAAGCCCGAGCTGCGCACGTACAGCCAGTGGCGCGGCTACGCCAGCGTCGTGGTGAACACCGGAGTGACCGCCAATACGGGCAAACCGGATGCCACGGAGCAGGCCCAGACCCGCACCCGGTTCTTCCGCGGCATGTCCGGAGACGCCGGTAGACCGAAGATCACCGTCAAGGATTCCACGGGCACCGAGGACCTCGGCGAAGACGTACTGCAGCTCCAGGGCCAGACGGCCGAGAGCATCACCTACACGAAGGCCGGGGGCCAGGTCTCGTCACGCGTGCTGAACTGGCCGTGGCTGCAGAAGACCGCCTCCCAGCCCAGGGACGGCACCACACCGCTGGAAGCCTTCCGGAGCGACATCGCGCGCACCGAGGCGACACGGGCGATCAGCGGCGGCCGCACGCAGAAGGTGCGCACCCTGCGCGCCTTCGACACGACCTACGGGCTCCCGCTGACCTCACAGTCCGAGGTTCTCACGCCCAACGGCACGGGCTGGACCACATCCAACCAGCAGTGCGTGACGGTCACTTACGTCCACAACACCGCCAAGAACCTGGTCGGTCTGGCGCAACGCACCCGTGCCACCGAGGGCGACTGCACCGCATCGGCCACGGGCCGGGTCGTCAGCGACACGCGCGCCTCCTTCGACGCCCCGAACGCCTTCGGTGCGACGCCGAGCCGGGGACTCCAAGTCCAGACCGACACCCTCGACGCCGCGGGCACCGGCTGGATCACGCAGTCGCGTACCGACTACGACGCCCTCGGGCGTCCCGTCAAGGAATACGACGCCGCCGGAACCGCCACGGGAACCAGCTACAGCCCCACGACCGGTGCCGTCTTCTCCACCACGATCACCAACGCGCTGGGCCACACAGCCACGGCGCAGTTCGACCCCGGGCGCGGCAGCGTCCTGGAGACCGCGGACGCCAACAACCGCAAGACCAGCTCGGCCTACGACGCCCTGGGGCGGATCACCGCTGTCTGGACGGCCTCGCGCAAGCAGGGCACGGACAAGCCCGTCCGCACCTTCTCCTACCAGATCTCGGAGCAGCAGCCGCCGGTCGTCACGACCGGCGCCCTGCAGGACGACGGCAGCTACGCCCAGGCAGTGACCATCTACGACGGCCTGTTGCGGCCGCGCCAGAGCCAGGCCGACTCCGCGGGCGGAGGCCGTCTGATCTCGGACACCCTCTACAGCGCGAACGGAACCGTCAGCCAGACCAACAACGCCTACTACGCCGAGGGCGCACCGAACGGGAAGATCTTCGTCCCGGAGAGCGTCTTCCAGGTCCCCAACTCGACGAAGGCGGCGTACGACGGCCTCGGCCGGCAGGTGCGGACCACCACGCTCTTCGCGGACGTACCGCAGTACACGTCGACCGTGCAGTACGAGGGCGACTACACCCTCGCCCGGTCGGCCATGTCCGCGGACGGCAGCACCCCGCTCAAGGGCAGCCGCGCCTCCAAGTCCTGGACCGATCCACTCGGCCGTACCTCGGCGATCGAACACGCCACCTCGACGGACCTGACCACCTGGAACAGGACCACCTACGCCTACGACGCCCGGAACAAGCTGACCACGGTCACCGACCCGGCCGGCAACAAGTGGTCCTACGAGTACGACGCCCGAGGCCGCCAAACGGCCGCGCAGGACCCGGACGCGGGACGGTCGGAGTTCGGGTACGACAACCTCGACCAGCAGATCTGGGTGAAGGACTCCAGCGGCCGCACCCAGTACACGAACTATGACGTGCTCGGCCGCAAGACCGGGCTCCGCGACAACGCCGCCGACGGCCCGCTGGTCGCCTCGTGGGCCTTCGACTCCCTTCCCGGCGCCAAGGGCATCGCGGTGTCCTCCACGCGCTACGAGGGCGGCGCCGCCTACAAGAGCGAGATCACCGGATACGACGCCGAGTACCGGCCGACCGGATCCAAGATCACGATCCCGGACGTGCCCGGCACCAAGGGGCTCGCCGGCACCTACAGCTACAGCACCGCCTACACCCCGACGGGCAAGGTCCGGTCGACCACCCTGCCGGCGACACCCGGCGGCCTGGCCGCCGAGAAGGTGATCACCCGCTACGACTCCGACGACATGCCCAAGACCATCTCGGGCCTGTCCTGGTACACGGCGGACGTCGTCTACGGTCCTCAGGGCGAGGTCCGCCGCACGGCTTCGGGCAATGCGCCGAACCGGGTGTGGACCACCAACCAGTACAACCCGAATACGGGTCAGCTCACCAACCAGATCAGCGACCGCGAGACCGCGGTCAACCGCATCAGCGACGTCTCGTACAAGTACGACCCCGCCGGCAACATCACCTCGGTCACCGACACCCAGCCCGGCGGCCGCGAAGAGCGCCAGTGCTTCGCGTACGACCCGATGGGCCAGATGACCAAGGCGTGGACCGGCAAGACCGCCGCGTGCACCGGACCGAGCCTGAGCGACGTCACGGCCGGTCCTGACGGTGACGGCTACTGGCAGGACTACCAGTTCGACCCGATCGGCAACCGCACCAAGCTGATCGACCACGACCTCACCGACTCGGCGCTGGACGACGAGACCAAGTACACCTACGGCGTCACCGTCCCCGGGAACGGCGCACTGCCGCCCACGACCACCCAGCCGCACGCCCTTTCGAAGACCGAGAAGACCGTCAAGAAGGCCAACTCCACGGTCAACTCGCTCTCGACCTACGAGTACGACGCCTCGGGCAACACCAAGAGCCGCAAGATCGACGGCGACACCCAGGCCCTGACCTGGGACCGGCGCAACAAGCTGACCGCGGCCACCAGTCCCGGAATCGGCGCGGTCTCCGTCATCGGCATGGCCGGCAAGTGCCTCGACGTCCAGTCGGGTTCCGTCACCGACGGCACTCCCGTCCAGATCTACCCCTGCAACGAGACCAGGGCCCAGCAGTGGAAGCTGAGCGGCAACACCGTCCAAGCCCTGGGCAAGTGCCTGACGGCCGACGGCCTGTACGCGCGCCTGGCGACCTGTGACGGAAGCACGAAGCAGGCGTTCACCTACCGCCCCGGCGACAAGACCCTCTACAACGCGGCGGCCAACGCCTGCCTCACCGTCCCCAACGACAACCCCGCGGACGGCAACGACCTCCACATCTACGCCTGCGCCGCGGGCGGTGTCCCGGCCCAGCAGTGGACCTTCGACACCACCACCACCTACATCTACGACGCGGCCGGCAACCGTCTGATCGAGGAGACCGGAAGCTCCCGGACCCTCTACCTCGGCGAAGCCGAGATCACGGTCGACAAGACCGGCCGGGCCATCGACGCGGTCCGCTATTACAGCGGCCCCGGAGTCACCACCGTCCGCACCACCTACGGCCAGCCCACCGGCCACAAGCTCACCGTCCTGCTGGCCGACCACCACAACACGGGCACGGTCTCGGTCGACCAGTCCGCCGGCCAGAAGGTCACCCGGCGCAAGACCGACCCGTACGGCAACCCGCGGGGCGCGGTACCGAACGACTGGCCCGGCAGCCGCGGCTTCCTCGGCACCGGCAACGACGACTCCGCGACGGGCCTGACCCACATCGGTGCCCGCGAGTACGACGCGACCAACGGCCGCTTCCTCTCCGTCGACCCCGTCATCGACATCACCGACCCGTTCCAGATGAACGGCTACCTCTACGCCGGCGCCAACCCCATCGGCGGATCGGACCCCTCGGGCCTCTTCTGCGACGGGTGCAGCGTCAACAACCCGGGCAGCGTCTGGAACCAGGAGAAGCGCACCAGTTACTGCGACGGATGTAGCGTCAACAACCCGAGCAGTGTCTGGAACCGGGACCGCGGTGGCCCCTCCGGGCTCAGCGGCACTCCCACCTACAGCAAGCCCAGCGGCGGCGGGAAGAACGGAACCAGCAGCCTCAGGATCCACTTCGTGGACCGGGATCTGCCGACCCAGGAGGATCTGTACAACCGAAATCCCGTCGCATATCCCAAGAACAAGAGCTACGAGGACAATCTCCATCAATGGGCCTATGGTCTGTGCACGGGCGCCTATGACGGAAATGAGGGTTTCTGCACCGTAGCCGCCAAGATCGGACTGTCGACTCCGGCCCCCGGCGACTGGATGGAAGCCCTCGGCATTCGCAACCTGTATGAATGCGTCACGGGCGGGGAGCGTTGCGGCGCGGCGGTCGCCGATGTGGTCGTCGCAGTCGTCAGCGCCGGAGTGGGAATGGCCCTCAAGGAAGGAGTTCAGGGAGCCAAGGCGGCACGCGCGGCAGGTACGGCAGGTGCGGTAGGCAGGGAAGAAGCGGGGATCGCCATCACGTGCAGCATCCTCACGAACAGCTTCGTCGCGGGAACACTGATCCTGATGGCAGACGGCGCCTACGAGGCCATCGAGGACGTGAAGGCCGGGGACAAGGTTCTCGCCACCGATCCCGAGACCGGAGAAACGGTTCCTGAAACCGTTACCGCGGAGATCTTCACGAAGGACGACAAGGAATTCGTCGACCTGACCATCTCCACGCAGGACGGCAACCGGGTCATCACCACGACGGAGCACCATCCGTTCTGGTCCGACTCTGCACGCGCCTGGACCGACGCAGGCGCTCTGAAGTCGGGAGAAGCCCTCCGCGTCGCCGACGGCGAGAACGTCCCCGTGGTCGGCTCGCGCAAGTACGCGGCCCAGCAGGTCACCTACAACCTGACGGTCTCCGACCTGCACACGTACCATGTGCTGGCGGGCTCGACGCCGGTCCTCGTTCACAATTCGGGTTCGTGCGATGTCCCGCTGAAGTCACTGCACCCAAAGAGTTCGCTCGATAAGAGTTCGCTGGAGTTCTGGGACAAACAAGATACGGACGACATCACCTTCTCCTTGCGGCCGGGAGCACATGAACCACTGATCGCCAAGCCGGACGGAACGATCATGAACGGAAACACCAGAATCGCAGTTCTCAGGTCGCGAGGATACGACGTCGATTCATTGCCTCGTGAGGCCTATGGCGGCAATCGACCAATGACGGACGAAGATTTCTGGGACATGGACCAATGAACATTCAGAATCAATTTCTGACGATCCTGAACTCGGAGTCCAAGGCGGCGTTCCTGCTGGCCATGGGGCATCGACTCGGCATTTCGGCGCGCGATATCTTCACCGAAGACGGATCGCATGCGTTGCGGCAGGCTCAAGCCTGCAACGAGATGATGATCTCGATTTGGTCACAGGTGTGGGCGATCAAGGAGCCGCAACACAACGGCTACCCGGACGCCGATTTCCTTTCAGTCCTGCTGGGCAAGGCCGACTCAGGAAACGCGCGGCCACATCTTCGGAATGCGATTGAAAGCGCATTGCTTTCAATACGAGACCCAAGGGTGGAAGATCAGCCCAGCTCCGATGGGGCTTGAAGCTCCCAAGGGTGAAATAAGCGGACGCTGAGGAGCCCCGCCGGAGAATTTTCCGGCGGGGCTCCCGGGGTTCTTGACGGAAACGGTGATTGCTGCGCGCCGGCAGGAGCGTGCCGGAAGGGATTCCCCCAGGGGACCCGGACCGGGTGTCTGTGTACCTCGCACGCATGGCTCGGGCCCAAGGGAATGAAGAAGAACGCCGGGCACGACTACGGCAGGCTGTTCCAGTGCCAACCTGAGCGATGACGACATCGACTTCCGCTGGCTCCGGGTGAAGCTCCAAGAGGGCTGGACCATGGCGCCGGCGAGGCGGCGGGCATCGGCACATGGCTCGAGCGGGACTGATCCGTCGGGAGACCGCCAGCGCACGGAACGCCCGACCGGTTCTCCGGTCGGGCGTTCTGCGTTCGTGGTGTGCGGTCCGGCTGCGACAAGCGGCGAGGACTGTTCGGGCAATGGCCGACCGGTCAGGGGCGCTTGTTCACCTGCTCCGTGAGCTTGCCCTTGCGCAGGGTGAGGATGCGGTCGGACTGGGCTGCGAGGTGCTGGGAGTGGGTGACGACGACCACGCACTTGTTCTGCTGGTGGGCGAGGTCGCGGAAGGTGTCGATGATGCCCTGGGCGGTGTCCTCGTCGAGGTTTCCGGTGGGTTCGTCGGCGAAGAGGATGTCGACGTCGCAGGCGAGCGCCCGGGCGATGGCGACGCGCTGCTGCTGGCCGCCGGAGAGCTGCATGACGTTGCGGGTGGCCATCGCCTTGTCGAGGCCGATGTTCTCGAGGAGGTGCAGGGCGCGGGCCTTGCGGCTTCCGGTGGCGGGTTTCGCGCCGGTGATCTCCATGGCGGTGGTGACGTTCTGGAGGGCGGTCATGTAGGTGAGGAGGTTGTACTGCTGGAAGATCGTGGCGGCGTGCTTGTTGCGGTAGCGGCCGAGGCCGAGTTTCGTCAGGTCCTGCCCGTTGAAGGTGATCGTGCCCTGGGTGGGGGTGTCGAGGCCGCTGGCCAGGGAGAGCAGGGTGGTCTTGCCGCTGCCGGAGGGGCCCAGGATCGTGTAGAAGGTGCCGCGTTCGAAGGAGTGGTCGACGTCCTTGAGGACGGTGGTCCTGCGGCGCTGGCCGGCGTAGGTGTGGCTGACGCCGGCCAGGCGCAGGACCGGCGGGGCCGCGGTCTCGGGGGTCGTGGCGGGGGTGGTCATGGCGGGTCACTTGCCCTTCGTGAGGATGGTGCGGGGGCTCAGCCGCAGGACGGACGCGGCCGGTATGACGGTGGCCAGGAGGCCGATGCCCAGCCCGATGCCGCCGACCGCGGCGAGGTCGGCCGGGTCGAGGGCGACGGTGATCTTGTCGATGGGGTCGGCGTTCTGCACGGGCTGGTCGTTCCAGTCGATGCCCTCCCCGAGCCCGGTGCTCCCGGGGGCCGGGGGCTTCCAGGAGCCGAGCTTCTCCGCTGCCGCGGAGGCTTCCTTGCCGAGCAGTGCCTGGCCGGCGCTCTGGGTCAGCTGCGGGGCGAACAGGGAGCTCACGCCGATGGCGACGGCGGCCACGAGTACGATCTCCAGGACCTGCTGGGCGATGAGCTTGCTCTTCTTCTCGCCCATCGCGAGCAGGACGCCGTACTCGGTGCGGCGCTGCTTGACGGCGAGGTTGACCAGGAGGGCGAGTACGGCCGCCCCGGCGAGGCCCATCAGCCACATGGCGACGGTGGCCGTGGAGCGGATGCTCTTGAGCGGGCCGGTCATCTGCTGGACGGCCTTGTCGTTGGCGTCCAGCTTGAAGCCGGTCAGCCCCTTCCCCGCGAGCTGCTTCGCCCCGCTCTTGAACGCGTCCTGTTCCTCGGCGTCGTTCAGGAGGAAGGTGGCCTTGCTGACCTTGCGCGGCCCGTTGCTGCCGGAGTCGAGCGCGGCGAGGCCGCCGACCGATCCGTAGAGCATGTTGGCGGGGCTGATGCCGAACTCGGGGTCGGCGTCGGTGGTGGGGCGCGGGTCGCGGTAGATGCCGCCGATGGTGAACTCGCCGGTGGTCTTCTCGTCGTTGCCGGTGAGGGTGATCCTGTCGCCGGCCTTGAGGCCGTTCTGCTTGGCCAGGCGCTCCTCGATCAGGAGCTGCTTCTTGTCCTTGTCGGCTGCCGTGATGTGCGCACCGGAGACCAGGGTGGACTTGCCGCTGCGGAAGTCGGGCAGCAGGGAGGAGTCCAGGACGCCCATGCCCAGGGTGCCGCCGGGGCCCAGTCCCATGGAGTCCTTCGCCCCGCTGTCGACCACCTTGTTCTTGCCGGTCAGCAGGACGCGGTCCCACATGGAGTAGGTGTACTTCTGCACCTGGGGCAGGGAGCCGATCTTGTCGACGGTCGGGGCCTCGATGCTCGGTGCCTGGAGTTGGGCGGAGTTGCCCATCTGGCTCATGTCCAGGTCGAGGTTGACCTCGGCGCCGACGGAGCGCTTGGCGTCCTTCTCGGCCCGGGCCGTCGCGCCGTTGATCAGAACGCCTGCCAGCACCATCACGGAGATGACGAGGAAGGTGGCCAGGGTGATCAGGGTGCGGCCCTTGCGGGCCCACAGGCTGAGCCCCGCGCGTTTGACGAAATTCATGGGAATCGGCTCTCTCGGTCCGTACCGGCGAAATGGGTGCCCGGCGAAAAGGGATCGGATCGGTTATTCGGTGTCGCTGAGGATGGATCGGGGGTGCAGCCGCAGGATCCCGATGCCGGGGATGACGGTGGAGACCAGCGAGATGCCCAGCGCGATGCCGGCGACCTTGCCGACATCGGCCGCCTCGACCCGCACCGTGGGCGGCGCGATCTCGGGGTCCTGGGCCCGGGGCGCGGACACCGGCTTGTCGGCTTGGCCACCGAGGAAGGCGTCACCCGCGGACTGTCCGCCCAGGGCGCCGGCCAGGGCGGCGAGCGCGACGGCGGGCAGGACCACGGCCGCCACCTCCACGGCGTGCTGGCCGATGAGCTTCCACTTCTTCTCGCCCATCGAGAGCAGCACTCCGAGTTCGGAGCGGCGCTCTCGGATCTGCAGCATCACGATCAGGCCGAGGATCAGCGCTCCGGCCAGGGCGATCACCCAGACGAGCAGGCCCGCGAAGGCGCCGACCCGCCGGATGGGCAGGACTTGGTCCTTGTACGCCTTGTCGTTGACGCGGAAGTCGAGGCCGCTCCTGCCCAGCAGCCGCTCGGTGTCGGCGTGGAGCTGCTGCGCCTGGTCCGGCGAGCCGATCTTGAACACGGCCTCGCTGACCGGCGCGGTACCGGCGGCGAGTCTCTGCGCGGTGCCCACCGGTACGTACAGGGCGTTGCCGGGGAGTTCGTGCGGCGCGACCCACACCGTCGGGTCCTGCGCCGGGTCCTGGTAGATGCCGACGACCGTCACGGGCGTGGTCTG
This sequence comes from Streptomyces sp. NPDC051563, assembly GCF_044454225.1. Taxonomy (NCBI): domain Bacteria; kingdom Bacillati; phylum Actinomycetota; class Actinomycetes; order Kitasatosporales; family Streptomycetaceae; genus Streptomyces; species Streptomyces sp. NPDC051563. Next base: position 12,717 of record NZ_JBITDL010000023.1, read on the forward strand.
CTTGCCGTCCGCGGAGCGCACCCGGAGGGTGTCGCCGACCTTCAGCCGGTTCCTGTCGGCAAGGCGCTGTTCGATCACCCCGACGTCGCGGCCCGCGTCCTCGGGGGTGATGCCCCGGCCCGCGGTGAGCTTCGTCGAGCCGTACGAGAAGGGCAGCAGCATGCCCGAGTCCCGTACGCCGTTCACGGCCAGCTCGCCCGTCGCCTTCTCCCCGGCCGCCCCTGTGCCCGGCTCCGGGGCCTTGGAGGTCAGCGGTGTGAACTCCTGGGCTCCGGCCCGCACCCGGATCTGCGCGTTGTAGCGGTGCACCGTGCCGGAGGCACCGATCCGGTCGGCCAGGGCCGGGGTGAGGCCGTCCTTGCGGACCGTCACGTCGACGCCGATGGTGCGCTGTGCGTCGGCCTCCTGGCGGGCGGCGGCGGCCTGCAGCAGGAAGCCCCCCAGGAGCAGGGTGCAGATGACGAGGAAGATCGCGAGCAGGGCGGCGGTCTTGGACTTTCGGGCGCCAAGGCTCGTCCCGGCACGCTTGACGAAGTTCATGCCCAGACGAAAGCAGCTCGTGGTTCACCGGAATATAAGCGTGTTACAGCGGCATAAGGAACTGATCTCGCGGTCCGGCCGGCCGCCCCGCCGACCAGCTCGGAACATGCGCTTCCGTGTCTTTATCCGCCTGTAATCGTGATCTTGGTTTCCTGGAGTCATGAGAGTCCTGGTAGCCGAAGACCACCGTGTCCTGGCCCGTACCATCGCCACGGGTCTGCGCCGCCAGGCGATGGCCGTGGACATCGCGGGCACGGGCGCGGAGGCCGAGCGGATGTGCCTGCTCACCGCCTACGACGTACTGATCCTCGACCGCGACCTGCCCGTCATGAGCGGCGACGAGGTGTGCAGACGGCTGCGCGAGCTCACCGACCCGCCGCGGATCCTGATGCTCACCGCGGCCGGAGGGCTCGCGGACAAGGTCTACGGCCTCACGGAACTCGGCGCCGACGACTACCTGGCCAAGCCCTTCGACTTCACCGAACTCGTCGCCCGGGTCAGGGCGCTGAGCCGCCGCACCCCCAAACAGGCCCCCGCCGTCCTGCGCTTCGGCCCCATCACCCTGGACGAGACCCGCCGCGAGGTGTCCGTGGACGGCACGCCGCTGGACCTCTCCCCGAAGGAGACCGCGGTCCTGCGCCTGCTGATGCGCGCCGGCGGAGCCCCCGTGACCCACGACGAGATCGTCCGCAGCGTCTGGGACCAGCACCTCGACACGGGGACCAACGTGGCCCGCACCACCATCAGCCGGCTACGCGGCAAACTCGGCGACTCCTGCCTCATCCTCACCGGCAAGGGCGAGGGGTACCGGCTGTGCGACTGAGCCCCCGGGCGCTGCTGAACGAGCTGCCCTTCCGGACCCGCCTGGCCCTGGCCTTCTCCGGGCTCTTCCTCCTCAGCGGCATGCTCCTGCTCGCCTTCGTCGTGGTGCTCGCACGCTACGGAACGGCCCAGAAGGTCCAGGGCATCGCGATCGCCTACGAGGACATGCCCAGCGGGCAGACCACCCGTGAACCCGCACTCCCCACCCGGCCCGACCCCGGCCACATCCCCGAACCCCCGAGCGACTTCGCGTCCATCCACAAGGTCGATCAGACGGTCCAGGCCGTCCAGGACACCGCCCTGCGCCAGATGATGCTCTGGTCCGCCGTCGGTCTCCTCGTCATGGCGCTCCTCGCCGGATTCCTCGGCTGGTGGCTCGCCGGACGCGCCTTGCGTCCCGTCGTCTCCATGACCGAAGCCGCCCGCCGGATCAGCGAACAGAACCTCCACCAACGCCTCGCGCTCACCGGCCCCGAAGACGAGCTGCACCGCCTCGCCGACACCTTCGACACCATGCTCGACCGGCTGGAGAACTCCTTCGAGAGCCAGCGCCGCTTCGTCGCCAACGCCTCCCACGAACTCAAGACACCCCTCGCGGTGCAGCGCACCACCCTCCAGGTCGGCCTCGCCGACCCCCTGCCCGACGGCCTCACCGAAGTCCGCGAAGACCTGCTCACCGCCAACCGGGAAGCCGAACGGCTCATCAACGCGCTCCTGCTCCTGGCCCGCAGCGACCGCGGACTGGAGAAGACCGAGCCCGTGGACGTTCCGGCCACCGTCCGGCTCGTGACCGCCGAGCTCACCCCCCTCGCAGCCGGGGCCGCCGTGCGCCTCGACACGAAGGCCGCCACCCCGCTGGCCGTTCCCGGCGACCCGGTCCTGCTGCGCCACCTGCTGACCAACCTGATCCGCAACGCCATCCAGTACAACCACCCGGGCGGCCACGTCCTCGTACGCGTCGACGCCTCCACCGTGACGGTGAGCAACACCGGCCCCCGCATCCCCGCCGACCGCGTCCCCGGCCTCTTCGAGCCCTTCCGCCGTCTCGACGGAGACCGCACCGCGACCACCGGCCACGGCCTGGGACTCTCCATCGCCGCCTCCATCGCCCAGGCGCACCACGCCACCCTGACGGCTCGCCCCGGTCCCGAGGGCGGACTCGCCCTCACCCTGCGCTTCCCCTGAGCACGGGCCACGGCGGCGACCGCCCTCCGCACGGCCGGGGGTACCGGAACGGACGGCATGCCGCCGCCCGCCGACTGCCCGGATCGGCGGTCGGCGGACGGCGGCGAGGGGTGGGTCAGCTGCCGGGGACGGTGTCCTTGAAGGTGGTGCCGGCGCTGCGCAGGGCCGCGACGTTGCCGGTGACCTGGGCCGGGGTCAGCACCTGGTCCTTGACGAAGTACACGTAGTCGACCTGCTGGTCGTACGAGCGCGGGGTGCTGCTCGTCTGGCCGTTCAGGTCGATCAGCCAGTGGTTGAAGTCGATGAACTGGCCGGTCTCCGGCAGGTAGGGCTCGCCGTGGCTGGCGACCTGCTGGCCGTCGATGTAGTAGGTGACGCTGGTGTTGTCGATGGTGAACACCAGGTCGTGCCAGCCGTCATAGGACTGGCGCTGCTGGCCGTGGGCGTTGACCGCGTTCCACGGGTCGGGGTTGTAGGTCTCCCAGGTGGTCTCGTACATGATGTTGCCCTGCTCGCCCCAGCCGCCGTTGGGCAGGTACTCGAAGTCCTGCTCGCTGTAGTCGGGGTCCATCGGGCGGTTGAGCGGGGTGAAGGCGAAGAAGGTCTGGTTGACGTGGTCGCCGTCGGGGCCGCCGGTCGGGGTGTCGTCGAACTTGACCCGGGCCGCGTAGGTTCCGTTCCTGAACTTCCGTGCGGTGGTCTGGAGTTCGGTCTCGCGGGTGCCGCTCGCGGTGCCGTCGGTAGTGAGCCCCAGGTTCATGACGGAGTTGCCGCCGGTGACCGGGAAGGTGATGTCGGCCGGGGACCAGGTGGCGCCGGGGACCCCGGGCCCGCCCTGGCCGGACTTGACCGTCCAGCCGTGCTGCTGGATCGCCGGGTCGCCGCTCGACGCGTAGGTGAAGTCGTCGAACAGGACCGGTGCGTTCGGGTCGTTCGGCGGGGTGGTGGGCGGCGGGGTGGTGGGGGGCGGGGTGGTGGGGGGCGTCGTGGGCGGGGTGGTGGGGTCGTTGCCGGCCGGGGGCGTGCCCCATATCAGGGCGCCGTTGGCCTCCAGGGTGACCCGGGACGAGTCGGCGTAGGAGGTCTGGGCGGCGCTGAAGGAGTAGTCGTCGGACTGGGTCAGCGTCTGCCAGTCGGCGCGGTTGAAGCGCAGCTGCATGTCGCCCGTCGACTGGCCCGGGGCGAGCGATCCGGCGCCCGCGGTGAAGGTGATCTCCAGGTAGCGGTCCGCGGTGGCGGTCGGGTTGGCCAGGGTGCCGAAGGTGCCCGTGATGTTGCCGCAGCCCTTGACCGCCCAGGAACACGCGAAGCGGTAGGTCACCGACGGGCCGTCGGACTTGAAGTAGTAGCGCAGCTTCACCTGGCTGAGCGGGACGGTGGTGGTGCCGGTGTTGGTGACCTGGAGCCAGGGCTCGGTCTGGTCGGCGGTGGCGCCGGTGGCGCTGGTGCGGTACTGGACGCTGAGCGCGTCGGCGGCGGCGGAAGCCGGCGTGGCCACCAGGGCGGCCCCCGCCAGGCCGGCCGCCGAGGCGAGGGCGATGGCGGCGAGGAGCCGGGAGTTCGGGCGCGGTCGTGCTGACACGTTGATCCCTTTCCTTGGGGGGCGGCTGCGCGGGCCGGAGCCGACGAGCCGGGGCTGCACTGCGGGGTGGTGCGGGGGGCCGACGGCGCGGACCGTCGGCCCCCGGTCTCAGGGCCGCTCGGCGTGGTGGACGCCGAGGGCGGCCAGCCGCGGGCGGTGCCGGGCGAGGGCGGGCAGGAAGTCGCCGGAGTAGTCGCTGGCCGGGTTCCAGGCACGGTCCGCGATCGCGCACAGCCGCGGGTAGGCCAGGTAGTCGAAGCGCTCCTCGGTGGTGACGAACTCGGTCCACAGCTGGGCCTGGGTCCCGAGCACCCGGTCCCGCTCGGCGGCCGTCCACTGGGCGGGGGCGGGCTCGTTGGCGTGCGCGGCGGGCAGGTCGACGATCGCGCCGTCCTGCCCGAGCGGCTCGTCCGCGCGGTCGGACTGCGGGTAGTCGAGGTACGTGGAGCGGTACGGGGACATCACGACGTCATGGCCGAGGCGGGTGGCGGTCAGGCCGTGGTCGGCGTCCCGCCACGGCATCACGGTGAAGTCCTTCGGCAGTGAGCCCTCGCCGGACTCGGCCCAGCAGACCGGGCGGCGGCCGTTGGCCAGCAGGTGGGCGCCGGCCTGGGCGAGGAACCAGCCGCGCAGCTCCCGCGGGTGCGCCAGCCCCAGTTCGGCGGTGCGGGCGAGCGCGGCGGGGCTGGTCTCCCACTCGACGGTGGGGCATTCGTCGCCGCCGAGGTGGACGTAGCGGGAGGGGAAGAGGTCCATGGTTTCGTCGAGCACGGTGCGGCAGAAGTCCAGCACCTCGTCGTGGACGCCGAGGATGTTCTCGCAGACGCCCCACTCGGTCCACACGTCCAGTCGCCGCTCGGGCCGGTTGCCGAGGTGCGGGTAGGCGGCGAGGGCGGCCCGGACGTGGCCGGGCATCTCGATCTCGGGCATGACCGTGATGCCGCGTTCGGCGGCGTACGCGACCAGGTGGCGCAGTTCGTCCTTGGTGTACGCGCCGCCGTGCGGGCGGTCGTCGAAGCGCCCGGAACCGGCCCGGCCGAGCATGCTGCGGGCGCGGACCGAGCCGATCGTGGTGAGCCGGGGGTAGGCGTCGACGGGCATGCGCCAGCCCTGGTCGTCGGTGAGGTGCAGGTGCAGGACGTTGAACTTGTGCAGGGCGAGCCGGTCGACGGTACGCAGGAGCAGTTCGAGGGGCTGGAAGTGCCGGGCGACGTCCACCATGACCCCGCGCCAGGCGTGCCGGGGCCGGTCCGTGATGTCCACGCAGGGCACGGTCCAGCCGACCCCGGGCGCGGGGCGGTCGGCCAGCGCCTCGGGCGGGAGCAGCTGGCGCAGGGTCTGTACGGCGTGGAGCAGTCCGGCGGGGCGGGCGGCGAGCAGCCGCACCTCCTCGGGGGTGACGCGGAGCCGGTACCCCTCCTCGCCGAGCCCGCGTTCGGCGGGGTCGAGCAGCAGCGAGAGCGCTCCCTCGGGGTGCGCCGGCAGCGGCAGCCCCGTGGCGGGGGCGAGCAGGGTGCGCAGCAGGTCGGCCGCGGGAGCGGCGCCACCGGGGGCGTGCACGGTGGTGCGCCCGGTGAAGGTGAAGTGTCCGGCGGCGGGAACGAGCTCGACGGGGGTCGGCAGGATCACGGATTCTCTCCAGAAGGGGCGGGCTCAGCCCTTGACGGCGCCGGCGGTCATCCCGGTGGTGACCTTGTTCTGCAAGAACAGGAAGACCAGCAGGACGGGCAGCATGAACAGGCTGGCGGCGGCCATCGTGGCGCCCCAGTCGGTGCCGAAGACGTTGGCGAAGGAGGACAGCCAGACCGGCAGGGTCCGGGCGTCCTGGTTCTTGATGATCAGGGTGTTGGCGAAGGCGAACTCGTTCCAGGCGGTGATGAAGCCGAAGAGCGAGGTGGAGAGCAGCCCCGGGGCGAGCAGCGGCAAGGTGATCCGCCGGAAGGCCGAGGTGCGGGTGCAGCCGTCGACCAGGGCGGCCTCCTCCAGCTCGGCGGGTATCGAGGCGAGGAAGCCGCGCAGGGTGACGATGGTGAACGGCAGGGTGGTCATGAAGTAGACCAGGGTCAGCATGGTCAGGCTGTCGAGCATGTCGGTGTCGCGGGCGATGACGTACATCGGGATCAGCAGCGCCTCCCAGGGCGCCATCTGCGCGGTGAACACGAGGAGCAGGAAGGCCCGTCGGCCGCGCCAGCGCATCCGGCCGACCGCGAAGGCGGAGAGCAGCGCGACCACGAGCGCCAGGAGCACCGCCCCGAGGGTCACCAGCAGGCTGTTGCGCCAGTAGGTGCCGAAGCCGGGGGCACCGACCGCGGTGACGAAGTGGTCCAGGGTGGGGTGCAGCGGCAGGAAGCCGGGGGTCTCGGACTGGATCTCGCCGGTCGGCTTGAAGGCGGTGATCACCATCCAGTACACCGGGAAGGCCGAGGTGACCAGGACGGCCAGGGCCGCCAGGGTGAGCGGAAGCCGGCGCAGGGCGCGGACCGCAGTGGCGGAGGTACTCACGGGTTCTCGCCTTCCTGGCGGTACATCCGGCGCAGGGTCGCGACCAGCGCGACGAGCAGGATCAGCACGGTCAGCGTGGACGCGGCCGAGCCGACGTCGTACTTGTGCAGGGACTGGGCGATCTGGAAGGCGTACACGGGCAGGGTGGTGGTCGCGCCGTTGGGACCGCCCTGACTGACCACCCAGATCTGGGCGAAGCACTTGAAGGTCCAGATCACCTCCAGCGAGGTGATCAGCGCGAACAGCGGCCGCAGCATCGGGAAGGTGACCAGGCGGAAGGTCTGCCAGGCGCCGGCGCCGTCGAGCCGGGCGGACTCGTACAGCTCGGCGGGGATGGTGGTCAGCCCGCCGTACAGGGTGAGCGCGGCGAACGGCACCGACTGCCAGACGACGAGGGCCACCAGGATGGCGAAGGTGGACCGGTCGTGCGCGAACCAGGCGTACTCCCGGAAGCCGTGCATCCCCAACTGGTCAAGGATCCAGTTGACCACTCCGAAGCGGGACTGGAACAGCCACTGGAAGATGGTGGTGGCGGCGATCACCGGGGTGGCCCAGGTGAGCACCAGCGCACTCATCACGGCGAGCCGCATCCGGCGGCCGAGCCGGATGAGCATCAGGGCGATCAGCGTGCCGAGGCCGGTGATCAGCGCGGTGTTGAGCAGGGTCCACCCCAGGGTGCGGCGGACCACTTCCCAGAACTCCGGATCACCGAGCAGCGCGGTGTAGTTGGCGGCGCCGACGAACGGGGCGCGGCCGTGGATCAGTTCGGCCATCCGGAAGTGCTGGACCGAGATGAGCAGGTTCCGCAGCAGCGGATAGACCAGGAGGAACGCCGCGCCCACCACGGTGGGGGCGACCAGCAGGTACGGCCAGACCCGGGTGCGGGCCGGCGGAGGAGCGGTGGACACGGCGGTGACTCTCCTGTCGGGAGGCGCTGTTCAGGAGGGGCTGGTCAGGAAGCGCTGTTCAGGAGCGCTGGTCAAGAAGCGCTGGTCAGGAACCGCCGGTCAGGAAGCGCTGTTGAGGGCCTTGGTGATGGCCTCGGAGGCGGTCTTGCCCGCTGCGTCCGGGTCCGCGCCGGTGAGCACCTGGGTCATGTACTGCTTGATCGGGTTGTTGGCCTCGACGGCCGCCCAGTTCGGCGAGTTGGGGGTGCCGCGCCCGCTCACCGCGCCCGCCGCCATCGCCACCGCGCCCTCGTTGCCGGCCAGCACCCCGGCGAGCGAGGTGCGGTTGGGGACGTAGCTCATCTCCTTGGCCATCTCGCTCTGCCACTTCGCCCCGGCCAGCGCCTTGACCACCTCGTACGCGGCGGCCTGGTGCTTGGACGCCTCGGGGATCACCAGGTCCGAGCCGCCGGTGAAGACCGCGCCCGGCTTGTCGGCGGTCTTGCCGGGGATGGGGAAGAAGCCGAGCTTGTCCTTCAGTGCCGGGTTGGCCTTGATGATCGCGTTGGCCCCGCCCGGGGTGGAGATCACCTGGGCGCTCTTGCCCTTGGCGAAGACCTCCGCCTGCAGGGGCTTGGCCTCGTCGGAGTCCTTGGGCCCCTTGCCCAGCGCCTGCAGCTTCTTGTAGAACTCGACGCCGGCCCGGGCCTGCGGGGTGTCCAGGGCCCCCTTCCACTTGCCGTCCGAGCCCTTGACCGCGAGGTCCCCACCCTCGTCCCAGACGAAGCCCGCCAGCGCGTACCAGGTCTGGCCCGCGAGGTAGATGCCGTCGTTGCCGCCGGCGTTGAGCTTCTCGGTGTCGGCGATCCACTCCTCCCGGGTCTTCGGCGGGGCCGTGATGCCGGCCTGCGCGAAGAGGTCCTTGTGGTAGATCACCACGCGGTTCGCCGCGTACCAGGGGATGCCGTACTGCTTCCCGTCGATCTTCCCGGGCTCCGCCAGGCCGGGGATCCAGTCCGCGCCTTCGAGCTCGGTGACCTTGTCGCTGAGGTCGTGCACACCGCCGCTGGCCGCGTACTGGGCGACCTGCGTATTGCCGACCTCGATGACGTCCGGGGCGTCCTTGCTGGCCAGCGCACTGGTGATCTTCTGGCCGATGCCGTCCCACTCCTGGATCTGGATGTCCAGGGTGGTGCCCGCGTGGGTGGCCTCGAAGTCGGACTTGAACTTCGCGAGATAGCCGTCGGTCACGCTGTCGCGCATGATCCAGACCGTCAGCTCGGCCGGACCGGCCGAACCGCCGGAGGAGCCCGGGGAGTCCCCGGAGGAGGAGCAGCCGGCCAGGCCCGCGCCGGTCAGCGCGAGGGTGAGGGCTGCTGCGACGGGAAGCAGGCGCGGACGCGCGGGATTTCTCACGGTTTTGCCACCTCAAGGGGGAGGACTGGACAACTTTGCCAGTTGACCAACTGGTAAGCGATGGAGAGAAGGTGACACAGCCTCCGAGAGTGGTCAAGACCTCTGGATGGCCGGAAACCGCGCCCAGGGCAAGGGGAGTCACGGGGAAATGACGGATACCGCCCCCACGACAGGTATGATCCAACTGGTCAAATACGGGAACTGGTCTGATCAGACAGGGTGGAAGGGCGCAGCGATGACCGAGGGGATGCCGGGGGCAGCGGTGAAACGGACCCGGGTCCGCGCGTACCTACGCGAGCTGGTGGACTCCGGAGCACCCGGAGACGCCATCCCGTCCGAACGGACGCTCTCCGAGGAACTCGGCGTCTCCCGCCCCACCCTGCGCGCCGCCGCCGACGAACTGGTGGCCACCGGGCTGCTGGTCCGCGAGCACGGCCGGGGCATGTTCGTGGCCCCCGCCAAGATCACCCAGGAACTGGCGCCGGCCGGCGCCGAGCCCGGCTTCAGCCTCCCGAAGGCCTCCGGCAGCTGGGCCAGCCGCGTACTGGAGTTCACCACCCTGCCGGCCGGCGCCGGCATCGGCCGCAAGCTGCGCCTCTCCCCGGCCGCCGCAATCTTCTCCATCGTCCGGCTGCGCCTGGTGGACGGCGAACCGATGGCCATCGAGCACCTGCACGTCCCCGCCGAGCTCACCCCCGGCCTGTCCCCCGCCGACATGGAAAGCGGCGACTTCTACCAGCTGCTCGGCACCGCGCACGGGGTCAAGGTCCACGAGGCGGTGCAGGCCATCGAGCCGACCGTGGTCAGCGAGCAGGAGGCGAGGCTGCTCGGCGTACCGGTCCTCTCCCCGGCCCTGCGCTTCGAGCGGCTCACCAGCGACCGCGACGGGCGGCCCGTGGAGTTCGTGCACTCGGTCTACCGCGGCGACCGCTACCGGATGATCTCCCGGATCTCCCTCACCGCGCCCGGCCAGGACGACGGCCCGCCCCCGGCGGACGGCCCGCAGCACCACCCCGGCATCCCGCCGGGCGACCTGCCCACACGCGTCACCGGCCGAACCGTCACCCACGGAGACATCCAGCCGGTGCTCTGACCCACACCCCGCCGCCGATACCCCGACGACGCGGCAGCACCACCCGGGGTCACGCCGTGCCCGGGGCAGGCACATGCCCTCTTCAGCCGCCAACAACCTTCGGGAACAGGCCAGCTCGGCGATGAAGAGATGCAGTCCCGCATCCGCCGTGCGCTACGCCTCCAGGCCGGACAGCACGTCGCCGCCGGCACGTTCCAGCCCGCGCAGCCCGACACGACCCGCCTCGGCGGCCCGTACGACGGCGCGTGCCCAGCCTCCCCGGAGACCGCGATCCGCCAGGTCCTCGATGCACCGCACCACACCTGCGCCGCGGACAGCCGCAAGGACTTCAGATGGACCAGAGTTCCGCCGTCTGCCCGGCTGCACCGATCCGGAGATCCCACGGCTGCAAGAGAAGCGTGTGCGCAGGGCAGAAGGTTTCTTCTGACCTGCGGTGGTGGGGCGGGTGGGACTCGAACCCACGGCCGACGGATTATGAGTCCGCTGCTCTAACCGGCTGAGCTACCGCCCCTTCACGGCGTGGCGCGTACATGTGTGCGCGCCGTCTGCCGCAGCATAGCCGCTCATACGATCTCCTGCCTCGGATGCCTCGCATGATCGGCTTCGCCTGCCCAGAGAGACCGCATCGAGCCCTGCGCGGTTGCGTGTGGAGGGCAGAAAAAGGAAAAAGGACCCACCAGGGGTCCTCGTTCCTTCTTGCTCCCCCGACTGGACTCGAACCAGTAACCTGCCGATTAACAGTCGGCTGCTCTGCCAATTGAGCTACAGGGGACCGCGCTCCCCCGACTGGACTCGAACCAGTAACCTGCCGATTAACAGTCGGCTGCTCTGCCAATTGAGCTACAGGGGATTGCTGCGTTGCACCGAACAGCCCACCTCCGGCCTTGGCCAGGGGGCGAGCGCCCGTTGCGAGTCATAGATTAGCGCAAGCAGGGGGGTGCTCCGCCAATCGGTATCGCCAGCGGGCCGGGCACCACACGACGAAGGGTGACAGGCATGCGGTACAAGGTCACGTTCGCGGTCGGGCTGGCCCTCGGGTACGTGCTCGGAACCCGGGCCGGACGCGAGCGGTATGAACAGTTGAAGAAGTCCGCGCGCGAGTTCGCGCAGAACCCGGCCGTCCGCAACGCCGCCGAGAGCGCAGGTCAGAGCAGCCGGGAGTTCGCCGGCAAGGCCTTCGCCGCGGTGAGCGACAAGGTGGGCGACGCGGTGCCGGACGCCCTCTCCGGGCGGGTACGGGGCTTGCGGGCACGGGTCGGTGGGAACGGCGCGGCCGAGGACGACTGGGGCACCAGCAACACCTGACCGCCCCGGTCAGGTGTCGCAGGTCCTCGTACGGGCCCCGCGCGCCGGGGGCCCGTACGAGGAGCCGCGGGGTTCCACATAAGGGACGGGGCCGCTCCGGGGCGGTCGAGACCACTCCCGCGTGCGGCAGAATTCTCCGCATGGGGATAGTCGCCGGGCTGGACAGCTCTTCCACGTTCACACGCATCGTCGTCTGTGACACCGAGACGGGCGCCGTGCTGCGCCAGGGGTACGCCCCTCATCCGCAGCCCACCGGCGAGGCGGTGCCGCACGAGACCGATCCGCAGGCCTGGCTGCTCTCGCTCGGCGAGGCCGCCGGCGGCGGGCTCCTCGAAGGGGTCCAGGCCATCGGGGTCTCCGCGCAGCAGCACGGGCTGCTCCCGCTGGACGCGCAGGGCGGCCTGGTCCGTCCGGCCCTGATCGGCAACGACAAGCGCGGCCAGGCCGCCGCCGCCGACCTGATCGAGTCCTTCGGCGGACGGCAGGCCTGGGCCGAGGCCGTCGGCTCCGTCCCCCATGCGGCGCAGCCCGTGGCGAAGCTCGCCTGGCTGGCCCGTACCGAGCCGGAGGCGGCCCGGCGGGTGGCCGTCCTGATGTCCCCGCACGACTGGCTGGTGTGGCAGCTGCTGGGCCGCCCGGTGCGGCGCACCACCGACCGGGGCGGCGCCTCGGGCACCGGCTACTGGTCGGCGGCCGCCAGCTCCTACCGCCCGGACCTGGTCGAGCTGGCGCTGGGGCACCGGGCGCTGCTGCCCGAGGTGCTCGGCCCGGCCGAAGCCGCCGGGACCACCCCCGAGGGGCTGCTGATCTCCGCCGGCACCGGGGAGACCATGGCGGCCGCGCTCGGGCTGGGCATGGGACCCGGCGACGCCGTGGTCTCGCTGGGCGCGTCCGGGTCCGTGATGGCGGTGCACCGCGAGGCGCTGCCGGAGCCGGGCGGGCTGATCACCTCCCTCGCCGACGCCACCGGGCTGCACCTGCCGGTGGTGAACACCCTGAACGCCGTACGGGCCCTGCGCGGCACCGCCGAACTGCTGGGCACCGACCTGGACGGGCTGAGCGAGCTCGCGCTGAAGTCGACCCCGGGCGCGCACGGACTCGTACTCCTGCCGTACCTGGAGGGCGAGCGGACGCCGAACCTGCCGCACACCGCCGGAACCCTGTCGGGGCTGCGCCGGGACTCCATGAAGCCGGAGCACCTCGCGCGGGCCGCCTTCGAGGGCATGCTGTGCGGGCTGGCGGACGCGCTCGACGTGCTGCGCAGCCGCGGGGTGGAGATCCGCCGGGTGTTCCTGCTCGGGGCGGCCGCCGAACTGCCGGCCGTACAGGCCTTCGCACCCGGACTGTTCGGCACGCAGGTCCTCGTACCGGCGCCGGCCGACTACGCGGCCCTGGGCGCGGCCCGTCAGGCGGCGTGGGCGCTCGGTGTGGCGCAGGGCACCGCGGCCCCGAACACCCCGCCGGTGTGGCCGGCGCCCGCGGCGCAGCTGTTCGAGCCGGACGAGGAGTACCCGGCCTGGCAGGGCGCCCGCCAGCAGTACATCGCGACCCGGGACCAGATCCACCCGGGGGCCTTCTGACGGCCGGGCCGGACGCGGCCTACGCCCTCCCGCGCCCGGCCTACTCCTTTTGACCGGGCTTTACGAAAAGCGGTGGGTTCCGGCCTCCGGTTGGCAGAAGATGGAGTGAACCCCCTCGATCATGCCGACCGGAGCCTGCGCGTGCTCATACGACTTCTGCGGACCCACCTGGGGCCGTACCGGAAACCGATCGCCGTGCTGGTCCTGCTGCAACTGCTGCAGACCAGCGCGAGCCTCTACCTGCCCACGCTGAACGCCGACATCATTGACAACGGTGTCGTCAACGGCGACACCGGCTACATCCTGCGTTTCGGCGCCCTGATGCTCGGCGTCTCACTGGTCCAGCTCGTCTGCAACGTCGGCGCCGTCTACTACGGCGCCCGTACCGCCGCGGCCTTCGGCCGGGACGTCCGGGCCGCCGTCTTCGACCGCGTGCAGAGCTTCTCGGCGCGTGAGCTCGGCCACTTCGGCGCCCCGTCGCTGATCACCCGTACGACGAACGACGTGCAGCAGATCCAGATGCTCGTGCTGATGACCTTCACGCTGATGGTCTCCGCGCCGATCATGTGCGTCGGCGGCATCTTCATGGCGCTGTCGCTGGACGTGAAGCTCTCGGGCGTGCTGCTCGCCGTCGTCCCGATCCTCGGCCTGTCGGTCGGCGCGATCGTGCTGAGGACCCGCCCGCTGTTCCGGAAGATGCAGACGCGTCTGGACACGGTCAACCGGGTCCTGCGCGAGCAGATCACCGGCAACCGGGTGATCCGCGCCTTCATCCGCGACGACTACGAGAAGGACCGCTTCCGCGAGGCCAACGCCGACCTGACCGGCGTCTCGCTGGCGGCCGGCAAGCTGCTCGCGCTGATGTTCCCGACCGTGATCTTGGTCGTGAACATCTCCAGCGTGGCCGTCATCTGGTTCGGCGCCATGCGCATCGACAGCGGCGGCATGGAGATCGGCCAGCTGACGGCCTTCCTCGCCTACCTGATGCAGATCGTCATGTCCGTGATGATGGCCACCTTCATGTTCATGATGGTGCCGCGCGCCGAGGTCTGCGCCGAGCGCGTCCAGGAGGTCCTGGACACCGACTCCAGCGTGGTCCCGCCCACCGACCCGGTCCGCGAGCTCGCCCGCCACGGCCTGCTGGAACTGCGCGGCGCCGACTTCCGCTACCCGGGTGCCGAGGCCTCCGTGCTGCGCGGGGTCGACCTCGTGGCCCGCCCCGGCGAGACCACCGCGGTGATCGGCTCGACCGGCAGCGGCAAGTCCACGCTGCTGGGGCTGATCCCCCGGCTCTTCGACGCGACCGGCGGCGACGTGCTCGTCGACGGCGAGGACGTACGGCGCCTCGACCCGGACCTGCTCGCCCGGACGGTCGGCATGGTGCCGCAGAAGCCGTACCTCTTCTCCGGGACCGTGGCCAGCAACCTGCGCTACGGGCGCCCCGACGCCACCGACGAGGAGCTGTGGCACGCGCTGGACGTCGCGCAGGCCAAGGGCTTCGTCTCCGAGCTGGAGGGCGGGCTCGACGCGCCGATCAGCCAGGGCGGTACCAACGTCTCCGGCGGCCAGCGCCAGCGGCTCGCGATCGCGCGCACGCTCGTACAGCGCCCGGAGATCTACCTGTTCGACGACTCCTTCTCGGCCCTGGACTACGCCACGGACGCGGCGCTGCGCTCCGCGCTCGCCCGCGAGACCGAGGAGGCGACCGTGGTCATCGTCGCCCAGCGGGTCTCCACGATCCGCGACGCGGACCGGATCATCGTCCTCGACGAGGGCCAGGTGGTGGGCGAGGGGCGCCACCACGAGCTGATGGCCGGCAATGAGACCTACCGGGAGATCGTGCTCTCCCAGCTGACGGAAGCGGAGGCGGCGTGAGCGGGCCCGGAGGACGGATGATGATGGGACCGCCGACGACGCGGTCCATGGACTTCAAGGGGTCGGGCAAGCGGCTGCTGAGCGCGCTGGCGCGGGACCGGGTCAAGCTGTGGGGCATGATCATCGCGGTCGTCGGCAGCGTCGCCGCGTCGGTGACCGGCCCGAAGATCCTCGGTCAGGCCACCGATCTGGTGTTCGCGGGGATCGTCGGCCGGAACTTCGACAAGGGCCTCACCAAGCAGCAGGCGCTGGACGGCATGCGCGCCAGGGGCGAGGGCGGGATGGCGGACATGCTGTCCGGCACCGACTTCACCCCGGGCAAGGGCATCGACTTCGGCGCGGTCGGTTCGGTGGCGCTGTGGGCGCTGGCCGTCTTCACGGTCGCCGGTCTGCTGATGCTGGTCGCCACCCGGCTGTCGAACCACATCATGAACGGCACCGTGTACCGGATGCGCGAGGAGCTGCAGGCGAAGCTGTCGCGGCTGCCGTTGTCGTACTTCGACCAGCAGAAGCGCGGCGAGGTGCTCAGCCGGGCCACGAACGACATCGACAACATCGGGCAGACGATCCAGCAGACGATGGGTCAGCTGCTCAACTCGCTCCTGACGATCGTCGGCGTGCTGGCGATGATGTTCTGGATCTCGCCGCTGCTCGCACTGGTCGCCCTGGTGACCATCCCGGTGTCCGGGTACGTCGCCGCGAAGATCGGCAAGAAGTCGCAGCCGCAGTTCGTGGCGCAGTGGAAGTCCACGGGCGCCCTGAACGCGCACGTCGAGGAGATGTACTCGGGCCACACCCTGGTCAAGGTCTTCGGCCGGCAGAAGGAGTCCGCGGCGCTGTTCGCCGAGCAGAACGAGGCGCTGTACCGGGCCTCCTTCAAGGCGCAGCTGGTCAGCGGGATCATGCAGCCGGTGATGCTGTTCGTCTCGAACATCAACTACGTGCTCGTCGCGGTGGTCGGCGGTCTGCGGGTGGCCTCGGGCACCCTGTCGATCGGTGACGTGCAGGCCTTCATCCAGTACTCGCGGCAGTTCTCGATGCCGCTCACGCAGGTCGCCTCCATGGCGAACCTGGTGCAGTCCGGCGTCGCCTCCGCGGAGCGGGTCTACGAGCTGCTGGACGCCCCGGAGCAGGAGGCGGACGCGGAGGTTCCGGAGCGTCCGGAGAACCTGCGCGGCCAGGTCACCTTCGACAAGGTCGCCTTCCGCTACGAGGCCGACAAGCCGCTGATCGAGAACCTCTCGCTCACGGTCGACCCGGGCAACACGGTCGCGATCGTCGGCCCGACCGGCGCGGGCAAGACCACGCTGGTCAACCTGCTGATGCGGTTCTACGAGGTCACCTCCGGGGAGATCGCCCTCGACGGGGTGGACATCGCGAAGATGACCCGCGAGGGACTGCGCAGCGGCATCGGCATGGTGCTCCAGGACACCTGGCTGTTCGGCGGCACCATCGCGGAGAACATCGCCTACGGGGCCACCCGCGAGGTCACGCGCGCCGAGGTCGAGGAGGCCGCGCGGGCGGCCCACGCCGACCGGTTCATCCGCACCCTGCCCGAGGGCTACGACACGGTGCTGGACGACGAGGGGGCCGGCGTCAGCGCGGGCGAGAAGCAGCTGATCACCATCGCGCGGGCGTTCCTGTCCGACCCGGTGATCCTGGTGCTCGACGAGGCGACGAGCTCGGTGGACACCCGTACCGAGGTGCTGATCCAGAAGGCGATGGCGCGCCTCGCGCACGGCCGTACGTCCTTCGTGATCGCGCACCGGCTCTCCACCATCCGCGACGCGGACCTGATCCTGGTGATGGAGAGCGGCTCGATCGTGGAACAGGGCACGCACGAGGAGCTGCTGCTGTCGGGCGGCGCGTACGCGCGGCTGTACGCGGCGCAGTTCGCGCAGGCGGTGGCCGAGGTCGACTAGCGCGGCCGGGTACCGGGAGGGGCGTCCTTCGGGGCGCCCCTTTCCCGTTTCCCCCGGGGCGTCCTCAGTCCAGATAGCCGCGCAGCTGGTCCGCGAAGGCGTGGTCGCGAAGCTTGTTGAGGGTCTTGGACTCGATCTGCCGGATCCGCTCCCGGGTCACCCCGAAGATCCGCCCGATCTCCTCCAGGGTGCGCGGCCGGCCGTCGGCGAGCCCGTAGCGGAGCTGGACGACCTTGCGCTCCCGCTCGCCGAGGGTCGAGAGCACCGCTTCCAGGTGCTCGCGGAGCAGGAAGAACGCGGCCGATTCGACCGGCGAGGCGGCGTCCCCGTCCTCGATGAGGTCGCCGAGCGCGACGTCGTCCTCCTCGCCCACCGGTGCGTGCAGCGAGACCGGCTCCTGCGCGAGGCGCAGCACCTCCAGGACCCGCTCGGGGGTCAGCTCCAGGTGGACGGCGACCTCTTCGGCGGTGGGCTCGTACCCCCGCTCCTGGAGCATGCGGCGCTGGACGCGCACGACCCGGTTGATCAGCTCCACGACGTGGACGGGCACCCGGATGGTGCGGGCCTGGTCGGCCAGCGCCCGGGACATGGCCTGGCGGATCCACCAGGTGGCGTAGGTGGAGAACTTGTAGCCGCGGGCGTAGTCGAACTTCTCGACGGCCCGGATCAGGCCGAGGTTCCCCTCCTGGACCAGGTCGAGCATGGTCAGTCCGCGGCCGACGTAGCGCTTGGCGACGGAGACGACGAGCCGCAGGTTCGACTCGATGAGACGGCGTTTGGCCATGCGGCCCATGACGACGAGCTTGTCGAGGTCGAGGGTGAGCTGCAGGTCGAGGGCGGCTCCGCTGCCGAGCTTCTCCTCCGCGAACAGGCCCGCCTCCACGCGGCGCGCGAGCTCGACCTCCTCGACGGCGGTGAGCAGCGGGATCCGGCCTATCTCGCGCAGGTACTGCCGGAACAGGTCGGCGGACGGCCCCGCTCCACCGGAGCCCTCCGCCGGGCGCTTGCGCGGCGGGGGCACCTTCTCCCGCAGCTCCGGGCCCTCCAACTCCTCGGCCCCTCCGGCCTCCTCGGCCTCCTCCTCGTGCATGGCGTCGGCCTCGGCCTCGGCCTCGGCCTCTTCGGCCGCGGGCACTTCGGCGGGCGGGCTGACGGTGACGGTCAGGCTCTGGGTCTGCACGGGGGCGACCTCCACAGGGCTCCGAGGACGGGTGCACCGCACCTCAGTGTGGGGTACGACACATCGCTGCCACGAGGGGCGTGCGACCACTTTCTGGGTCCGGTGCGTGACCCATGGTTACCCCCGGACCAGAACCCCGATGCGGACCGGACGCATGTCCGAGGAGGGCGGGGCCGTCGGCTCCCCCTGCCCCTCCGGCTCCGACGTGTGGGTGAGCCGGGCGGGTGGGATGCTGAGCAGCACGATCATCGGTCGGTCCGGCCCCGTGGAGGTGTCCGTGCCCCACTCGAACCCGCCTCCGGGGTGGCGCCGCAGGGACAGCCGCCCGCCGGCCGGGCCCCTGGCGCCCCGGACCGCTCCGAAGCGGCCCAGGACCGCACTGATCGTGGTGCTCGGAGTGCTCGCCGCGCTGATCGCACTGGGCCTGACCGGTCTGCTGATCACCGTCGTCGATCCCGGTGGTGACCGTACGAAGGGCCGGGACGGGGAGAGTTCCCGCTCCGAGACACCCGCCACCGTTGCGCCCCCGGCTCCCAACTCCCCTGCGCCCGACTCACCTGCCCCCAGCTCCCGGCCGACCGGGCAGCCGGCCGAACCCGACCGGGGGCCGACGGGGGACGTGAAGATCGACTCCTGCGGGGTGGATCCCACCACACGCTGGCCCTCCGCCGGGCTGACCATCACCAACAGCGGCAAGCGGACCAGCACCTACCTCGTGAGCATCGAATTCCTCGGCCCCACCGGAACCCGGCTGGCCGAGGGTGCGGGCATCAGCAACGGCCTGGCACCCGGGCAGCGGGCCGAAGTGAAGGCCGCGGCCCTCGCCCGACTGACGGAGAACGCGATCACCTGCAAGGTGCTCAAGGTGGACCGGATCGCACCCTGAGGGCGGTCCGGCCGGTGCGCAGACACGTCAGGCCGGCTCGACGCGGACCGCGCAGACCTTGAACTCCGGCATGCGGGAGACCGGGTCCAGTGCCGGGTTGGTCAGGGTGTTGGCGCGGCCCTCGCCCGGCCAGTGGAAGGGCATGAAGACGGTGTCCGCGCGGATGGTGTCCGTGATGCGGGCCGGGGCGACCGCGCGGCCGCGGCGGGAGGTGACCGCGAGGGGGGCTCCGTCGACCGCGCCGATGCGGGCCGCGAGGCGCGGGTGGAGTTCCACGAAGGGGCCGGGGGCGGCTGCGTTGAGCTCGTCGACCCGGCGGGTCTGCGCCCCCGACTGGTACTGGGCGACGACCCGGCCGGTGGTGAGGAGGAGCGGGTACTGCGCGTCCGGGAGCTCGGCGGCGTCCCGGTGGGAGACGGGCACGAAGCGGGCCCGGCCGTCCTCGGTGGCGAAGCGGTCCAGGAAGAGCCGCGGGGTGCCGGGGTGGGGCTCCTCGGGGGAGCCCTCCCCGTGGCCGGGCTCCCCCGAGGAGGACTGCGCGGGATCGGGCTGCGCGGACCGGACGGCGGCGGGGCAGGGCCAGAAGACGCCCTGTTCGGCTTCGATACGCGCGTACGTGATGCCCGAGTAGTCCGCCGGGCCGCCCGCCGAGGCGCGGCGCAGCTCCTCGAAGACCTCCTCGGGGTCGGCCGGGAAGGCCTTCGGCATGCCGAGGCGGGTGGCCAGGCCGTGCAGGACCTCCAGGTCGGAGCGGACCCCCGGCGGCGGGGTCAGGGCGCGGCGGCGGAGCAGGACGCGGCCCTCCAGGTTGGTGGTGGTGCCGGTCTCCTCCGCCCACTGGGTGACCGGGAGGACCACGTCGGCCAGGGCCGCCGTCTCGGAGAGGACCACGTCGGCGACGGCCAGGAAGTCCAGGGAGCGGATGCGGTCCTCTATGTGGGCGGCGCGGGGGGCCGAGACCACCGGGTTGGAGCCCATCAGGAGGAGGGCCTTGACGTCCGAGCCGAGTGCGTCGAGGAGTTCGTAGGCGCTGCGGCCCGGGCCGGGGAGGGTGTCGGGGTCCACGCCCCAGACCCCGGCGACGTGGGCGCGGGCCGCCGGGTCGGTGAGCTTGCGGTAGCCGGGGAGCTGGTCGGCCTTCTGGCCGTGCTCGCGGCCGCCCTGGCCGTTGCCCTGGCCGGTGAGGCAGCCGTAGCCGGAGAGCGGGCGGCCGGCCCGGCCGGTGGCGAGGCACAGGTTGATCCAGGCTCCGACGGTGTCGGTGCCCTTGGACTGCTGCTCGGGGCCGCGTGCGGTGAGCACCATCGCGGAGTCGGGGGCGCAGAACATCGCCACCGCCTCGCGGAGTCCGGGGACGGGGACGCCGGTGATGCGCTCCACGAGCTCGGGCCAGTGCGCCATCGCGGCGGCGCGGGCCTCATGCCAGCCGCTGGTACGCCCGGCGATGAACTCCTCGTCCGTGTGCCCGCCCGCCACCACGAGGTGCAGCAGGCCGAGCGCCAGCGCCAGGTCGGTGCCGGGGCGCGGGGCCAGGTGCAGGTCGGCCTGTTCGGCGGTGCGCGTGCGGCGCGGGTCTACGACGATCAACGTGCCGCCGTTCTCGCGGAGTTCCCGGAAGAAGCGCAGGGCGGGGGGCATGGTGTCGGCGGGGTTGGAGCCGACGAGGATGACGCAGCCGGTCCGGGGGATGTCCTCCAGCGGGAAGGGCAGACCCCGGTCGAGCCCGAAGGCCCGCTGGTGCGCGGCGGCGGCCGAGGACATGCAGAACCGGCCGTTGTAGTCGATCTGCGAGGTGCGCAGGGCGATGCGGGCGAACTTCCCGAGGGCGTAGGCCTTCTCGTTGGTCAGCCCGCCGCCGCCGAACACCCCGACCGCGTCGGCCCCGTACGACCGCCGCGTGCGGGCGAGTCCCTCGGCGACGGCGTCGAGGGCCTCCTCCCAGGTGGCCGGCTCCAGCCGCCCGGCGCGGCTCCGGACGAGCGGCTCGGTGAGGCGCACCCGGGAGGAGAGCACGGCGGGCGCGGTGCGGCCCTTGCCGCACAGCGCGCCCCGGTTCACCGGGAAGTCGGCCCGTTCCTCCACGATCACGCCCGCGCCGCCGGGCTCGGGGCGCAGGTTCATGCCGCACTGCAGCGCGCAGTACGGGCAGTGCGTGGCGGTGACGGCGCGAGAGGGGGGCATGCGGCCCAGCGTGCGTCGGCGGTGTTTCGCGGGCCGGCGCACCGCGTTACGAGTCTGGGTGCTCCGCCTCAGCACGCCCCGGCGGCCGCGGTGAGGTGGCCCGGCGCACGGGAGGGGCCGGGGATCCCGGCGTACACGATCCGGGCGCCGGGGCCCGGCTCACTGCCCCGTCAGGTACTTCACCGTGAGGCCCGCCGTCCAGCCGCCGTCGACCGCGAGTTCGGCGCCGGTCATGTAGCCCGCGGCGTCCGAGAGGAGGAAGGCGACGGCGGCGGCGATCTCCTCGGGGAGGCCGACGCGGCCGAGGGGGGCGCCGGGGTAGTTGCCCTCGCCCGCCTGGATGCCGACCGGGGCCGTCATGGGGGTGAGCGTCATGCCGGGGTGGACGGAGTTCACGCGGATCCGGGATTCCGCGAGCTCGACCGCGCCGATCTTCGACAGTCCGCGCACGCCCCACTTGGAGGCTCCGTAGCCGGCGGTCAGGGCGAGGCCGGTGAGGCCGGCGGCGGAGGAGATGTTGACGATGGAGCCGCCGCCGTTCGCGCGCAGCAGCGGGATCGCGGCCTTGATGCCGATGAAGACGCCGACCAGGTTGATCTCGACGACCTTGCGGAAGTGCTCGACGCTCTCGTGTTCCAGGAACTGGCCGGTGGAGATGCCCGCGTTGTTGACCAGCCCGTCGATGCGGCCGAACTCGGCGAGGGCGAAGGCGAGGGCCGCGTCCCAGTCGGCTTCGCTGGTCACGTCGTGCCGCAGGAAGCGTGCCGCGTCGCCCGGCTTGGCCGCCGTCTCGGCGCCCTCGGCCTCCAGGACGTCGGTGATCAGCACCTTGCCGCCGCCGTCCACGACGGCCTGTGCGGCCGCCGCGCCGAGGCCGCGGGCCCCTCCGGTGACGACGACGACCTTGCCGCTCAGATCCACAACAGCCACGGTTCCACACCCCTGACGCACGAGACGGATCGGTATATGACTAATCGGCATATGCCGGTGAGGGCGTCAGTCTGCCAGAGAGGCCAGGGCGCGCGACACCCCCTCCTCCTTCGGCCCCAGGAACCGCGGCTCCGGCTCGAAGACCGCGTCCATGACCGCCTTGCCCGCCGCGAAGACCTCGCGGGCCCCGCCGTAGTACCAGGTCGCGTCGTGCACGTCGGACACCCCGACCCCGTACGAGTCCACGCCCGCGGCCCGGCACAGCGCGACGGCCCGGCGGATGTGGAAGCCCTGGCTGATCAGCACCGCCCGGTGCACGCCGAAGACCTCCCGGGCCCGCACGCAGGAGTCCCACGAGTCGAAGCCGGCGTAGTCGCTGACGACGCGGGCGTCGGGCACCCCGTGGCCCGTCAGGTACGCGCGCATCGCGTCGGGCTCGTCGTAATCGGTACGGCTGTTGTCGCCGGTGACCAGGACGACCTTGACCTTCCCCGCCCGGTAGAGCTCGACGGCGGCGTCGAGCCGCCGCGCGAGGTACGGGGTGGGCCGGCCGTTCCACAGCCCGGCGCCGAAGACCACGGCCACCTCGGCGGGGGGCGCGTCGGCGGTGGTCCGCAGCCGGGGTCCGGCGGACGCGTGCGTCCACGCGGAGGGCAGCAGGGCCAGCACGCAGCCCGCCATCACCAGCTGCACGGCCCGCCGCCGGGCGCGCACGGTGCGGGGCGGCCCGATCGGTACGGCCCTCAGCCGCCGCCACGCCGCCCGCGGCAGTCCTCGTAGCACTGGACGCCTCAATCGATCCCCCTGTTGCCCGGTCGTGTGGTGACCTGCCGGTTCCGGTGGCCCCGTCGTCTACGGACGCGTGTACGGTCCCGCCGGTTTCCCGGCGCCCGCCCGGTCGCCGTCCACCCGCCTGTGAGCAGCCGGAAAACACCCGTCACCCCGGCGCAACGCAGGGGCAACCTGCCACGCGCAGGATCGGTTCATGACGGAGCCGGCGCACCCTCCCGAGCCCATGCCCCTTCCGCACCTTCCGCGCCTTCCACCTCTCCTGCCTGTCCAACACCTCCCGCACCTCCCAGCGCTCCCGCCCCTCCCACCACTTCCGCCCGCGACCACGGCGGAGCTGCTGACCCGGATCACCGCCCAGCTCGGTACGCAGCTCAGCGGTCTGCGTCCCCGACACCACGCAGGAGTCCTCCCATGCAGCAGCCCGCCCTCGTCGCCGTGGCCCACGGCAGCCGCGATCCGCGCGCCCTCCACACCGTCGAAGCCCTGCTCGAACGGGTCCGTGAGCTCCGCCCCCGTCTCGACGTCCGGCTCGGTCACATCGAGCTGAACCACCCGCTGCTGGACCACACCCTCGAACGGGCCTCCGGAGCCGCCGTGCTGGTGCCGCTGCTGCTCGGGCGCGGTACCCACGTCAAGCGGGACCTCCCGGCCGCCGCCGCCCGCGCCGGGCAGCTGCGGACCCGGGTCGCCGCCCCGCTCGGACCGCATCCGCTGCTCGTCGAGGCCCTGTACGAGCGGCTCGTGGAGGCCGGCTGGAGCGCCGGGTCGGCGGTGGTGCTGGCCGCCGCCGGGTCCCGCGACCCCGACTCCGCGACCGATGTGCGGGCCACCGCCGCGCTGCTCTCGGAACGCCTCGGCGCGGTGCCCGTGGTGGCCGCCTACGCCTCGGGCACCGCGCCTTCCGTGCCCGCCGCCGTACGGGCCCTGGCCGCGCGGGGCCTCCACCGGGTGGCGGTCGCCTCCTACTTCACCGCTCCGGGCCGCTTCGCCGCCGCGAGCGCCGCCGCCGCCCCGGGCCCGGCCGCCGCCCCGCTGGGCGCGCATCCGGCACTGGCCCGGCTGGTGCTCCAGCGCTACGACGAAGCCGCCGCCGCGCTCGCAGGACCCGTAGCGCACGAGCAGCCGCTCGAACTGGCCACCGCTTGAGGGTCTGGTTGGTTCGCTATCGCTCGGATTGCTCCTCTTGACTCGTCTTGTCGGCCCGTGCGGTTACCGTTTGGACCATGGAAGGCATGGAAGGCACCACCGCACCTGTCCGCCCCGGCTCCGCCCCGTCCGGGGAGCCGTACGATCCCGCCGATACCGAGCGCTGGGCCACCGAGCCCGACAAACGGCCCGGGCGGACCGCCTTCCAGCGCGACCGGGCCCGTGTGCTGCACTCCGCCGCCCTGCGCCGGCTCGCCGGGAAGACCCAGGTGGTGACCCCGGGGACGCGGTCGTACGACTGGGACGCGAGCCCTCGTACGCGGCTGACGCACTCCCTGGAATGCGCCCAGGTCGGCCGGGAGCTCGGCGCCGCGCTCGGCTGCGATCCCGATCTGGTCGAAGCCGCCTGCCTCTCGCACGACATGGGGCACCCGCCCTTCGGCCACAACGGCGAGGAGGCGCTCAACGAGTTCGCCAAGGACTGCGGCGGTTTCGAGGGCAACGCCCAGTCGCTGCGGCTGCTGACCCGGCTGGAGCCCAAGCGGTTCGTCCCCGATCCGGTGAGCGGCGAGCTGGTCAGCGTCGGGCTCAACCTCACCCGGGCCTGCCTGGACGCCGCCACCAAGTACCCCTGGGCGCGCGGGGACCACCCCACCGACCCGGGCTCGGTGAAGTTCGGCGCCTACGAGGACGACCTGCCCGTCTTCGAGTGGCTGCGCCGCGGTGCGCCCGCGGACCGCAAGTGCTTCGAAGCGCAGGTCATGGACTGGTCGGACGACGTGGCGTACTCCGTGCACGACTTCGAGGACGGCCTGCACGCCGGCCACCTCGACCCGAACCTGCTCTTCGCCGAGCCCGAGCGCACGGAGATCTGGCGGGTGGCCATCGGCCGGTACGTGCCCTCCGACACCGAGCCGGAGGAACTGCGCGAGGCCCTGGACCGTTTGATGGAGCAGGAGTGGTGGCCGCACGGGTACGACGGCTCGGCCGTGGCCCAGGCCCGGCTGAAGGACGCGACCAGTCAGCTGATCGGGCGTTTCTGCCTGGCCGCCGAGGGCGCCACCCGGCAGGCGTACGGGACCGGCCGGCTGACCCGGTACGCGGCGGAGCTGGTGGTGCCGCGCGAGGCCCGCAACGAGTGCGCGGTGCTGAAGGCGGTGGCCGACCTGTACGTCATACAGCGCGACGAGCAGGAGCGGATCCGAGCCGATCAGCGGATCGTCCTGGCCGAGCTGGCGGAGGCCGTCAGTGCCCGCGCGCCCGAGGGTCTGGATCCGCAGTTCCGTGCGATCTTCGACGAGGCTCCGGACGACCGGGCCAGGAAGCGGGCGGTCGTGGACCAGATCGCGGCCCTCACGGACGCCTCCGCGCGCTCCCTTCACGCCCGCCTCACCCAGCGCGCGCGACGCGCCGAACGGTGAGCCGATCGGGCCACTCCCCCTTCACGCGGCAGGCTCGGTGCGGGACGCTCGCATGTGGTCGCATGTGGCGCAGAGGTTATGAGGAGGCATCAGGTGGTCGACGCACACCGGACGTTCGTCATCGTGGGCGCAGGGCTCGCCGGGGCTAAGGCGGCCGAAACGCTGAGGTCGGAGGGGTTCACGGGCCGGGTGATCCTGATCGGCGACGAACGCGAGCATCCCTACGAGCGGCCTCCGCTCTCCAAGGGCTACCTGTCGGGCAAGGAGGAGCGCGAGAGCGTCTTCGTGCACGAGGCCTCCTGGTACGCGGCCTCCGACATCGAGCTGCACCTCGGCCAGCCCGCGGTCCAGCTCGACCGGGAAGCCAAGAAGGTGGTCCTCGGCGACGGCACGGCGCTGCCCTACGACAAACTGCTGCTCGCCACCGGCGCCGAACCGCGCCGGCTCGACATCCCGGGCACCGAGCTGGTCGGGGTGCACCACCTGCGCCGGCTCTCCCACGCGGAGCGGCTGCGCAAGGCCCTGGCGGGCCTGGGCCGGGACAACGGACACCTGCTGATCGCGGGCGCCGGCTGGATCGGCCTGGAGGTCGCGGCGGCCGCCCGCGGGTACGGGGCCGAGGTCACCGTGATCGAGCCCGCGCCCACCCCGCTGCACGCGGTGCTCGGTCCGGAGGTCGGCCGGCTCTTCGCCGACCTGCACACCGAGCACGGGGTCCGCTTCCACTTCGGCTCCCACCTGACGGAGATCGTCGGGCACGACGGCATGGTGCTGGCGGCCCGTACGGACGACGGGGACGAGCACCCGGCGCACGCCGTCCTCGCGGCGATCGGGGCCTCCCCGCGGACCGCGCTGGCGGAGACCTCGGGCCTGGCCCTGGTGGACCGGGAGCACGGGGGCGGGATCGCCGTGGACGCCTCGCTGCGCACCTCCGACCCGGACGTCTTCGCCGTCGGGGACGTGGCGGCCGCGCACCACCCGGTGCTGGGGACGCGGCTGCGGGTGGAGCACTGGGCGAACGCGCTCAACGGGGGGCCGGCCGCCGCCCGGGCGATGCTGGGGCAGGAGGTCTCGTACGACCGGGTCCCGTACTTCTTCTCCGACCAGTACGACGTGGGTCTGGAGTACTCGGGGTACGCCCCGGCGGGCGGCTACGACCAGGTGCTGATCCGCGGGGACGCGGGCAAGCGGGAGTTCATCGCCTTCTGGCTCTCGGACGGCCGGGTGCTGGCCGGGATGAACGTGAACGTGTGGGACGTCACCGAGGACATCCAGGCCCTGATCAGGTCGAAGGCCCCGGTGGACCGCGAGAAGCTGGCGGATCCGTCGATTCCGCTTTCGGCGCTGATTCCGGCGGAGGGGGCCTGACGGGATTGCCTCCGCCCGGCCGTAGACTTCACGGGTGGCAGGACGGATCAACGACGACGACGTGAAGGCGGTACGGGACGCGGTCCCGATCGACGCCGTGGTCTCCGAGTACCTCCAGCTGCGCAACGCGGGCGGCGGCAACCTCAAGGGCCTCTGCCCCTTCCATGACGAGAAGTCCCCGTCCTTCCAGGTCAGCCCCAGCAAGGGCTTCTACCACTGCTTCGGCTGCCAGGCGGGCGGGGACACCCTCGACTTCGTCATGAAGATCGACCACCTCTCCTTCTCGGAGGCGGTGGAGCGGCTCGCCGGCCTGGCCGGCATCACCCTGCGGTACGAAGAGGGCGGCTACACCGCCGGCACCAGCGGGCGCGGCGAGCGCATCCGGCTGGTCGAGGCGCACAAGGCCGCGGCCGCGTTCTACATGGAGCAGCTCGGCAGCGCCGAGGCGGAGATCGGCCGCAAGTTCCTGGCCGAGCGCGGCTTCGACCAGGCCGCCGCCCAGCACTTCAGCGTCGGCTACAGCCCGGCCGGCTGGGACCACCTGACGCGCTTCCTGCGCGGCAAGGGCTTCAGCGACAAGGAACTGATCACCTCGGGCCTGGCCCAGGACAGCCGCAGCGGCAAGCCCATCGACCGCTTCCGCGGCCGGCTGATGTGGCCCATCCGCGACATCAGCGGCGAGGTCGTCGGCTTCGGCGCGCGCAAGCTGCGCGACGACGACAACGGCCCCAAGTACCTGAACACCCCCGAGACCGCGATCTACAAGAAGTCCCAGGTGCTCTACGGCATCGACCTGGCCAAGAAGGAGATCGCCAAGACCTCCCTGGCCGTCGTGGTCGAGGGCTACACCGACGTCATGGCCTGCCACATGGCCGGGGTCACCACCGCGATCGCCACCTGCGGCACCGCCTTCGGCGGCGACCACATCAAGATCCTGCGCCGGCTGCTCATGGACAACGCGACCGCCGAGGTGATCTTCACCTTCGACGGGGACGCGGCCGGGCAGAAGGCCGCGCTGCGGGCCTTCGAGGACGACCAGAAGTTCGCCGCGGAGACCTCCATCACCATCGCCCCGGGCGGCATGGACCCCTGCGACCTGCGCCTGGCCAAGGGCGACGCGGCCGTCTCCGGGCTGGTCGAGGCCCGCACCCCGCTGTTCGAGTTCGCGCTGAAGCACATCGTGGCCCGGCACAACCTGGAGAACCCGGCGGGGCGGGCGGCCGCGCTGGAGGAAGCCGCCCCGATCATCAAAAAGATCAAGAACGTCGCCATCCAGCACGAGTCCGCGGTCCAGCTCGCGGGCATGCTCGGCATGCGCGACGAGCAGTTCGTGGTCAAGCGGATCGCCCAGCTCGACCGCTGGGCCCGGGAGCGCGGCAACCAGCCCCAGCAGCAGCGCCGGGGGCAGTCGTCCGGCGGCCCGGGTCACTCCGGCCACGCGTACGAGGACATCCCGGCGCCGTCCGCCGGCCCCACGGGTCCCGCGCTGAACCTGCGCAGCCCCGCCCACATCACCGAGCGCGAGCTGCTCAAGCTGGCGCTGCAGCGACCGGCCCTGGTCTCCCCGGCGTTCGACGCGTACGGGATGGACGAGTTCACCGCCCCGCCCTACGCGGCAGTCCGCCAGGCCATCCTCGACGCCGGCGGCGCCTCGCTCGGCACGGAGGACTACCTGACCCGGGTCCGGGACGCGGCGCCGAACGACACCGTCCGCGCGCTGGTCACCGAGCTCGTCGTCGAGGCCATCCACGCGAAGACCGTGGACGAGGTCTACGCCGGGGTCCAGCTGGTCCAGGTCAGGCTCCGCGCGGTCGACCGCCGGGTGCACGAGATCCAGGGCACCCTGGCCCGCCTCGGCCACCAGGGCGCGCCGGAGCAGCTGGCGGCCGTCCAGGAGGAGCTGTGGGTCCTCCAGCAGTACGGGCAGCGCCTGCGCAACCGCGGCGCGGAAGGCCTGTAGCCCGGCCCGTCGGAGGCCTTTGACCCCCATCGGAGGCCTGTACCCCGCCGGACGGCCCGGGCTAGGCCGTCCCTTCCCGGTCGCGTCGGCCGGGCCCGCGGCGCAGCAGCCAGTCGCCGCCCGGGATCGGGGTGCCGGAGCGGGCGAGGCGGTGGGCCAGGGGCGGGGCGGCCAGGTAGACCCAGGCGCGGACCGGGGTGCCGTCGGGGCGCAGGGCCTCGCGGGCGGCGCGGTCGTAGATGTTGGCGGGGTGTCCGGGGCCCGCGTACTCCTCCAGCAGGTCGAGCGCCGCGAGGAGTTCCCCGTAGGCCCCGGGGGCCGGGGTGATCAGCTCCCCGGCTATCGCGGAGCCCGAGCCGGGGCGGTCCACGGCGTAGGGGTATCCGGGGCCCTCGTACAGGGCCGCGTCGGGGAGGCGGGCGGGCTCCTCGGCGGCCGTGCGGCCGCGCAGGAACAGGTCGTGGTTGACCTCGCCGGGGCGCAGGGTCCCGTAGACGAAGAACGGCAGCTCCTCGCCCGGCGGAATCGTTCCTTCGCCGTGGCCTTCCGGCCGATCGGCCGATGTCATGCGGGCCCCCCTCGCTTCAGACTGAGCTGCTGACCGGACCACCGGCGGCCGCGGGCCGGGACCGAAGTCCCGACTTCGGCCGCGGGAGCCCGCCTATGCACCGCTGTTACACGATCTCCCGGTTCCTGTGACCGGCGCCGCCTACCGTCAGTCTGCCTCTCCGCACCCCGCCCCCCCACGCCCCGCCCTCCCCCACCACCCGACGGTTCCGCCTCCCATGACTCGACCGACCCTCCGCACCCTCGCCGCGGCCGCCCTGCTCTGCATCGGCCTCGGCGGCTGCGGCGCGCCCGGAGGTCTCGGGCCCGGCGAGGCCGCGCCGCCCATGGCCTCCCAGCCCCGGCCGAGGCCGCTGTGGCCCTCGTGGACCGAGTCCCCGAGCGCCGGCGGTACGGCGGTGGCCGGCAAGGTGGCGACGCCGCCGCCGCTCGACGACGCCCCGGCGGTGGGGCCGCAGGGGATCGAGGGGGTCGACGTGATGGCCGTGCTCCGCGCCGACAAGGAGATGAAGCGCTTCGGGCAGGGGAAGCAGATCGCGGGCCCGGGCAAGGCCGGAGTACGGCCGGCCCGGTACGCGGACCTGACGGGCGACGGGAAGCCCGAGCTGATCGTCGCCGCCGACACCCAGACCGGGCGTTCGATGCTGAGCGTCTACACCGCCGCCGAGGGGAAGATCTTTCCGATCCTGCACACCAGCGGCCGGCGGATGGGCGTCGAGACCCTCGGCACCGACCTGCTGGTCCGCACCACCGACGACGACGGATCCTCGCACGACATCCGCTACCACTGGGACGGCCAGCGGATGAGCGTCCTCAGCGACGACCACAAGTACGGCAACGCCATCTCCGGCTCGCGCTCCGGCGAGTGCCCGGCCCCGCTGCCGACCGACCTCGCATCCCCCGTTCCCACGAACCCGGCCGCCAAGTGAGGCGTTTCCTGCTCCGCTGCCGCCACCTCCTGCACTCCCTCGGCCTGCGCTGGAAGATCGCCGTCCTGCTCGCCGTCGGCTGCTCCCTCGTCGCGCTCACCATCGGGATCCTGATCCACGAGGCCCGGGCGAACCAGGTGGCCGACGCGGCGCGCAAGAGCGCCCTCGCCCAACTCGTCCGGGTGCGGCAGGTGTACGAGCTCACGGGCCAGCTCGACTTCGACAAGGTCGGCGAGGCCGACGCCCGCCTCGACTGCCCGACCCTGCCCGACCGGCTGCGGCAGGCCGCGCTGGCCGGGGAGCGCACCACCTACCTGGACCTGCACGGCCCCCACCCCGCGGTATGGGCGGCGCGGCCGGTCGGCGGCGAGCACGTGCTCTCCGTACGGCAGCCGCTGACGGCGGAGAAGGGCGAACTGTGGGAACTGGACCAGAAGTTGATGGCCTTCGGGGTGGTCGTCGTCACCCTCGCGGCGATCGGCGGGGCGGCACTGGCCAGCCGGCTGAGCAAGGACCTGCGGTCCGCGGCCGAGACGGCCCGGCGGATCAGCACGGGTGAACTAGACGCACGGATAGGCCCGTCGGGCGTGCCCGGGACGCGGAACGAGGTGGCCGAACTGTCCGCGGCGGTCGACACGATGGCGGCGAGCCTGCAGCGGCGGCTGGTGGCGGAGCAGCGGTTCACGGCGGACGTGGCCCACGAACTGCGGACCCCGCTGACCGGGCTGCTCACCGCCGCCGAACTGCTTCCGCCGGGCCGGCCCACGGAGCTGGTGCGCGACCGGGTCGCGGCCCTGTGCAGCCTGACGGAGGACCTCCTGGAAGTGGCCCGGCTGGACGGGGACCGGGAGACGGCCCAGCTGGACGTCCACCTCCTGGGGCCGCTGGTGGAATCGGTCACCCGGCGCTCGGGGGTGCGGGCGCAGGTGCTGGGCGCCGCCGCCGACGGCTCGGTCCGCGTCCGCACGGACGTCCGGCGGCTGGAGCGGATCCTGACGAACCTGCTGGTCAACGCCCGCAAGCACGGCGGGGACCCGATCACCGTGACGGTGGCCGGGAACACGGTGACCGTACGGGACCAGGGCCCGGGCTTCCCGGAGACGCTGCTGCGGGACGGACCGCAGCGCTTCCTGACGGGCGCGACGGAACGCGGCCAGGGCACGGGCCTGGGCCTGACCATCGCCTTGGGCCAGGCCCAGGTCATCGGCGCCCGCCTCACCCTCACCAACCCCACCCCGAACGGAGCCGCGGCCACCCTGACCCTCCCCCCGACTTAGCCCCACCGGGGGGAGGCCCGGGGGGTCCGGGCGCAGCCCGGTACCCCTCCCAACCCGTCCGGCGCTTGAGGCCCGGGGCCCGGCAAATCCAGCCCCGCCGGCGTTTGAGGCGCGGGGTCTGGGGCGGAGCCCCAGAGGGGTCCGGGCGTAGCCCGGGGCCCCCTCCCCAG
Organism: Streptomyces sp. NPDC051563; assembly: GCF_044454225.1. NCBI lineage: Bacteria > Bacillati > Actinomycetota > Actinomycetes > Kitasatosporales > Streptomycetaceae > Streptomyces > Streptomyces sp. NPDC051563. The sequence goes on from NZ_JBITDL010000023.1 coordinate 44,233, forward strand.
CCCGTCCGGCGCTTGAGGACCGGGGTCCGGGCAGCGCCCGGGGAACGGTGGAAGGGCGGGGTGGGGACTTCGGCCCGCGCAGCGGCGGCCCGCCCCCGCACCCGCAGGGCCACCGTCACCCGGACGGGGTGGACCCCCACGAATACCCCCACACCTCGCCCCACCTGCGAGAACACCGCCCCACCCGCACCCCCCACGGCCAATCTGACACCACATCAGCAGGCGCAGCCCCCCGCCCACGGGTTACCTCGGAACCACGACCCCGTGTCCCCAGGAGACCCACCATGCGCCGACGCACCGCCCACGTGCTCACCGCCACCGCGCTGACCGCCGTCGCGTTCGCCGGCCCGGTCGCCGGCGCGGTCGCCGCCGCGGACCTGGGCATGACGGGCTTCGGCATGACGGGCTTCGCGGCCGGCGACTTCGCCCCGCTGGAGGTCTGGCCCAAGTCGGCCGCCCCCGGCACCACCGTCACGGTGAACACGAAGGCCTGCGGCCCGGACAGCCACGCCGAGGGCGACGCGACCACCGTCGGGGGCGGCCGCTTCAAGCTGTCCCCGGGCACCCACAAGGAGGTGGTCGTGGGACAGTTCCAGGTCGCCCGCGGCGCGACCCCCGGCACCCACGCGATCGGCGCCACCTGCGCGAACGGCAAGTTCGCGACCGGCGACCTGGTCGTCACCGAGCACGACCCGGCCCCCCAGGGCCACGTGCGCACCGGGGTGGGCGGTGGCACGACCACCACCACCGACCCCGCCAAGATCGCGGCGGGAGCGGCAGTGCTGGCCGCGACCGCCGTCGGCGGTACCTGGTTCCTGCGTCGCCGGGCGAGCGGCACGCGGAACTGACGGACGCCCACCGCGGCTCCGGCCGCGGTCCGACCGGTACCGTCCCCCGTCGCCCGCCCCGCGAGGTCCCCCCCGTTCGCGGGGCCGGGCGACGGCCAGTCACCACGACACGTCACCAAGCCGAGGGGGCCGCATGGAGGCACGCCGCGCCCGCGCCCGCGTAGGCGGGCTCGTCGCGCTCGCCACGTGCATCGGCGTCTGGCTCATCGGCAGCGGCTCCGGCGAGCCCGTCGGGCCCCCGGTGCCCTCCCCCGGTGAGGCGCTGAGCGCCCAGGCCCGGTTTCCCGGGGCCATCGCCCCGCTCCCCGGCTCCCCGCCCACCCGGATCCGGATCCCGTCCATCCGGGTGGACGCCCCCCTCACCGGGCTCGGACTGCAGGCCGACGGCAGCCTCGAAGTCCCGCCGCCCGCCCGCCGGGACCTGGCGGGCTGGTACCGCGAGGGCACCACTCCGGGAGCCACCGGCACGGCCGTGGTCGCCGGGCACGTGGACGACGCCAGCGGGCCCGCGGTCTTCTACCACCTCGGCGCGCTGCGCCGGGGCGCCCTGATCGAGATCGCCCGCGCCGACGGACGTACGGCCGTGTTCACCGTCCACGCGGTGGAGGTCTACGACGCCAAGGCCTTCCCCGACTCCCTCGTGTACGGCTCCTCTCCGCGCGCCGAACTCCGCGTCATCACCTGCGGCGGGGGCTTCTCCAAGCGCACCGGGTACCAGGGCAACGTGGTCGTCTTCGCCCACCTGACGGGCACGTACTAGAGGACGCGCCGGAGCGGCGCCTACGGAGCGGGCTCTGCGGGATCGGCGGGCTCGGTCCGGCCGGTGCGGACGACGGCCTGGTCGCCGTGGGGTCCGAACAGGTGCAGGATCTCCACCACCTCGCCCTCGGCGGGGCCGAACCAGTGGGGTTCGCCGGTGTCGAACTCGGCGACCTCGCCGGGGCGCAGGGTGAGGTTCCGCTCGCCGATGACGAGGTGGAGCTCGCCGGCGAGCACGTAGAGCCATTCGTAGCCGGCGTGGGTCACCCGTTTCGGCTCCCGGTACGCGAGCACCTGCTTGAAGACCTGGACCCGGCCGGGGTACGTCGTCAGGGGGACCAGGATGCTCCCGTCCCGGCGGCGGGGTTTCAGGTGGACGCGCGCGTCACCGGTGACGGGGGGCGCGACGAGCTGGTCCAGGGCGACGCGGTGGGTCCGGGCGAGCGGGATGAGCAGTTCGAGGGTCGGACGGCGTTTGCCCGACTCCAGCCGGGAGAGCGTGCTCACCGAGATCCCGGTGGCCTGGGAGAGGGCCTCCAGGGTGAGGCCGCGCTCGCGCCGCAGTACCCGCAGCCGCGGGCCGATGGCGTCGAGGGTCCGCGCGAGTTCGGCGTCCTCGCCCTGCTCGGCAGCGGTCCCCGCTGCTCCGGCTGCTCCCGCTGCTGCTCGTTCGGCGTCCCTGTCCATGGGGTCATTTTGCGGTATCGGCAAATTTCCTGGGCCGCGGCCGCCGCCCGGGCCGAGTATGGGCCGACATCCGAAGCCGGCGGCCGACAGGCCGTCGCGGAGCGAAGGCGGACCCATGAGCACGACGATCCCGGCCGGGACGGCCGCAGGACCCGCCCCCGGTGCGCGCCGCCGGTGGACGGTACTGGCCGTCTGCGCGCTGAGCATGTTCCTCATCGGGGTGGACACCACCATCGTCAACGTGGGCCTGCCCGCGATCGGACGGGGCCTGGGGGCGGACACCCGCGGTCTGGAGTGGGTCGTCGACGCCTACACCGTGGTCCTCGCCAGCCTCCTCATCGCCTCGGGCGCCCTCGCGGACCGCTTCGGACGCCGCCGGGTGTTCCGGTGCGGGCTGGCCGTCTTCGGTCTGGCCTCCCTCGCCTGCGCCCTCGCTCCGTCGCTCGGTCTCCTCGTCGCGGCGCGGGCCGTCCAGGGCGTCGGGGCCTCGATGCTCAGCCCGGTGGCCCTGGCCATCGTGGTCAACGCGATGCCCGACCCGCGGGAGCGGGCCCGGGCCATCGGCATATGGGCCTCGGTCTTCGGGCTCAGCATGGCCGCGGGCCCGGTCGTCGGCGGGACCCTCATCGCGGCGCTCGGCTGGCGGTCGGTGTTCTGGATCAACGTCCCGGTGGTCGTCGGCGCGCTCGTCCTGGTGGCGGTGTTCGTACCGGAGTCCCGCGGGCAGCGGGCCCGGCGGATCGACCTGCCCGGACAGCTGCTCCTCGCGACGGCCCTGTGCGTCTCGGTCGGCGTCCTGATCGAGGGCCCCCGCATCGGCTGGGCCTCCCCCGCGGCCCTGGCCTGCTACGCCGTCGCCGCGGCGGCCGCGACCGGATTCGCCCGGGTCGAGCTCCGCCGTCCCGAGCCCCTGATCGACCTCGGGCTGTTCCGGCGCCCGCCCTTCGCCTCGGCGGTCCTGGGCGCGGTGGCGGTGTTCGCCGCGCTGAGCGTGAGCCTGCTGCTCACCACCCTGTACCTGCAGGACGCCCGCGGCTGGACCCCGCTCGCGGCCGGCGCCGCGACCCTGCCCATGGCCCTCGGGGCCACCGTCTGCGCGCCCTGGTCGGGCAGCCTGACGGGGCGTCTCGGGCCGCGGCGGCCGCTCCTCCTCGCGGGCGGGTTCACCGCGGCGGGCGGGCTCTGCATGGTGGGCCTGACCCTGGGCCCGGACGCGGGCCCGGATCCGAGCGTGCCGCTGCTCCTGTCGGCCTACCTGCTCATCGGCATCGGGTTCGGCTTCGCCAACGCCCCGCTGACCCACACCGCGGTCGGCGGACTCCCGCCGTCCCGGGCCGGCGTGGCCGGGGCCGTCACCTCCACCGCCCGCCAGGTCGGATCGGCCGTCGGCATCGCGGTCGCCGGAGCCCTGGCCGCGGGCGTCGCCCCGGACGGCCTCGCCCGGGCGTCCCGGCCGGGCTGGCTCCTCGTGACGGCCTGCGGCCTGCTCCTCTGCGGGGTGGCCCGCGCCTCGCGGAGGGAGCGGGACACCCCGTAAGGGCTGTACGGGCGCTGCGCGTCGGTGACGGCTCGCCGCTTGCGGATCCGGACACTCCCTAGGCGCGGAAGCCGCTGAACCCCGCGTCGACGGGGCCGGGGGCGGCGAGCGGCAGGGCCGGGTTCACCCCGCGCTTCCGGCCCCGGCGGCCTCGTGCCCCGACAGCCGGCCGCGGGTCAGGTGCTCCGCGCCGACGAGGCGGCGGGAGTCCCGGCCGAGGGCCTGGCGCAGCGGGTCCTCCAGGTAGGGGCGGACGCCGATGATCGGGCGCAGGGTGGTGGAGAAGGGGTTGGACAGGCGCCGGGGTTCGTAGATCAGCGGCCGGATGCCCGGTACGGTCGCGGCGTTCAGCAGGGTTTCGTCCGAGTGGGCGAGCCGGGCGGAGACGACCCCGTCGTGGCGGCCGAGCGGATGGCGCATGCGGGTGCGGTGGAACATCCAGGCGCCCAGGGGTGCGAGGCGGGTGGCGGCGATGTCGAAGTGGCAGAAGGCGAGGGCCTGGGAGTCGGCCTGGGCCTCGAAGAACTCCGCGAGCGCGGGGCCGCGGAAGTGGTGCAGCACTCCGGTGGAGACGTAGACGGTGGCGACCTCGGGCAGGTCGAAGGCGTTGCCGTGGACGAAGCGGCAGTCGAGCCCCTCGGCGCGGGCCAGCCGGTCGGCCTCGGCGACGAGCGCGGCGTCGAGGTCGACGCCGATCAGCTCCACGTTCGGGCCCAGGGCGCCGGTGGACGCCAGCCAGCGGACGAGGTAGCCGAGCCCGGAGCCGACGTCGACCAGGCGGAACCGGCCGCGGCGGCCCGCGATCTCACGGATGGCCTCGAACAGCGGGTCCAGTATGTGCACCAGCCGTTCCCCGACGCGCAAGTCCTCGCTGAGCCGTTGCAGCTCGGTGTGGACGCCGATCATCAGCCGGTCCACGGCGATCGGGTCGAGCACGTCGTCGGGGCCGGCCGGCAGTCCGGCGACGATCCGGGCCGCGCGCGGATCCCCGGCTTCGTGGAGGCGGCGGACCGCATCACCCCGGTGCACCGGCAGTCGCGCCCCGCTGAGCGGATCGGTGACGGTGATCAGGTCGGATATCTCAAGGTGGGGCACGCCCGCAACTTTATCCCCCGCGGGTGGGTCAGCCGCAGGTCAGCCCCATTGTTCGAGGCCCAGCTTGACCACCAGGGCTCCGACGACCGTCAGGAGGACCCCGCGGACGAAGCCGCTGCCCTTCTTCAGCGCCATCCGGGCACCGATCATGGCGCCCGCCAGGTTGAACACGGCCATCAGCGCGGCCAGTTGCCACAGCACCATGCCCTGGTAGGCGAACATGGCGAGCGCTCCGGCATTGGTGCACACGTTGACGATCTTCGCCGTGGCGGAGGCCGTGACCAGGTCGAGGTGGAGGAGGGCGGTCAGCGCCAGGACCAGGAAGGTACCGGTGCCGGGGCCGATGAGCCCGTCGTAGAAGCCGATGCCGAGGCCGGCCAGGGCGATGGTGAGCAGGATCCGCCGGCGGCTGACGGGGACGGCTCCGGGAGCGACGCCGAAGGCGGGCCGGAAGAGCACGAAGCCCGCGACGACCACCAGGACCACCATGATCAGCGGGCGCAGCGCGTCCTTGCTGATGCCGCCGGCCAGGGCGGCCCCGCCCATCGAGCCGGCGAGCGCCGCCAGCCCGATGCGGACGGCGAGCTTCACGTCCACCGTGGTCTTGCGCAGGTACGACACGGCCGCGCCCGAGGTCCCGACGATGGCCACGGCCTTGTTGGTGCCGAGGACGGTGGCGGGGTGGGCGTGCGGCAGGCCGAGGAGCAGCGCGGGCAGGAGCAGCAGGCCGCCGCCGCCCACGACGGCGTCGATCCAGCCGGCCGCGGCGGCGGCCGCGCACAGCACGATGATCATGGTTGTCGATATGTCAGGCACGGCCCGACCTTATGGAGAGGTTGGGTGCAGCGGCCATCAATCCCCGGAAACTTGCGCAAACGTTGAGCTTCGCCCGGCCGGAGCCCGGTCCGGGGCCGCGGGAGCCGACGGATCCACCACCACCGTCAGCACACTCGCAGCCAGCACACTGACCGCCCCGAGCCCGACCGCCACCCGCCTGCCCGGCGGCACGGCCCCCAGCACGGCAAACACCGCCCGAGCCGGGGAGGTACGGGGCCGACGATGCCGGGCCACGACCGCGGCTCCGGCTCCGGCTCCGGCTCCGGGCGCAGCCACATCCAGCCCGTCCGGCGTTTGAGGACCGGGGTCCGGGGCGGAGCCCCGGGGAAAGGGCGAAGGGCGGGTAGGGGACCAGCCCCGCGCAGCGGCAAGGGGTACGGGCAGGGCGACGTGCAGCGGGTGACGCACAGGGCGGCGACCTCTCGGGACCTCGGGGGAAAGGGGAAAGCGGCAGCGGAGACGGCCGGGCTCAGAGCCCGAAGCATTCGGCGTGGATCCGCCCGGCCGGCACCCCCGCCCGCAACAGCGCGGACTGCGTGGCGTCCGCCATCCCCGGCGGCCCGCACAGGTACACGTCGTGCTCGGCCAGCTCCGGGACCAGCGCGGCCAGCGCCTGCGGAGCCAGCGGGTCGAAGGCGGCGCCCGACGGCCCGAGCAGGTAGTGCAGCCCGGCCTGCCGTTCGGCGGCGATGGCCTCCAGCTCGGAGCGCAGGACGAGGTGCTCCTCGGCGCCCGCCCGGTAGAGCAGGGTGATGTCCCCCGGCCCGCCGGGCAGGGTCTCGAACAGGGCCCGCATCGGCGTGATCCCGACGCCTCCGGCGATCAGCAGCACCTTGGTCCGGGTCCGCCGGGCCGCGGTGAGCGCCCCGAAGGGCCCGGTGGCCAGCACCCGGGTGCCGGGGCGCAGCCGCCGGATCCGCCGGGAGTGGCCGCCCAGCGCCTTCACGGTGATGCGCAGGGTGTCCCCGCGGACCGGCGCCGACAGCGAGAAGGGCAGCGCGGTGTGCCACAGCCTGCGCTGGAGGAACCGCCACCGCAGGAACTGCCCCGGCTCCGCGCGCAGTTCCGCGAGGTGTTCCCCGTAGACGAGGACGGAGACCACCCCGGGCCCTTCCACCCTGACCTCGGCGACGCGCAGCGCGTGCCGCAGGGCCTGGCGTACGGGCACCACGGCCCGGTACCAGACCAGCAGGACGGCGACCACGGCGTGGGCGAGGGCCCAGAACCAGGCGACCAGCGCCAGGTCGGGCCCGGCGAGCTGGTGGCCGAAGGCAAGGGCGGCGGCGAGGTACACCAGGAGGTGGATCCCGCGCCAGGTTTCGTGGCTGACCCGGCGGCGTACGGAGCGGGCGGAGGTGAGGCCGACAGCGGCCAGGAGGACGGTCCCGGCCGTCGCGGCGGCCAGGGCCGGGTATCCGAGCAGCTCCCGGACCGCCGACAGCACGTCGACCCCCTCGTGCACGGCATAGCCGCAGAGCGCGAAGGCCGCGTGCCCGAAGCAGAGCAGCAGGACGTGCCGGCCGCCCAGCGCGTGCCAGCGGGCGAGCCGGGCCGCGCCCACCCCGTGCTCGACGGCGGGGACCCGGGCCATGAGGAACAGCAGGACGAGCACCCCGTAGCCGGCGAGCAGCCCGGTCAGGTGCGCGGCGGTCGCGAACAGCGCGTCGAGCCGGGCCGAGGGCCGCACCTGGGCGGCCCACAGCAGGGTCACGGTCCCCGCCCCGCCGAGCATCCCGCTCTTGACCCGGACCGCCATGTCTCGCTCTCGCATACGGCCACGCTACGGGCGGTCCTGCCTGCTCCCCGGCCCTCCCGGTGATCCTTAAGGCGGCCTTGAGGAAGGCCTCACGGGCGCTTAACCCGCGCGCTGAGGTCGAGGTTCCGTCAGGGAAACAACGGCGATGCCGTGGGGAAACAGCGGCCGCGCACGCTCGTGTCATGACCTCGGAACAGCAACGCGTGGTGGTGATCGGCGGCGGCCTCGCCGGCCTGCGGCTCGCCGCCCGGCTGGGCGGGGACGTGCGCGTCCTCGGTGAGGAGGAGCACGTCCCCTACAACCGGGTCCTCCTCGCGGAGGTCCTGGCCGGCCGGTACGCGCCGGAGGTGACGGCCCTCCCGTCCCCCGGCCCGGCGCTGCGCCGCGGTGTGCGGGCGGTACGGATCGACCGGGCGGAGCAGGTGGTGCACTGCGACGACGGCACGGTCGAGCAGTACGGCACCCTCGTCCTGGCCACGGGGTCGAATCCGGTCCTCCCGCCGCTGCGCGGCCTGTTCGAACCCGAGGGCCGGGAACTCCCCGCCGGGGTCCACGCGTTCCGCACGATGGACGACTGCCTGGCCCTGTCGGCGGCCGCAGGTCCCGGCGTGCGCGCGGTGGTGATCGGCGGCGGCCTCCTCGGCGTCTCGGCGGCCCGCGCCCTGGCCGAACGGGGCGCGCAGGTGGTCCTCGCCCAACAGGGCGAACGCCTGATGGAACGCCAACTGGACGCCGAAGCCTCGGCCCTCCTGCACGAGCACCTGACCACCCTCGGCGTCGAGATCCACACGGAATGCCGAGTCCGCGGCCTGTCCACGACACCCGCGGCTCCGCAAGCCCGCGAGCCGCACCCTGCCGACGGCGTCAGCCAAAATCCAGCCCCTCCGGCGTTTGAGGAGCGGGTCCGGGCAGAGCCCGGAACGCCCCGCAGGGCCGCCGCTCCCGCAGCCGGCCCGGGCCGAAGTCCGAGGAGCGCCCCCGCCGAGGGCCCCCGCCGGGTGACCGGCGTCGAGCTGGCCGACGGCTACCGGCTCGACGCCGACCTCGTCGTACTGGCCTGCGGAGTCCGCCCCCGCACCGGCCTGGCGCAGGCGGCCGGCCTGGCCGTCCGCACGGGCATCCTCGTCGACGACGAGCTCCGCACCGGCGACCCCCGCATCCACGCCGTCGGCGACTGCGCCGAGCACGCCGGCCGGGTGTACGGCCTGGCCGGGCCCGCCCTGGAGCAGGCCGACGCCCTCGCCGGAGTGCTGCTCGGCACCGGCAGGGGCCTCGACCGTGACCCCGCCTACAGCGGGACCCGCGCCCTGACCCGCCTCACCCTCACCGCCGGCGGCGACAGGCCCCTCGATCTCGCCGCCTTCGGCGAGACCACCCCGCTCCCCGGCGACGACGTGGTCCGGCTCGCCGACGCCACCCGCCGCACCTACCGCAAGGTCGTCATCCGCGGCGACCGCCTCGTCGGCGGGGTCCTGCTCGGCGAACTCTCCACGGTGGGCGCCCTCGCCCGCAGCTGGGAGGACGGCGGGCCCCTCACCGACCGGCACGGTCTCACCGACCTGCACCACCTGCTCACCGACGACGGAGGCTCCTGATCATGGCCGCAGCCACGCCCCATCCCGCCCCGGCCACCGCGCAGGCCACCGCCCCCGCCGGGGCCACCGCCCCCGGGAGCACCCCCGCCACCGCCCCCGGGACCCGGCCCGCCCTCCTGCTCGTCGGCCACGGCATGGTCGGCCAGCGCTACCTGGAGGCCCTCGCCGAACTCGGCGCCACCGCCACGCACCGGATCACCGTGCTCTGCGAGGAGCCCCGGCCCGCCTACGACCGCGTGCACCTGACCTCGTACTTCTCCGGCAGCACCCCCGAGGACCTCTCCCTCACCCCGGCCTCCTTCATGGCGGAGCACGGGATCTCCCTGCACCTCGACGACCCCGCCGAGAGCATCGACCGGGAGGCCCGGACCGTCACCTCCCGCTCGGGGCAGGTGTTCCCGTACGACGTGCTCGTGCTCGCGACCGGCAGCTACCCCTTCGTGCCGCCCGTCCCCGGCAAGGACGCCCCGGGCTGTTTCGTCTACCGCACCATCGAGGACCTCCTCGCGATCGAGGAGTACGCCAAGACCCGGACCACCGGCGCCGTGGTCGGCGGCGGCCTGCTCGGGCTGGAGGCTGCCGGCGCGCTCAAGGGCCTCGGACTGGCCACCCGCGTCGTGGAGTTCGCGCCCCGGCTGATGCCCGTCCAGGTCGACGAGGGCGGCGGCGCGGCCCTGCTCCGCACCATCGAGAACATGGGGCTCACCGTCCACACGGGCGTCGGCACCCAGGAGGTCCTGACCGGCGAGGACGGCTCGGTGAGCGGGATGAGGCTGTCCGACGGCTCCAGCGTCGGCACCGACCTGGTCGTCTTCTCCGCCGGCGTCCGCCCCCGCGACCAGCTCGCCCGCGACAGCGGCCTGACCGTCGGCGAACGCGGCGGCATCTCCGTCGACGCCCGCTGCCGCACCTCCGACCCGCACGTCTACGCCATCGGCGAGTGCGCGCTCGCCTCCGACGGCCGCGTCTACGGCCTGGTCGCCCCCGGCTACGAGATGGCCGAGACGGCCGCCGCGGACCTGCTGGGCCGCGAGAAGGAGTTCACCGGCGCCGACCTCTCCACCAAGCTCAAGCTCCTCGGCGTGGACGTGGCCTCCTTCGGCGACGCCCACGGAGCCACCATCGGCAGCCTCGACGTCGTCTACTCCGACTCCCGCTCCGGCGTCTACAAGAAGGTGGTCGTCTCCGCCGAAGGCGTCCTGCTGGGCGGCGTCCTGGTCGGCGACGCCGACTCCTACGGTCTGCTCCGCCCGCTCACCGGCTCCGTACCGCCCGTCACCCCCGAGCAGCTGGTGCTGCCCGCCGGCGCCGGCGCACCCGTCGCGCTGGGCCCGGCCTCACTCCCGGACGGCGCGGTGATCTGCTCCTGCCACAACGTCACCAAGAAGGCGATCACCGCCCACAGCACGGTGCCCGAGGTCAAGAAGTGCACCAAGGCGGGCACCGGCTGCGGAAGCTGCCTCAAGGTGATCGCCCAGCTGATGCCGCCGGCCGCCGACAAGGGGCTCTGCGACTGCTTCTCCTTCACCCGAGCCGAGCTCTACGAGATCGTCCGCACCCTGCGCGTGACCTCGTACGAGGAGCTCCTCGACAGCCACGGCCGCGAGGAGGCCCGCGGCGGCGAGGGCTGCGAGGTCTGCAAGCCCACCGTCGCTTCGATCATCGCCTCGCTCGCCCCCACCCTCGGCGCGAGCGGCTACGTCCTGGACGGGGAGCAGGCCGCCCTCCAGGACACCAACGACCACTTCCTCGCCAACCTGCAGCGCAACGGCTCGTATTCGGTGGTCCCGCGCATCCCCGGCGGCGAGATCACCCCCGACAAGCTCATCGTGATCGGCGAGGTGGCCCGCGACTTCGGCCTCTACACGAAGATCACCGGCGGGCAGCGCATCGACCTCTTCGGCGCCGCCATCGACCAGCTCCCCCTCATCTGGGCCCGGCTCGTCGAGGCCGGATTCGAGTCCGGGCACGCGTACGGCAAGGCCCTGCGGACGGTGAAGTCCTGCGTGGGCCGGACCTGGTGCCGCTACGGGGTCCAGGACTCGGTACGGATGGCCATCGACCTGGAGCTGCGCTACCGGGGCCTGCGCGCCCCGCACAAGCTCAAGTCGGCGGTCTCCGGCTGCGCCCGCGAGTGCGCGGAGGCGCAGAGCAAGGACTTCGGGATCATCGCGACGGCGAGCGGCTGGAACCTCTACGTCGGCGGCAACGGCGGGGCCACCCCGCGCCACGCCGACCTGCTCGCCCAGGACCTGTCGGACGCCGAACTGGTCCGGCTCATCGACCGGTTCCTGATGTTCTACATCCGCACCGCCGACCGGCTGGAGCGGACCTCCACCTGGCTGGACCGGCTGGAGGGCGGTCTGGCCCACCTGCGGGACGTGATCGTGCACGACTCGCTCGGCCTGTGCGCGGAGCTGGAGTCGCTGATGGCCGACCACGTGGCGCACTACCGCGACGAATGGGCCGAGACCCTGGACGACCCGGAGCGGCTGCGCCGGTTCGTGTCCTTCGTCAACGCCCCCGGCGCGCCCGACCCGAGCGTGAAGTTCGTCCCCGAACGCGGCCAGGTCAAGCCCGACCTGACCGTGCTGACCCTGGAGCCCCTGGGAGGCACCCGATGACCGTGGAACTGCAGGTGGCGGAGGGCTGGCTGACCGTGTGCGAGCTGTCGGCGCTGATCCCCGGGCGCGGGGTGGCGGCGCTACTGCCGGACGGAAGCCAGGCCGCCGTGTTCGTCGACCGCGCGGGACGCCCGTACGCGATCGGCAACCGGGACCCCTTCACCGGGGCGCAGGTGCTCTCGCGCGGGCTGGTCGGCTCGGCCGCGGGACGGCTCTTCGTGGCCTCGCCGCTGCTCAAGCAGCGCTTCGACCTGGAGTCGGGGCACTGCCTGGACGACGAGGAGGTGGCGGTCCGTACGTACCCGGTGCGGACCGCCGCGACCTCGGTCTGAGGATCGGCCGGATCAGCCCTGGACCATCGACGGGTCCATCCACATGATCTCCCAGGTGTGGCCGTCGAGGTCGTCGAAGGCGCGGCCGTACATGACCCCGTGGTCCTGGGCGGGACGGGGCTCGGTGCCGCCCGCCGCCAGGGCCCCGTCGACGAGCGCGTCGACGGCCTCGCGGCTCTCGGCGCTCAGACACAGCAGTACCTCGGAGGTCTTGGTCGCGTCCGCGATGTCCTTGTGGGTGAAGTCCTTGTACCGGGCCTCGGTCTGGAACATGGCCACGATCGAGTCCGTGATGGGCATGGAGGCGCAGTTCTCGTCGGTGAACTGGGCGTTGTAGCTGTAACCGAGCTTGCTCCAGAAGGTCTTGGTGGCCTCGAGGTCCTTGACCGGCAGGTTGACGAAGATCATGGTGGAGAACATCGGGGTCTCTCTTCTCTCGGTGCGTTCGCGTGGCTTTCGAGAGGTAGACCGGACTCCTCCGGAGAACTCATCGCTCCCCGCGAAACTTTTCCAAGAATCTTCGAACCCGCAGGTCAGACCAGGCTCGACCGCAGCTCCAGGGCCGCCAGCGGTACGAAGCCCAGCCCGTCGGAGCTCTCCAGGGAGGCATCGGCGCCGGCCAGCCGCTTGTGCAGGGTCAGCGCGATCCGCTCGCCCTGGGCCTTGGCCCGCTCCGCGTTCGGCCCCCGGTGCAGTCCGTCGATCGTGGCCCGCCACAGCTGCACCCAGCGGCCGAAGTCCTCGGCGGTCATCGCGCGGGCCGACTGGAGGGCCGCGTGCGGGGCGAAGGCGTTGCGCCGGTAGTCGGCGCTGCGGAAGAGGGCCCGCTCCCAGAAATCGGTGATCCGGGGCAGGTGCACGTCGAGGTCGGTACCGGCGATCTCGGTGAAGAAGGGCCCGATCCGCGGATCGGCGAAGGCCGCCGTGTAGAAGCGGCGCAGCACGACGTCGAGGTCGGCGCGGCCGGTGATGTCGGTGACGGCGGCGGAGTGGTTCATCACTCCACCATGCTCCCGCACCCGGCGCCTCCCCAGGGCAGAAAGTCCCGCATTCGGCATCTCTGGGACGTCGGCCGGATTCCGGGAAATCCCCCGGGAGCGGCCGGGCCGGATTGACCTCGCCCCGGTCGCTCCCGCGCCATGTGGAATTGACGTCACGTCAACTCGGCGGTCCTAGGTTCCTCGACGCGTGTGCGACTCCCCGCCCGACCGGGCGCGGAGCCCCTCCTCCACAGGAGTGACCGTGGAACGTCGTACCTTCCTCCGCGGGGCCGTCATCGGCTCCTCCGCCGCCGCCTTCGGCGGCACGCTGATGCACGGCGCGGCCTACGCGGCCCCCGCCCAGCCCGGCGCCGGACCCTACGGGGCGCTCGGCGCCGCCGACGCCAACGGCATCATGCTGCCCGCCGGCTTCAGCAGCCGGGTGATAGCGCGCTCCGGCCAGACGGTCCCCGGCACCTCGTACGCCTGGCACAGCGCCCCCGACGGCGGCGCCTGCTTCGCCGACGGCACGGGCTGGATCTACGTGTCGAACTCCGAGATCAACCCTTCGGGCGGTGCGAGCGCGGTCCGGTTCAACTCCTCCGGCACCATCACCGGCGCACAGCGGATCCTCTCCGGCACCCGCCAGAACTGCGCGGGCGGCAAGACCCCGTGGAACACCTGGCTGTCCTGCGAGGAGGTCAGCCTCGGCTACGTCTACGAGACCGACCCCTACGGCGTGAACGCGGCCGTGCAGCGCCCCGCGCTGGGCCGCTTCAAGCACGAGGCCGCCGCCGCCGACCCGGTGCGCAAGGTGATCTACCTGACCGAGGACGAGACCAACGGCTGCTTCTACCGCTTCGTCCCCACCACCTGGGGCAACCTCTCCTCCGGCACCCTCCAGGTCCTCAAGGCCGGCACCGCCGCCTCCGGCTCCTTCACCTGGGCCACCGTCCCCGACCCGGACGGCTCGCCGACCACCACCCGCACCCAGGTCTCGGGCGCGAAGAAGTTCGACGGCGGCGAGGGCTGCCACTACGCCAACGACACGGTGTGGTTCACGACCAAGGGCGACAACCGGGTCTGGCAGCTCAACCTGGCGAACAGCACCTACGAGCTCGCCTACGACGACTCCCTGGTCCCCGGCGGCAACGCCCCCCTGACGGGCGTCGACAACGTCACCGGGTCCTCGTACGGCGACCTGTACGTCGCCGAGGACGGCGGCAACCTGGAGATCTGCGTGATCACCCCGGACGACGTGGTCGCCCCCTTCCTCCGGGTCACCGGCCAGTCCTCCTCCGAGATCACCGGCCCGGCCTTCTCCCCCGCCGGCAACCGCCTCTACTTCAGCAGCCAGCGCGGCACGACCGGCAGCTCGACGGGCGGCATCACCTACGAGGTCACGGGCCCCTTCCGGACCTGACGGGGAAAGATCCAGCCCCGCCGGGCCACATCCAGCCCCGCCGGCGTTTGAGGCGCGGGGGTCCGGGGGCGGAGCCCCTGGCAACGGCGCCGCACGGCACCGACAACCGCGCCCCGGCGGGCCCGCGAACCCGCCGGGGCGCGGCCGTGTCACGACATCACGGCCCCGCCCTTGAGCAGCGCGGCGCCCAGCGGCGTCACCGTGTGCAGCACGGCGTTGCCCCGCCGCAGCGTGGTGACCAGCCCGGCCTCCCGCATCACCCCCGCGTGCTGGCTCGCGGAGGCCAGCGAGACCCCGGCCCGCCGCGCCAGTTCGCTCGTCGTGGCCCCGTCGCCGATCGCCTCGAGCACCACCGACCGGGTGTGCCCGACGAGCTTGCCCAGGGTGTGCTGGCGCTGCCGGCGCCGCTCCTCCGCGGGGCGGGCCGCCTCGCCGCCGGCCTGCGCCGAGGAGAGCTCGGCCGCCGCCGGATACACCAGCACGGGCGCCAGCTCCGGATCGTGCAGGGTCACCGCCGTGCGCCGGCAGAAGAAGGAGGGCTGGAGCAGCAGCCCGCGCCCCCGCAGCCGTACGTCCCGGTCCACGGGGTAGTCGCACTCCAGCACCGGCGCCCGCCAGCGCAGCATCGGCGGCAGCGAGGCCAGCAGCTCGTCCGCGCCCCCGTCGAGCAGCGCCCGCCCCCGCGCGGCCCGCTCGGCCTCTATCTGGGCCTGGATGTGGCTCCAGTACGGCTCCACGGCCGCCCGGTGGTAGCCCCGCAGCTCCCCGAGGAGCCGGGGCAGGTGCGCGGTGTCCCCCTCCATGAAGTCCCGCAGCCGCCTGGGGACCGGGGACTCGGAGCCGCGGTGCACGCCACCGTCCGCCGTCGCCGGCATCCCGAAGGCCGCGGCCATGCCGGAGCCGGCCTCCACACCCCGGCCGAGGAGGGTGAGCTCGCGGCGCAGCCGCTCCGGCCGGATCCCGCGCAGGGCGTCGAGCCCCACGTCCCACCCGTACTGCCCCTCCGTGGGCGTCAGGAAATCGGGGAAATACCCGCGGCTCGGTATCAGCGCGCCGAGAAGTCGTGTTTCACCATTCAACCGGGTGCGTGTTTCCGCACGCCAATCGCCGAAGAGCCGGGTATCGCGCCGGTCCCTTAAGCGGTGAAAACTCAGGATGGTTTCCCACAACGCATCCGGACGCCCTGCCATCCTTACGCGTGCGAGGTCCACTCCCGTGAAATGGATACGCAGCACCCGAACCCCCACCTGTGCAACCGCAATCCCCCCGCCCCTTGAGTATGCACGCCGTCACACGTGGTCACCATGGCCTTTCAGCCACAGTTGAAACCCCTTTCGGCGAAGGTGTGACAACCGAAATCCTGTACTCCGCCGGGCACACTCCGGCGCGACCGAAACGCTCCGCGAAGGCCGTGGGGGGCTTTGCGGGGCCTGGCGGTCGGTCGCACCGGGAAGCGCCGACGTGTCCGGCGGATTGGCGGCAGGCGGTGGACGGGTGGGGATCCGTCCACCGCCTGTTGCCGTTAAGGCATCTGGAACAACATTGAACCAATACTGACCCCGGGAACGCGGCGGAACGGCCGCGAACGCCGGGGAACGCCGTAGACCCCGTAGACCCGGAGACCCCGCGGAGGCGTAGAACGCCGGGGAAATAGACGCGCCTGCCACCGGACGTCAGGGAACCCGGGGGCAGGCGCGGTCGATGGGGGCCCGCAGCGGGGCCCGGCGGGTCAGCGGCTGTCGCTGCCCTTCGACTCGGCGGCGGCGCGGCCGGCCTCCAGGCGCGCCACCGGAATCCGGAACGGCGAGCAGGAGACGTAGTCCAGGCCGACCTCGTGGAAGAAGTGGACGGACTCGGGGTCGCCGCCGTGCTCTCCGCAGACGCCGAGCTTGAGGTCGGGGCGGGTGGCCCGGCCGGCCTCGACGGCGCTGCGGACCAGGGTGCCGACGCCGTCGCGGTCGATGGTCTCGAAGGGCGAGACCCCGAAGATGCCCTTCTCCAGGTAGGCGGTGAAGAAGCTGGCCTCGACGTCGTCGCGGGAGAAGCCCCACACGGTCTGGGTCAGGTCGTTCGTGCCGAAGGAGAAGAACTGCGCGGCCTCGGCGATCTGGCCGGCCGTGAGGGCGGCACGGGGCAGCTCGATCATGGTGCCGATGGTCAGCTTGAGGTCGGTGCCGGTGGCGGCCTCGACCTCGGCGATGACCGCGTCGGCCTCCTCGCGGACGATCTCCAGCTCCTGGACGGTGCCCACGAGCGGGACCATGATCTCGGCGCGCGGGTCGCCCTTGGCGTTCTTGCGCTCGGCCGCGGCCTCGGCGATCGCCCGTACCTGCATCTTGAACAGGCCGGGGATGACCAGGCCGAGGCGGACGCCGCGCAGCCCCAGCATCGGGTTCTGCTCGTGCAGCTTGTGCACGGCCTGGAGCAGGCGCAGGTCGTTCTCGTTGGCGTCCTTGCGGGACTCGGCGAGGGCGACGCGCACCGACAGCTCGGTGATGTCGGGCAGGAACTCGTGCAGCGGCGGGTCGAGCAGGCGGACGGTGACGGGCAGTCCGTCCATCGCCTCGAACAGCTCGACGAAGTCCTTCTTCTGGAGCGGCAGGAGGGCACTGAGTGCCTCCTCGCGCTCGTCGTCGGTGTCCGCGAGGATCAGTCGCTCCACCAGTTCGCGGCGCTCGCCGAGGAACATGTGCTCGGTGCGGCACAGGCCGATGCCCTGGGCGCCGAAGCGGCGGGCGCGCAGCGCGTCCTCGGCGTTGTCGGCGTTGGCGCGCACGCGCAGGCGGCGGACGCGGTCGGCGTAGGCCATGATCCGGTGCACGGCGGCGACCAGCTCGTCGGCGTCGTCGGCGCCGGCGTGCATGCGGCCCTCGAAGTACTCGACGACCGGGGAGGGTACGACGGGTACCTCGCCGAGGTAGACCTTGCCGGTGGAGCCGTCGATGGAGACGACGTCGCCCTCTTCGACGACCGTTCCGCCGACCGTCATGCGGCGGCGCTTGGTGTCGACCTCGAGGTCCTCGGCGCCGCAGACGCAGGTCTTGCCCATGCCGCGGGCGACGACGGCGGCGTGCGAGGTCTTGCCGCCGCGCGAGGTCAGGATGCCCTCGGAGGCGATCATGCCGTCGAGGTCGTCGGGGTTGGTCTCGCGGCGGATCAGGATGACCTTCTCGCCGGAGCGGGACCACTTGACGGCCGTGTAGGAGTCGAAGACGGCCTTGCCGACGGCCGCGCCCGGGGAGGCGGCGATGCCGCGGCCCAGCAGGGTCGTTTTGGCGCCCTCGTCGAAGCGCGGGAACATCAGCTGCGCCAGCTGGGCGCCATTGACGCGCTGGAGCGCCTCGGCCTCGTCGATGAGGCCCTGGTCCACGAGCTGGGTGGCGATGCGGAAGGCGGCGCCGGCGGTGCGCTTGCCGACGCGGGTCTGGAGCATCCACAGCTGGCCGCGCTCGATGGTGAACTCGATGTCGCAGAGATCCTTGTAGTGGTTCTCCAGCGTCGTCATGATCGTCATGAGCTGGTCGTACGAGACCTTGTCGATGGTCTCCAGGTCCGCGAGCGGCACGGTGTTGCGGATGCCCGCGACCACGTCCTCGCCCTGGGCGTTCTGGAGGTAGTCGCCGTAGACGCCCGCGTGGCCGGTGGCCGGGTCGCGGGTGAAGGCGACGCCGGTGCCCGAGTCGGGGCCGAGGTTGCCGAAGACCATGGAGCAGATGTTGACCGCGGTGCCCAGGTCGCTCGGGATGCGCTCCTGGCGGCGGTAGAGCTTGGCGCGGTCGGTGTTCCAGGAGTTGAAGACCGCTTCGACGGCGAGGTCGAGCTGCTCGCGGGCGTCCTGCGGGAACTCGCGGCCGGCCTGCTTGGCGACGATCTTCTTGAAGCGGGTGACCAGCTTCTTGAGGTCGGCGGCGTCGAGGTCGGTGTCGACGGTGACCTTCTTGGCGGCCTTGGCCTCGTCGAGGGCTTCCTCGAAGAGCTCGCCGTCCACGTCCAGGACGGTCTTGCCGAACATCTGGATCAGGCGGCGGTACGAGTCCCACGCGAAGCGCTCGTTGCCGGCCTGGGTGGCGAGACCGGCGACGGACTCGTCGGAGAGGCCGATGTTGAGGACCGTGTCCATCATGCCCGGCATGGAGAACTTGGCGCCGGAACGCACGGAGACCAGCAGCGGGTCGTCCGACTGGCCGAGCTTCTTGCCCATCTTCGCCTCGAGGGCGGCGAGGTGCGCGCTGACCTCTTCGCGCAGGTCGGCCGGGGCCTCGCCGCTGTCGAGGTAGACCTTGCAGGCCTCGGTGGTGATGGTGAAGCCGGGAGGGACCGGCAGACCCAGGTTGGTCATCTCGGCGAGGTTGGCACCCTTGCCGCCGAGAAGGTCCTTGAGGTCGCGGTTGCCCTCCGTGAAGTCGTAGACGAACTTCTGATCTTTGTTTTCCGACACGGGTCTCGACTCCTCGAGGCTCGGTGGCTGCCCTGACGGCCAGGAACATACCCAGATCGAAGGCTTATGGGTACGTCCACTTGGCGGTCATGTGGCCGTAACCACCTGGGTGCCAGCCAATCGAATGTAACTGGTGAGTAGCCAAAACCTACGAAGACCTTTCAGATCCCGAAGGGTGAGGTGCCCGCTGAGGCTTGTTTGCGCTCCGATGAGCGATCATCGATACATTTGCGTTCAATACTTGAACGAACAAAGGGTGGCACCCAGTGCCACCCTTTGAAAGTCTTACCCGTGACTATTGCGCTCATCTGAGCGAAACCTCACCCATGCGTGGCGTATGTCACGCCGCTGGTGGCACGCTTTACCACCCGATTCTCAGCCTCCGGACGTGTCCAGTTCGGCGTCCTCGCTCACGCCCGCGCAGTCGTACGGATCCTTCAGCCAGCCCTCGGGCAGGACAACCCGGTTGTTTCCGGACGTACGGCCCCGAGGACCGTCCGCGCTGTCCGGCCAGGGCTGGTCCAGGTCCAGCTCGCTCAGATGAGCGTCCAGCTCGGCCAGGGAGGAGGTGACCGCGAGCTTCTGCCGCATCTCCGAGCCCACCGAGAAGCCCTTGGTGTACCAGGCCACGTGCTTACGGAAGTCGATCACCCCGCGGGCCTCGTCGCCGATCCACTCCCCCAGCAGCTGGGCGTGGCGCAGCATGGTCTGCCCGACCTCCCGGAGCGTCGGCTTGTGGAAGTCCTCGGGCCGCCCCTCGAAGGCCGCGACCAGGTCGTTGAACAGCCACGGCCGCCCCAGGCAGCCGCGTCCCACGACCACCCCGTCGCAGCCGGTCTCGCGGACCATCCGCAGCGCGTCCTCCGCGCACCAGATGTCGCCGTTGCCGAGCACCGGGATCTCCGGGACGTGCTCCTTGAGCCGCGCGATGGCGTCCCAGTCGGCGGTGCCGCCGTAGTGCTGGGCGGTGGTGCGGCCGTGCAGGGCTATGGCGGTGACGCCCTCCTCGACGGCGATCCGGCCGGCGTCGAGGTAGGTGAGGTGGTCATCGTTGATGCCCTTGCGCATCTTCATGGTCACCGGCAGGTCGCCGGCGCCCGCGACGGCCTCGCGCAGGATCGCGCGCAGCAGGTTGCGCTTGTACGGCAGGGCCGAGCCGCCGCCCTTGCGGGTGACCTTGGGCACCGGGCAGCCGAAGTTGAGGTCGATGTGGTCGGCGCGGTCCTCTTCGACGATCATGCGGACCGCCTTGCCGACCGTCGCGGGGTCGACTCCGTACAGCTGGATCGAGCGGGGCTTCTCGGTCTCGTCGAAGTGGATCAGCTGCATGGTCTTCTCGTTGCGCTCGACCAGGGCCCGGGTCGTGATCATCTCGCTCACGAACAGTCCCTTGCCGCCCGAGAACTCGCGGCACAGCGTACGGAACGGGGCATTGGTGATGCCGGCCATCGGCGCGAGCACCACCGGGGGCTGCACGGTGTGCGGGCCGATCGCGAGAGGCGGGGGGAGCGTGGTCATCCCCCCATTGTGGCTCAGCCGTGCCGTTGATCGCATGTCGTTAGTTAGGCGTACTATCGGCCCATGGACGAGTTGACCCAGCGGCGGCGCCTGCTGATCCTGACGATCTGCTGCATGAGCCTGCTCATCGTCAGCCTCGACAACACCGTCCTGAACGTCGCCCTCCCCTCCATGCGCCGCGATCTGCACGCCTCCGTGGCCGGCATGCAGTGGACGATCGACGCGTACACGCTGGTCCTGGCCTCGCTGCTGATGCTGGCCGGCTCCACGGCGGACCGGATCGGCCGCCGCAAGGTCTTCACCGCCGGCATCGTGCTCTTCACCGCCGGCTCGGTGCTCTGCTCGCTCGCGCCCAGCCTGGGCTGGCTGATCGCCTTCCGGATGATCCAGGCCGTCGGCGGCTCGATGCTCAACCCGGTCGCCATGTCGATCATCACCAACACCTTCACCGAGCCGAAGGAACGCGCCCGCGCCATCGGCGTCTGGGGCGCGGTCGTCGGCATCTCGATGGCCGCGGGCCCGCTGATCGGCGGTCTGCTCGTGGACTCGGTCGGCTGGCGGTCCATCTTCTGGATCAACCTGCCCGTCGGCATCCTCGCCCTCGTCCTGACCCTGCGCTACATCCCGGAGTCCCGGGCCGAGCGCCCGCGCCGCCCGGATCCGGTCGGGCAGCTGCTGGTCATGGGCCTGCTCGGCTCGGTCACGTTCGGGATCATCGAGGCCCCCTCCGCCGGACTGGGCTCCCCGCTGATCCTGGGCTGCGCGGTCGTCGCCGTACTGTCCCTGACCGGGCTGCTGGCCTACGAGTCACGGCGCGCGGAGCCCCTGATCGACCCGCGGTTCTTCCGCAGCGCCCCCTTCAGCGGGGCGACGGTGATCGCGGTCAGCGCCTTCGCCGCGCTGTCCGGGTTCCTGTTCCTCAACACCCTGTACCTCCAGGACGTACGGGGCCTCGACGCGCTGGACGCCGGCCTCTACATGCTGCCGATGGCGGCCTTCGCCTTCCTCTGCGCCCCCGTGTCGGGACGGCTCGTCGCCGCCCGGGGACCGCGGCTCCCGCTGCTGGTCGCGGGCGTGACGATGGGGGCGAGCGGGCTGCTGTTCGCGGCGTTCTCGGCCGAGAGCTCGACGCCGATGCTGTTCTGCGGGTACGTGCTCTTCGGCATCGGGTTCGGCCTGGTGAACGCGCCGATCACCAACACCGCCGTCTCCGGGATGCCCCGCGCGCAGGCCGGCGTGGCCGCCGCGGTGGCCTCCACCAGCCGGCAGACCGGCGGGGCGCTGGGCGTGGCGATCGTGGGCGCCGTCCTGGCCTCCGGGATGGCCGGCGGGGCCGGCTCCGCCGCCGGGTTCGTGGCCGCGGCGCGGCCCGCCTGGTGGATCATCACGGTGTGCGGGCTGCTCGTCCTGTGCGTGGGCTTCGTCACCAGCGGCGGCTGGGCCCGGGAGACGGCCCTGCGCACGGCCCGCGCCCTGGAGCCGCAGTCGGGGCCCTCGCGAACGGGCGCCGCACCGCGGCACTGAGCCGGGGGGGCCGGGCGGCCGGGTGGCCGGGGGCCGAGTGGCCGGGCACCGGGCGGCCGGGGCGGGTACCTACTCGCCGCAGGCGAAGTCTTCGCTGTGGGAGTCGATCCGGTCCAGCAGGCCGCGCAGCGCTTCCTGATCCTCGTCCGAGAGGCGGGCGAACAGGCCCAGTTCCACCGCGTCGAGGGCCGCGTTCGTCTTCGCGAGGGCGGCGGTGCCCGCGTCGGTGATGGCCACGTTGTGGCGGCGCCGGTCGGCCGGGTCCCGGCGGCGTTCGACGAGCCCGTCGCCCTCCAGGTCGTTGAGGATCCCGACGAGCACGCTCGGATCCACCTCCAGCCGCTCGGCCAGCGCTCCCTGCCCGATGGGCCCGGTGTCCAGGTGCGCGAGGGTCATCGCGTGGCGCGGGGTGAGCCCGGCGGCGCTGAGCGCCTTCTTCATGCGGGTCTGGGTGATCGATCCGTGCCAGGCCAGCAGCAGGCCCAGCCGCTGCGGCGGGTGCGGGGAGTCCTGAATCGCCGTCATGTCCACATCGTAACAACCGGGAAATGATTGCGCCCTGCCGATCGTTGATGGTATTCAATGATTATCCTCAGCCGATCATTGGAGTGCGCCATGTTCATCGCCTATGCCGTCGTCGCCGGACTGCTCGCCCTCACCCTCGCCGCCTCCGCGACCTTCACCCTCCAGCACAACCCCTCGATCACGGAGAGCATGACCAAGGTCGGGGTGCCCGACTCCTGGCTCCCACGGCTGGCCACCCTCAAGGCGGCCGGCGCGATCGGCCTGATCGCGGGCCTGTGGCTGGCGCCGCTGGGCATCGCCGCCGCCATCGGCGTGACCCTCTACTTCCTCGGCGCGATCGTCTTCCACCTGCGCGCCAAGGACTACAACTTCGCCCCCGCGGCCGTGCTCGCCCTGGTCGCGATAGCCGCCCTGGTCCTGCGCGCGGCGGCCTGACGCGCCCTCCACCGCGACCTCGCCCCGACCTCCCTGGACAGTTGCTCTTCGCGCAGATAGTCTGCGCGAAGAACATCTACCGGGAGGCCCGCCATGTGGCAGTACGAGCACGCCATCGAGACCACCGCCGCACCCGAGGCGATCTGGGCCCTGTGGGCAGACGTCGAGAACTGGGGCACCTGGAACGCCGACATCGAGAAGATCGAGCTCCGCGGGCCCTTCGCGGCGGGCGCCGAGATCACCATGACCCCGGCCGGCCAGGATCCGGTGGAACTGCTCGTCGCCGAGGCCGCCGAGGGCGAGATGTTCGTCGACGAGGCGCGCTTCGGCGGGCTGGTCCTGCGGACCACCCACCGGATCGACCGGCTCGACCCGGCACTCAGCCGCGTCGTCTACCGGATGGAGATCAGCGGCGAGGGTGCGGCCGAGGCCGGTCCCGAGATCGGCCCGGCCATCACGGCCGACTGGCCCGACACCATGGCCGCGCTGGTCCGGACGGCCCAGGGCTGATGCCCCTGACCCCCGGCGAGAGCCCCGGCTTCCTGCTCTGGCACGCCACCCTGCGCTGGCAGCGGGACATCGCCGCCGCATTGGGGCCGCTGGGCCTGACCCACGTGCAGTTCGTCCTCCTCGCCTGCGCCTGGTGGCTCAACGAGCAGGGCGAGCAGCCCAACCAGCAGGCACTGGCGCGCCAGGCCGGCACCGACGTGAAGATGACCTCCCAGGTGGTGCGCACCCTGGAACAGAAGGGGCTCGTCGCCCGCGAGGTCGACCCCGCGGACACCCGAGCCAAGCGGCTGCGGGTCACCGCGGCCGGGGCCGAGCTGGCGCCGCGGGCGATCGCCGCCGTCGAAGGGGTCGACGAGGAGTTCTTCCGGCCCGTCGCACGCGAGGACACCGTCACCCTGCTGAGCCGCCTGGCCCATCCCGAGTCCTGAATCCGCGCCCCCGACCCCTCCCCCGCCCAGCCCCGTCCGCCTTGCGGGCGGGGCTTCCTCGCACGAACGAGTGACAGATATTGAAATCTGTCAGCCGTCATGTCATTCTCGTTCCATGACGACGAACCAGAGCACCCCTCAGAACCCGCAGACCGGCACCCGCACCCTCGGCAGCACCGGACCCGCTGTCTTCCCGCTGGGGCTGGGCTGCATGGGGATGTCCGCCCTCTACGGCGAAGCCGACCGGGCGGAGTCCCTCGCCACCATCCACGCCGCCCTCGACGCCGGGGTCACCCTGCTGGACACCGGCGACTTCTACGGCATGGGGCACAACGAGCTCCTCATCAACGAAGCCCTGCGCACCGCCCCCGCCGCGGCCCGGGACAAGGCGCTGACCAGCGTGAAGTTCGGCGCCCTGCGGACGGTCGAGGGCGGCTTCACCGGGTACGACGGGCGGCCGGCGGCCGTGAAGAACTTCCTCGCCTATTCGCTCCAGCGGCTCGGCCGGGACCACATCGACGTCTACCGCATCGCCCGGGTCGACCCCGACGTCCCGATCGAGGAGACCGTCGGCGCGATCGCCGAGGCGGTCACCGCCGGGCACGTCCGGCACATCGGGCTCTCCGAGGTCGGCGCGGACACCCTGCGCCGGGCCGCCGCCGTGGCCCCGATCGCCGACCTCCAGATCGAGTACTCCCTGATCTCGCGCGGGATCGAGGAAGAGATCCTTCCCACCGCCCGCGAGCTCGGCATCGGCATCACGGCGTACGGGGTGCTGTCCCGCGGCCTGATCAGCGGCCACTTCACCCGCGACCGCACGCTGGCCCCGGGCGACTTCCGCGGGATGAGCCCGCGCTTCCAGGGCGACAACCTCGACCGGAACCTCGACCTGGTCGACGCCCTGCGCAAGGTCGCCGACGAGAAGGGCGTCAGCGTCGCCCAGACGGCCATCGCCTGGGTGCTCGCGCAAGGAGAGGACATCGTTCCCCTGATCGGCGCCCGCAGCCGCGAGCGGCTCGGCGAGGCCCTGGGAGCCCTCCAGGTCACCCTGACCTCCGCCGACCTCGCCGCCATCGAGGCCGCCGTCCCGGCCGGTGCGGCCGCCGGCGAGCGGTACCCGGCGGCCCAGATGGCCCACCTGGACAGCGAACACTGATCCGGCTGTACGGTCGTACTCATGCCACCCGCAGCCGCCGAGCCCCTCACCCCCGAGCGCATCCTCGAAACCACCGAGGAGGTGCTGCGGCGCTTCGGCCCGACCAAGGCGACCGTGGTGGACGTGGCGCGCGCCCTGGGCGTCAGCCACGGCAGCGTGTACCGGCACTTCCCGTCGAAGGCCGCGCTGCGCGAGGCCGTCACGGACCGCTGGCTCGCCAAGAGCGTGGTGATGCTGGAGGAGATCGCCTCGGCCCCGGCCGAGCCCGCCCCCTCCAAGCTGGAGTCGTGGCTGGAGGCGCTGTTCGAGGCCAAGCGCCACAAGGCCGGTGACGACCCGGAGCTGTTCGCGACGTACATCGTGCTGCTCGACGAGAGCAGCGGTGTGGTGGAGCGCCACATCACCGAGCTGATCGAGCAGCTCGCCGGCATCATCGGCGAGGGGGTCGCGGCGGGAACGCTCAGCGCACCCGACGTACCGGCCGCCGCGCGTGCGGTGTTCGATGCCACCGGCCGCTTCCACGATCCGCTGTACGCGGCGGACTGGCTCCAGCCGACCATCACCGCCGACTTCGAGGCGGTCACCGCCCTGGTCATCCGGGGCCTGCGCGCCTGACGTGCGGAACCGGCCAGTCCGGACGGCTTGATCATCATTTGGGACGGCATCCCCTTGCCGTGCATCCGCCGTGTTCCTACGTTCCCCTGTACCGCACACCATCAGGTCCGTTCCAGGGGGAACATTGTCCAGTCAGCAAGAACCGGCAGCGCAGTCCGGGCCTCCCGCCCGGTCCGGGGCCGCCGCCGCGATCGGTTGGATCCTGACCATCGGGTTCAACGTGGTCGCACCCATCCTCACGTACAACGTCCTCACCGACCGGGGCTGGAGCGAGTTCGCGGCGCTGCTGGTCAGCGGCGTCTGGCCGGTGGTCGACTCCGCCGTCCACCTCGCCTGGCGGCGCAAGATCGACGAGTTCGCCGTGGTCACCCTGGTCTTCCTGGTGATCACCGCCCTCGTCACGCTGATCGGCACGCACTCCGCCCGCGCCCTGCTCGTCAAGGACTCGGGGGTGACCGGGCTGTTCGGGGCGCTCTGCATCGCGACGCTCTTCGCGCCACGGCCGCTGATGTTCTACTTCGGCCGCAAGTTCGGGACCGACGGCACCAAGGAGGGCGTGGCGTACTTCAACGGGCTCTGGCAGTACCCCGACTTCCGCAAGGCGATGCGGCGGATGACCACCGTCTGGGGCGTCGCGTACCTGGTGGAGGCCTCGCTGCGGGTGGCGCTGGTGTTCGTGCTGAGCGTCGACACGATGGTCTGGGTCAGCCCCGTCCTGATCTACGGGTTCCTGGTCTCGCTGATCTTCTGGACCGTCCGGTTCTCGCAGCGCACCGCGGCCGAGGGTGAGGCCCGTGCCGCGGCGCTGGCCGCCCGGGCCGGCGGTCCGGCCACCGCGTAACCGGCGCGGAAGACGGCAGTGGCCCGGTGCGCGATGCGCACCGGGCCACTGCCGTTCGAGCCGAGCGGTGGAACCTAGCAGCCGAGCAGGCGGCTGCCGAGGTAGCTCTGGATCTGGTCCAGGGAGACGCGCTCCTGCTTCATGGTGTCGCGCTCGCGCACGGTCACCGCGTTGTCGTCGAGGGTGTCGAAGTCGACGGTGACGCAGAACGGCGTACCGATCTCGTCCTGACGGCGGTAGCGGCGGCCGATGGCGCCCGCGTCGTCGAACTCGATGTTCCAGTGCTTGCGCAGGTCGGCGGCGAGGCCCTTGGCCTTCGGCGACAGCTGCGCGTTGCGCGACAGCGGCAGGACGGCGACCTTGACCGGGGCCAGGCGCGGGTCGAAGCGCATCACGGTGCGCTTCTCCATGACGCCCTTGGCGTTGGGGGCCTCGTCCTCGTTGAACGCGTCGAGCATGAAGGCGAGCATGGCGCGGTTGACACCGGCGGCCGGCTCGATGACGTACGGGGTGTACTTCTCCTTGGACTCCTGGTCGAAGTAGACCAGCTCCTGGCCGGAGGCCGCGGAGTGCGCCTTGAGGTCGAAGTCGGTGCGGTTGGCGACGCCTTCGAGCTCGGAGAACTCATTGCCACCGAAGTTGAAGCGGTACTCGATGTCGGCGGTGCGCTTCGAGTAGTGGGACAGCTTCTCCTTCGGGTGGTCGTACCAGCGGATGTTCTCCTCGCGGATGCCGAGGTCGCGGTACCAGTTCCACCGCTCCTGCATCCAGTACTCCTGCCACTGCTCGTCCTCGCCCGGCTTGACGAAGAACTCCATCTCCATCTGCTCGAACTCGCGGGTGCGGAAGATGAAGTTGCCGGGGGTGATCTCGTTGCGGAAGGACTTGCCCATCTGCGCGATGCCGAAGGGAGGCTTCTTGCGCGAGGTGGTCATCACGTGGGCGAAGTTGGTGAAGATGCCCTGGGCGGTCTCGGGGCGCAGGTACGCCTTGGAGCCGGTGTCCTGGGTCGGGCCGAGGTGGGTCTCCAGCATGCCGGAGAACTGCTTCGGCTCGGTGAACTGGCCCTTGACGCCGCAGTTGGGGCAGTTGATGTCGGCCAGACCGTTGGCGGGCACGCGGCCGTGCTTGGCCTCGTACGCCTCTTCCAGGTGGTCGGCGCGGTGGCGCTTGTGACAGGAGGTGCACTCGGTCAGCGGGTCCGAGAAGGTGCCGACGTGACCGGAGGCCACCCAGACCTCGGGGGCCAGGATCACCGACGAGTCGAGACCGACGATGTCCTCACGCCCGGTGACCATGGCCTTCCACCACTGGCGCTTGATGTTCTCCTTGAGCTCGACACCGAGCGGACCGTAATCCCAGGCAGCCCGAGAGCCGCCGTAGATGTCACTGCACGGGAAAACGAAGCCACGGCGCTTGCTCAGGCTGACGATGGTTTCGATCTTGTCGGCGGCCACGGTGCTCTCTTCATTTACGAGGACGAACGGCGAAGCCTCAAGGTTACCGGCGCCCGCACCCCCCCTTTCAAATCGGGACCCCCCTCCCCCGGCCCCG
The DNA here is from genome assembly GCF_044454225.1 of Streptomyces sp. NPDC051563. Taxonomy (NCBI): domain Bacteria; kingdom Bacillati; phylum Actinomycetota; class Actinomycetes; order Kitasatosporales; family Streptomycetaceae; genus Streptomyces; species Streptomyces sp. NPDC051563. Next base: position 72,250 of record NZ_JBITDL010000023.1, read on the forward strand.
CAGCCCCCTCCGACCAGGGTTTTTGACAATCGTTTCCATCTTTGATGAAAATGGATGTCATGAACGTACGACGACACCTCATACCGACCGCCGCCCTCGCCGCCACCGTCGCCCTCGCCGCCGCGGCCCTCACCGCCTGCTCGGGCACGGCCGGAGCCGCCGGGGCGAAGGACGGCAAGCTCGACGTGATGGCGTCGTTCTATCCGATGCAGTTCCTGGCCGAGCAGATCGGCAAGGACCACGTGAAGGTCGACACCCTCACCAAGCCCGGGGTCGAGCCGCACGACCTGGAGATCACCCCGAAGCAGACCGCGCAGCTCGGCGAGGCCGACGTCGTCCTCTACCTCAAGACGCTGCAGCCCGCCGTCGACAAGGCCGTCGCCCAGTCCGGCGTGAAGAACATCGTCGACGCCGCCACCCTCACCAAGCTGGAGGTGCACGGCACCTCCGGCCACGAGGACCACGAGCACGCCGCCGAGGGCGAGGGCGACGGCCACGACCACAGCCACGGCGAAGCCGGCGAGGACCCCCACGTCTGGCTCGACCCGGTCAAGTACGCGGAGATCGCCAAGGGCGTGGGCGCGGCCCTGGCCAAGTCCGACCCCGACCACTCGGCGGACTACAAGAAGAACACCGACGAGCTCGTCGCCAAACTGGGCACGCTGGACACCGAGTTCAAGGACGGCCTGAAGAACACGGCCTCCAAGACCTTCATCACCACCCACTCCGCCTTCGGCTACCTCGCCGAGCGCTACGGCCTCGACCAGGAGGGCATCTCCGGCGTCGACCCCGAGTCCGAGCCCAGCCCGGCCCGGATGAAGGAACTCCAGGCCCTCGCGAAGCAGGACAATGTCTCGACGGTGTTCTTCGAGACCCTGGCCAGCGACAAGACGGCCAAGACCCTCGCGACGGACACCGGCCTGAAGACCGACGTCCTGGATCCCCTCGAGGGAATCACGGACAAGTCCCAGGGCGCTGACTACTTCGAGGTCATGCGGGCCAACCTGAAGAACCTCCAGAAGGCACTCGGCACCAAGTAATGGCAACAGCAGTAGCGGCATCGGAGGCGCGAGCCATGGAGTCCAAGCCCACCCAGGCCCTGGACCAGCCCGTCATATCCCTGCGCGGGGCCACGGCCTCGCTCGGCTCGCGCCCCGTGCTGCGCGGCATCGACCTCACCGTCCGCAGCGGCGAGGTCGTCGCGCTGCTCGGCGCCAACGGCTCCGGCAAGTCCACGGCCGTCCGCGCCGTGGTCGGCCAGGTCCCGCTGAGCGACGGCGCCCTCTCCCTCTTCGGCACCGACTTCAAGCGGTTCCGCGACTGGTCGCGCATCGGGTACGTGCCCCAGCGCACCACCGCCGCCAGCGGGGTCCCCGCCACCGTCCGCGAGGTCGTCTCCGCCGGACGGCTCGCCAAGACCCGCTTCGGGTTCCTGCGCAGGGCCGACAAGGCCGCCGTGGAGCACGCTCTGGACCTGGTCGACATGGGTGCGTACGCCGACGCCTCGGTCAACGCCCTCTCCGGAGGCCAGCACCAGCGGGTGCTCATCGCCCGCGCCCTGGCCGGCGAACCCGAGCTGCTGATCATGGACGAGCCGATGGCCGGGGTGGACCTGGCCAACCAGGAGGTCCTGGCGAACGCCCTGCGCAGCCAGGTCGCCGCCGGCACCACCGTGCTGCTGGTCCTGCACGAGCTGGGCCCGCTGGAGCCGCTCATCGACCGCGCCGTCGTCCTGCGCGACGGCTGCGTCACGCACGACGGCCCGCCCCCGGAGGCCCTCGGCCAGCACGCACTGCCGGGCCACGACCACGTACACCCCCACTCCGCGCACGACGCCGAGCCCCTCCGGACGGGACTGCTGAGCTGATGGACCTCCTCGACTACGCCTTCATGCAGCGGGCCCTCATCGCCGCCGCCCTCGTCGGCATCACGGCCCCCGCGATCGGCACGTACCTCGTCCAGCGCCGCCAGGCCGTCATGGGCGACGGCATCGGGCACGTGGCGATGACCGGTGTCGCGCTCGGCTTCCTGCTCAACACGAGCCCGGTGTGGATGGCCACGCTGGTCGCGGTCATCGGCGCGGTCGGCATGGAGCTGATCCGCTCCCGCGGCAAGACCAGCGGGGACATCGCGCTGGCCATGCTCTTCTACGGCGGCCTGGCCGGCGGCGTCATGATCATCAATCTGGCCCCGGGCGGCTCCACGGCCAACCTGACCAGCTACCTGTTCGGCTCCATCACCACGGTCTCGGCCGAGGACATCACCGCGGTCGTGATCCTCGCCCTGTTCGTCGTCGCCGTCACCCTCGGCCTGCGCCGGCAGCTGTTCGCGGTCTGCCAGGACGAGGAGTTCGCCCGGGTCACCGGCCTGCCGGTGCGCTTCCTGAACCTGCTCATGGCCGTCACCGCAGCCGTCACCGTCACCGTCGCGATGCGCATCGTCGGCCTGCTGCTGGTCAGCGCCATGATGGTGATCCCCGTCGCGGCCGCCCAGCGTGTCACCCGCGGGTTCACCGCCACCCTGACGGTGGCCATGGTCATCGGCGTACTGGTCTCACTGTCCGGCACGGCCGCCACCTACTACATCGACGCCCCGTCCGGCGGCACGATCGTGCTGCTCGCCATCGCCGTCTTCATGGTGATGACGGCGGTGTCCACCCCGCTGGCCCGGCGCCGGGCCAGGGCCGCCCGCGCGGCCGAAGAAGTCTGTACGCGGGACGACGTAAAGGTCTGAAGACCTCGGGCCGTCGGCCGCCTGGCACAATGGGCCGAAGCCGAGACGAGGAGGAACCGGTGGCGACTGCGCCTGGCGAGATGAACACCGCGCCAGTACGAGGACGATCCACCCGACAGCGGGCCGCGGTCGCGGCGGCGCTGGACGAGGTGGACGAGTTCCGCAGTGCCCAGGAACTCCACGACATGCTCAAGCACCGCGGGGATTCCGTGGGCCTGACCACCGTCTACCGCACCCTGCAGTCCCTCGCGGACGCCGGCGAGGTCGACGTGCTGCGCACCAGTGACGGCGAGTCCGTCTACCGGCGCTGCTCCACCGGGGACCACCACCACCACCTGGTCTGCCGCAAGTGCGGCAAGGCCGTCGAGGTGGAGGGCCCGGCCGTGGAGAAGTGGGCGGAGGCCATCGCCGCGGAGCACGGCTACGTGAACGTCGCCCACACGGTGGAGATCTTCGGCACCTGCGCGGACTGCGCGGCGGCGGGCTAGGGCTTCACAGCCGCCGCAGGTTCCGGTCCAGGATCGCCCGCAGCCGGTCGATGTCGGCGGGCTCCTCGGCCCCCCGCTTGGGCAGCGCCGTGATGCAGGTCGCGCGCGGGCCGCCGAGGAGGACGAAGAGCTCCGGCGTCTCCGCGTACTGCGTGAAGAGCTTCCAGTCGGCCGAGTAGGACATGTTCCCGCCCTCGGTCGCGGCGCCCCGCTCGTCCACCACCGTGCGGCACGTCCCGTACAAGGCCGCCACGGCGTGGAGCCGGCGCGCCATGGCACGCCGTACCCGCACACCGCCGAAGGCACCGGCACCCGCGCTCAACACCGCGGCGACCACGATGACGGCCGGCGTCATCCCGCGCAGCACCCCGTACGCCGTCACGAGGGCGAGGGTCATCAGCGGGAGCAGGACCGTCTCCGCCCGGCCCGACGCCGTCCGCAGGGCCCGGACCCGGACGGCCCCCCGAAAGTCGGCGAGCACCGGCTCGTAGACGAATACGGCCTGCTCAGTCCGCTGTGCGTGATCCCCACTCGTGTTCATGAGGGCAGAGCGTAGCCGTGAGGTCAGGCGGTGGTTCCCTCGCCCTGGTTCGGGACGGCCCCGCCGAAGCGGCGGTCGCGCTGGGCGTATTCGTAGCAGGCCTGCCAGAGGTTGCGGCGGTCGAAGTCGGGCCACAGGACGTCCTGGAACACCATCTCGGCGTACGCGCTCTGCCAGAGCAGGTAGTTGGAGGTGCGCTGCTCTCCGCTCGGGCGCAGGAAGAGGTCCACGTCCGGCATGTCCGGGTAGTACATGTACTTCGCGAAGGTCTTCTCGTTGACCTTCGACGGGTCCAGCCTGCCCGCGGCGACATCGCGCGCGATCGCCTGCGCCGCGTCCGCGATCTCGGCGCGGCCGCCGTAGTTGACGCAGAAGTAGAGGGTCATCGCGTCGTTGTCGACGGTCTGCTCCTGCGCGACCTGGAGCTCCTGGACGACCGACTTCCACATCTTCGGCATGCGGCCGGTCCAGCGGATGCGGATGCCCAGCTCGTTCATCTCGTCGCGGCGGCGCCGGATGACGTCGCGGTTGAAGTTCATGAGGAAGCGCACCTCGTCGGGCGAGCGCTTCCAGTTCTCCGTCGAGAAGGCGTACAGGGAAAGGTTCTTGACGCCCAACTCCAGGCAGCCCTTGAGCACGTCGAGCACGACGCCCTCGCCCACCTTGTGGCCCTCGGTGCGCGGCAGTCCGCGCTCCTTGGCCCAGCGGCCGTTCCCGTCCATGACGATCGCGACGTGGTTCGGGACGAGCTCGCCGGGGATCTTCGGCGGGCGCTCACCGGAGGGGTGCGGCTCGGGAATCTTGTACTCGCGGCGAGAGCGTCCCAGAATCCCGCGTCGTGCCATGTGCCCAGCTCCTATTTCTCGACGTACCGAAGGGAGCGTAGCCCGCGCTCCAGATGCCAGTGCAAGTAGGCCGAGACCAGCCCGCTGCCCTCCCGCACGTGACGGGCCTCGCACGCGTCGGCATGTCCCCAGTCGCCCGTCAGCAGCGCGCTGAGCAGGGCGATGGCCTCCGACGAGGGTACGACGCTGCCGGGGACGCGGCAGTCACCGCATATGACCCCGCCCGCGGCGACGGAGAAGTGCCGGTTGGGGCCGTGCAGTCCGCACTTCGCGCAGTCGTCGAAGCTGGGCGCGTAGCCGTTGACGGCGAGGGAGCGCAGGAGGAAGGCGTCGAGGATGAGGTTCGGCGCGTGTTCCCCGCGCGAGAGGGTGCGCAGGGCGCCGACGAGCAGCAGGTACTGCTGTACGGCGGGCTCGCCCTCGTGGTCGGTGAACCGCTCGGCGGTCTCCAGCATCGCGGTGCCGGCGGTGTAGCGGGCGTAGTCGGTGACGATGCCGTTGCCGTACGGGGCGATGATCTGGGTCTGCGTGCAGAGCGGCAGGCTGCGGCCGATCAGTTCGCCGCTGCGCGAGAAGAACTGCACGTCGGCGTGGGAGAAAGGTTCCAGCCCGGCGCCGAACTTGGACTTGGTGCGGCGCACGCCGCGGGCGACGGCCCGGACCCGGCCGTGGCCCCGGGTCAGGAGCGTGATGATGCGGTCCGCCTCACCCAGCTTCTGGGTGCGCAGCACGATGCCGTCGTCGCGGAACAGACTCATGGGCCCATTGTCCCGTACCGGACCGACAGGACGGCCGCTCCGGGAGAAACGGCAGCGTCCCCCGCCGGGCACGGGGCCCGGCGGGGGACACCCCTTGGGAGGATCAGGCGGTCGGCGCGGGGGCGTGCTCGCCCTCGCCCGACTGGGCCGGGACGGCTGCCGCGGGCCCGGCGTTCGCCGGGGTCTCGGCGCCCGCCGGGGTCTCGGCGCCCGCCGGGGTCTCGGCGCCCGCCGGGGGCACGGTGACCGCCGTGGTCTCGGCGCCAGCCGGGGTCTCGGCGCCCGCGGCGGGCACGGTGACCGGCCCGGCGACCTGCGGGGCTTCGTGGCCGTTGCCCTTGCCCAGACCGTTGAAGATCAGGTTCAGGACGATCGCGGCCGTGGCACCGAGCGTCACACCGCTGTTGAGGAGCGAGGAGAGGTCCGCGCTCATGTGCTTCTCGAAGAAGGCCGGGACGGTGGCCGGGAAGAGGGCGAAGGCGATGGAGACGCCGACGATGAGGGCGTTCTTCTCCTCCTTCAGGTCCACCTTGCCGAGGGTCTGGATGCCGGCGAGGGCGACCATGCCGAACATCACGGTGGCGGCGCCGCCGAGGACGCCGGGCGGGATCGCGGCGACGATCGCGGCGGCCTTCGGCAGCAGTCCGAGGATGATCATGATGACGCCGGCGGCCACGACCACGAAGCGGCTCTTGACCTTGGTGACCCGGACCAGGCCGACGTTCTCGGCGAAGGCCACGTAGGGGAAGGAGTTGAGCAGACCGCCGAGCGCGGTGGCGGCGCCGTCGGCACGCAGGGCGCGCGCCACGGTCTCGCTGTCGATGTCCTTGCCGACGATCTCACCGACGGCGTAGGTGTCACCGGTGGTCTCGACCATGGTGATCAGCATGACGATGAGCATCAGGAAGATCGGGAACCACTCGAACTTCGGGGCGCCGAAGTGGAAGGGCGTGGTGACGCCGACCCAGTTGGAGGCGCTGACCGCGTCGAACTTGGCGTCGCCGAGGACGAAGGCGATGAGCGTGCCGCCGACCAGGCCCAGCAGCACCGCGATGCTGGCCAGGAACTTGCCGCCGAGGCGCATCACCAGCAGGACGAAGAGCATGGTTCCGGCCGCGTAGGCCAGCTGGCCCGGGTCTCCGCCGTCACCGACGAGCGGGGCGCCGCCGACGGTGTCCTTGAGCGCCACCGGCAGCAGCACGATGCCGAGGATGGTGATGACCGTGCCGGTGACCACCGGCGGGAAGAGCCGCATCACCGCGCGGAAGGCCTTGGCGGGCAGCCAGGCGAAGGCGAAGGTGGCTATGCCGGCCGTGATGACCGCGCCGTAGATGACCAGGAGCGCGGCGGTGCCGCCGCCCGCACCGAGACCGATGGCGATCATCGGGGAGACCGCCGTGAAGGTGACGCCCTGGATGATCGGCAGCCGGGCTCCGACCCTGCCGATGCCCCAGGCCTGGAGGATCGAGGCGATGCCGCAGGTGAAGAGGTCCGCGTTGATCAGGTAGACAAGCTCTTCGGGGCTCAGCTTGAGTGCACTGCCGACGATGATCGGAACGATCACCGCACCGGCGTAGAACGCGAGTACGTGCTGGAAGCCGTACAGCGCGAGCTTGGGGAGGGGGAGCACCTCGTCGACCGGGTGCGTGCTCTGCTTTCCGGTGGCGGAAAGCGGTGCGGCGACACGTGCCATCTCTGCCTTGCCCTTCAAGAGGTAGGTAAACGAGAGGAAGCTGGAAGCTGGGAAGCTGGTTGTCCCTGTCCGAAGTGGGTCGTTAACCCGTTGATCCGGCAGGGTTGTCAGTCAGTGCGTTCCACGTGAATCGAAGCCCCGCAGTGTTACCGCCGGCGTCTCGTCGTGTGACCGGAATTGAACGCCTGTGGGGCCGCTCACAGATATCGTCGACTTCTACAAAGTGTTGACTTGCTGGCGCACTCGATCTGGAGGTTTCTCCAGTGGCGGGGGCTCTCGGGGTCGGCTATGGCCAGAGCTCATGGAAGCGCGAATTCCCCCTGCGCGAACGCGAAGCACCCACAGGATGACGTGCGGGTTAAGACCCGCAAGGCGTTCGGTCGCGCAAACCAGAAGGCCCAATTCCGGCCGTCCACATGCTGGGAACCCCCCGTACGGATCGAACGGTTCCGCAGTTCACCCGGCGCACGAGGGGCGCGAATACGGGGGTGCGAGGCTCGATCGTTACCTCGGAATGTGCCGCTTTGTGTCGCCTCGGAGCCCTCGGGCCCGTGGGAAACGGCCAGCGCGGCCGAAACGATCACCTGTGCGGATGCCCGGACGCACCGATCGCCCGCCCCCGGCCGGTGACGGCGGGGCGGGCGATCGGAGGCGGGCGGTTGCGGTGGGCGGTCGCGGCGGGGTGGCGCTACGGCGCCCGGACCGCCGACAGCAGCCGGGCGACCTCGTCCGCGTCGATGCGCAGCGCCGCGCCCACGGTGGCCAGTACCTCGCGCTCCGCGGGGATGTACGGGCCGTCCGCGAGGGCGACGCGCGCGCCCTGCAGCAGGATCGATTCGCGGCCCGGTCCGGCCAGGTGCGGGGCCAGCGGTTCCAGCGCCTCGTGCAGCTCGATCGAGAGCGCGGCGCCGAAGCAGTCGGGCCCGTCGTAGAGCCCGAGCCGCCCTTCCTCGGCGGCCAGCCCCTCGACGAGGGACTCCAGCTGCTCCTCGGTGCAGTCCTGGAACCCTGCGGACCGTACGGTGCCCACGGCGGCCTCCAGCGCACTGCGCGAGGCCGTCCCGCCGGCCGCCAGCACGGCCAGGGTCACGGTGTGCACGGCGTCGCGCAGCAGCGCGGAGAAGCGGGTGGTGGTGAGGTGGTCCAGGACCTCGGTGCCGAAGCGTTCGCGGCAGCCCTGGCACTCGACGACGGGGCCCGCCTGCCCGCGGGGCAGCAGCGGCACACCGAGGACGGTGAAGCGGCGGCGTCCCGTGCGCCGGCGGTAGTTGCGGTCGCCACCGCAGTCGGGGCAGAAGAACTCCCCGTCCCCCACGGTGCTCCAGGTGGTGCGGATACCCCAGACCGTCAGCTTCCGGCCGTCCCCACCCCGAACTGGCAGCACGTCGCACCTCCGTAACCTTCCGGCAACATCGCCGGGTTGGCGTGATGTTAGCCACATCGGTGAGGATGCGTCAGTCGTGTGACAAGACAACATCGCCCGGCCGCCGTACTTGGCCGATCTGCGCCCCTGCCCGATTCCGGTCCCGCACCCGGCCCCACCTGCACGCCCGTCGCCGCGGCCGCCCCCGGGCCCGCCCTGCGCCCGGCCGCATGAACGAGAACTCCTGTCCGGTGGCCGCGCCGCGAGCGGGCCCGGCCGGGCCGCCCGGGATCCGCGTCAACGCGGTGGCCCCCGGGACCATCCGTACGGAGCGGGTGCTCGCGCTGACGCCCTCCGCGACGGCCCTGAGAACGACCCCCGGTCCGGCCCCGGAAACGGCGGAACCCCGCCCCTCCCGGAAGGGGAGGAACGGGGTTCGCTCGTGTACGGGTCAGCGGCCCGCGCGGTTGACTGCGGAGATGACCGCCTTCAGGGAGGCGCGGGTGGTGTTCGCGTCGATGCCGATGCCCCACAGGACGCGGCCGTCGATCGCGCACTCGATGTACGAGGCGGCGACCGCGGAGGCGCCCTCGCTCATCGTGTGCTCGGTGTAGTCCAGCAGCCGGGCGTCGATGCCGATGCCGGCCAGGGCGTCGAAGAAGGCCGAGATCGGACCGTTGCCGGTGCCGTCCAGCACGGTCTCCGCGCCGTCCACGACCGCCTCGACGGTCAGCGTGTCGGTGCCGTCCTTGTCGGTGGTGGTCTGGCCGGAGCGCAGCTGGATGCGTCCCCACGGGTTCTCCGGGTTGGGCAGGTACTCGTCCTGGAAGACGTCCCAGATCGCCTTCGGAGTGACCTCTCCACCCTCGGAGTCGGTCTTCGCCTGGATGATCCGCGAGAACTCGATCTGCATGCGGCGCGGCAGGTCCAGCTTGTGGTCGTTCTTCAGGACGTAGGCGATGCCGCCCTTGCCGGACTGCGAGTTGACCCGGATGACCGCCTCGTAGGAGCGGCCGACGTCCTTCGGGTCGATGGGCAGGTACGGAACCGCCCACTCGATGTCGTCGACGGTCTTGCCCTGGGCGGCCGCGTCGGCCTCCATGGCGTCGAAGCCCTTCTTGATGGCGTCCTGGTGGGAGCCGGAGAAGGCGGTGTAGACGAGGTCGCCCGCGTAGGGGTGGCGCGGGTGGACTTCCATCTGGTTGCAGTACTCGCTGGTGCGACGGATCTCGTCGATCTGCGAGAAGTCGATCTGCGGGTCGATGCCCTGGGAGAACAGGTTCATGCCCAGCGTGATCAGGTCGACGTTGCCGGTGCGCTCGCCCTGCCCGAACAGGCAGCCCTCGATGCGGTCGGCGCCGGCCATCAGGGCCAGCTCGGCGGCCGCCACGGCGGTGCCGCGGTCGTTGTGCGGGTGCACGGAGATGCAGATGTGCGCGCGGCGGGTCAGGTTGCGGGCCATCCACTCGAAGCGGTCCGCGTGGGTGGAGGGCGTCGAGCGCTCCACGGTGGCGGGCAGGTTCAGGATGATCTCGCGGCCCTCGGACGGCTGCCACACGTCGCAGACGGCCTCGCAGACCTCCAGGGCGAAGTCCAGCTCGGTGTCGGTGAAGATCTCCGGGCTGTACTGGTAGCCGAAGACGGTCTCGGGGCCCAGCAGCTTGTCGGCGTACTCCATGACCAGGCGGGTGCCGTCGACGGCGATCTGCTTGATCTGCTCCTTGGAGCCGCGGAAGACGACCCGGCGGAAGGTCGGCGCGGTCGCGTTGTACAGGTGCACGGTGGCGCGCCTGGCGCCGACCAGGGACTCCACGGTCCGCTCGATCAGGTCCTCGCGGGCCTGGGTCAGTACGGAGATGGTGACGTCGTCCGGGATCGCGCCCTCTTCGATGATGGAGCGCACGAAGTTGAAGTCGGTCTCACCGGAGGACGGGAAGCCGACCTCGATCTCCTTGTAGCCCATGCGCACCAGCAGGTCGAACATCTCGCGCTTGCGGGCGGGGGTCATCGGGTCGATCAGCGACTGGTTGCCGTCGCGCAGGTCCGTGGACAGCCAGCGGGGCGCCTTGGTGACGCGCGCCTCGGGCCAGGTGCGGTCGGGGATGTCCACCTGCTCGTACGAGCCGTACTTGTGGATGGGCATCCCGGAGGGCTTCTGGGTGTGGGTCGCGTTCGTGATGGGCGTGGGGCGACCGACAAAAGTGTGCTGGCTCATGACGTAGGGCTCCTCGCGTGTCCGCGTGTAGTTCGCTGGGACGGCCGACGGACGGTCGCAAAACCGCAACACCAAACTCCGCGGGGAGGGGGTCGGCCTACGACTACAGGCCCTCGCCGCGGCAGCTAAGGAGGAGCAGCCCGAAACGCATGATGGGCCGAGCCTAACCGAGCCGCCCCGTAATGCGGGACCTGTTTCAGTATGCAAGACCCGCAGGTCCGTTTTGCACCCTTTGTGAGCTAGGTCGCTTTACCTGTTGGCCACCCGGCGCGATGTCCGGTTGATCCGTCAATGCGCCGCTCGCGGTTTCAGACGACCGAATGAATCATGGTCGCCGCTAGTGACACGGCCGTCACGCGCTGCCACATTGCCGGGCATGGATGCCTTCCCCACGCCACGCCGTCACCCCGTCTTCTGCACCGTGGTGCCGCCGCACCTCCTGGACGAGATCGCCCGGTCCGACGACCCGGCCCGGGCCGCCGCCGCGCGGCGGACCCTCGAACTCGACGCCCTGAACCGGGTCCGGCGGCTGATGGCGGTGCTCCCGCCCGCCACGGAAACACCGTCCGAGACTCCCGCGCGGACCATCTACGACGCCCAGCACCAGACCCGGCTGCCCGGGCAGAAGGTGCGCGGCGAGGGCGAGGACGCCGGCCGGGACGCCAGCGTCAACCGTGCCTACGCCGGGCTCGGGGCCACCTTCGAGCTCTTCCTCAAGGGCTTCGGCCGCCATTCCATCGACGACGCCGGCCTGCCGCTGAACGCCAGCGTCCACTACGACCGGCTGTACAACAACGCCTTCTGGGACGGCAGCCAGATGGTGTTCGGGGACGGCGACGGGGACCTGTTCCTCGACTTCACCGTGTCCGTGGACGTCATCGGGCACGAGCTGACCCACGGGGTCACCCAGCACACCGCCGACCTGGAGTACTACGGCCAGTCCGGCGCGCTCAACGAGTCCATGTCCGACGTCTTCGGCTCCCTCATCAAGCAGTACTCCCTGGACCAGAACGCCGAGGACGCCGACTGGCTGATCGGCGCCGGGCTCCTCGGCCCCTCCGTGGACAGCGGCTTCGCCCTGCGGTCGATGAAGGCGCCCGGCACGGCGTACGAGGACGACGAGCTCGGCAAGGACCCGCAGCCCGCGACCATGGACGACTACGTGCGCACCTCCCGCGACAACGGCGGCGTGCACATCAATTCCGGCATCCCCAACCACGCCTTCTACCTCGTCGCCACCGAGCTCGGCGGCAAGGCCTGGGAGCGGGCCGGACGGATCTGGTACGACGCCCTGACCGGCGGGGAGCTGGGCCCGAAGGCGGACTTCGCCCGGTTCGCCGCCCTGACGACCGCGGCGGCCGTCACCCGGTACGGCGACGGGGGCGCCGAACACCAGGCGCTCCAGAAGGCGTGGTCGGCGGTCGGCTTGGGCTAGGGGGCGCCGGGTAGGAGGGCGGTCATGCGGATTCAGGTGGTGCGGACGGGCGGCTTCGCGGGGATCGAGCGCCGGGGCGAGGTGGACACCTCGGGCCTGCCCGACGAGGCCGAGTGGCAGGCGCTGGCGCAGCTGGCCCTGCGGCCCGGCCCGCCGGGAGACGCGGCGAGCCGGATCCGGGACGGTTTCTCGTACCGGATCACGGTGGACGGGCGGACGGTGCTCTGCCAGGACCCCGACCTGTCGGACGCGCAGCGCTCGCTGATCTCCCGGGTTCTGAAGGAAGGCGCCTGAAAGAAGGTGCCTGATCGCGGCCCGCTTGCTTGGATGGCCCGATGATCACGACTCCCGACCGCCTGCCCGAGCTGGAGCGCTACTACGACGCAGCGCCCCGGGCGGGCGGAGCGCGGGCCGAGGACTTCGGCCCGCTGACCCTGTTCGTCCAGGAGGGCGACGGCTGGCCCTACTACGCGCGGCCCGCGCTCGGCGCCGCCCCGGCCGGTGGCGTCACGGTGGCCGACGTGGAGCGGGTGCTGGCGCGGCAGCGGGAGCTCCGGGTCCCCGAGGCCTTCGAGTGGGTGGCCGAGACCACCCCCTCCCTGCGCGCCGCCGCCGAGGCCGCCGGGCTGAGCGTGCACGCGCATCCGCTGATGGTGCTCGACCCCGCGGCGGTACGGCTCCCCGCGCATCCCGACGTACGGGTGCTCAGCGCGGCCGACCCGCTGCTGCGCCCGGCGGTGACGGTGCCGATGCTGGCCTTCGCCGCTCCGGGCACCGCGGTCGGCGAGGCGGGCCCGGCGGAGCTCGCGGCGGCGGAACGGGACCCGGCCTCGGAGGGCCGCCGGATCCGGGTGGCGGGGATGATCGAGTCGGGCCGTACCGCCCTGGCGGCGGCCGTGCGCGACGGGGTGGTCCTGTGCTCCGGCCAGTACGTCCCGGTCGCGGACGTCGCCGAGGTCGTCGGTGTCGGCACCCTCCCCTCGGCCCGCCGCCAGGGCCTGGCCCTCGCGGTGACGGCGGCCCTGGTCGCCGACGCCCTGGCCCGCGGAGCCCGCACGGTCTTCCTCTCGGCGGGCGACGAGGACGTGGCCCGCCTCTACGCCCGCCTCGGCTTTCGGTCCGTGGGCACCGCGCTGATCGCCGACCGCCCGCTGTGATCCGCGGGGCCGGGGCGGCCCGCGCAATTCTCGGCCCGTTTTTTTGCGGGAACGGCAAGGGCGCTTGGCCGGTCTACGGGTCCGGGCGGAGCATCGCAGGTGCGGGGACCCGGTCCCCGCGCCCCGTACCGACCGGAAAGAGTCCGCCATGGCGCACGCGAACGACCACACCCCCCACACCCCCCACTCCCCCGAGGCCGGCTTCGCCGGCGAGGAGTTCTGGGACTCCCGCTACCGCGAGAGCGACCGGATCTGGAGCGGGAACGCCAACGCCGTGCTGGCCCGGGAGGCCGCCGCCCTCGCTCCGGGGCGGGCCCTGGACCTGGGGTGCGGAGAGGGCGGGGACGCCGTGTGGCTCGCGCGGCAGGGCTGGCACGTCACCGGGACGGACATCTCCGGGGTGGCCCTGGAACGGGCCGCGGCGCACGCCGCCGACGCCGGGGTCGCGGACCGCACCGCGTGGGAGCGGCACGACCTCGCGGAGTCCTTCCCGGCCGGGGAGTACGACCTGGTCTCCGCGTGCTTCCTGCACACCTACGGGGACTTCCCGCGCGAGCGGGTGCTGCGCCGGGCCGGCGCGGCCGTGGCCCCCGGCGGGGTCCTGCTCGTCGTCGGCCACGCGGGCTGGGCGTCCTGGCAGGAGGACCGCCCGGAGGTGGACTTCCCGACCCCGGACGAGGTCGTCGCCCAGCTGGAGCTGGAGGCCGGCGCCTGGGAGGTGCTGCTGGCGGAGGAACACGTACGGGCCCAGGACCAGCCTGACGGCCGGCCCGGGACCCGTACGGACAACGCGGTGAAGGTGCGGCGGCTCCGCCGGGGCGCCTAGAAGCCCAGCTTGCGCAGCTGCTTGGGGTCGCGCTGCCAGTCCTTGGCGACCTTCACGTGCAGGTCGAGGAAGACCGGGGTGCCGAGCAGCGCCTCGATGTGCTTGCGCGACTTCATGCCGACCTCCTTCAGGCGGGCGCCCTTCGGGCCGATGATGATGCCCTTCTGGCTCGGCCGCTCGATGTAGAGGTTGGCGTGGATGTCGAGCAGCGGACGGTCCGCCGGGCGGTTCTCCCGGGGGATCATCTCCTCGACGACCACGGCGATGGAGTGCGGGAGCTCGTCCCGTACGCCTTCCAGCGCGGCCTCGCGGATCAGCTCCGCGACCATCACCATCTCGGGCTCGTCGGTGAGGTCGCCCTCCGGGTACAGCGGCGGGCTCTTCGGCAGCATCGGCGCGATCAGGTCGGCCAGCAGCTGGACCTGGGTGTCCCCGACCGCCGAGACGGGCACGATCTCGGCCCACTCGAAGCCGAGCTCCTCGGCGAGCTGGTGGACGGCGATGAGCTGCTCGCCCACCACCTTGGACTCGACGAGGTCGGTCTTGGTGATGATGGCGATCTTGGGGGTCTTCTTGATCCCCGCGAGCTCCTTGACGATGAACTTGTCACCGGGGCCGAGCTTCTGGTCGGCGGGCAGGCAGAAGCCGATCACGTCGACCTCGGACCAGGTCGCGCGCACCACGTCGTTCAGCCGCTCGCCGAGCAGCGTGCGCGGCTTGTGGAGGCCGGGCGTGTCCACGAGGACGAGCTGGGCGTCGGGGCGGTGCACGATGCCGCGGACCGTGTGGCGGGTGGTCTGCGGCCGGTTGGAGGTGATCGCGACCTTGGTACCCACGAGCGCGTTGGTCAGGGTCGACTTCCCCGCGTTGGGACGGCCGACGAAGCATGCGAAGCCCGCACGGTGCGGGCTGGTGGTCTCGGGGGAACGATCGCTCATACGGGCCATTCTCCCCGATGCGGCTCCCAGCGCCGACCAGGCCGCCGCCACGAGGGCCAGAGCGGCCCCGAGCAGGCCGTTCAGGGCGGGGTGCGCGGCGTGTCCGGTGACGGCCCGGGCGGTCGTGCCGTCGGCCCGCGCCACGACCGCGACCTCCGCCCATTCCAGGGCGGGCGGGTCGGCCCAGCGCGCGGTGAGCCGGACCCGCTGGCCGGGCAGCAGCTCGGCGGGCAGTCCGGTGAGGGGGCGGGAGACCAGTCCGCGGCCGAGGGCCCCGGAGGCGGTCAGGGTGGCGCGGGGGCGCAGGGTGACGTTGCCGAGGTTGTGGAGCGTGTACGAGACCTCCGCGCCGGCCGGGCCGCGGCGGGCGGTGCGGAGCTCCTCGACGGCCAGGGCGGGCGCGGTGGGACCGGTGACCCGGAGGTAGACCCGGGCCGCCACGGCCTGCTGGACCCCGAGCCCCTGGACCGCGGTGTCGCCCGGCCGGTCCTCCAGGGCGACGACGGCTCCGGGATGGTCCCCCGGTTCGGCCCGGTCGGGGACGGTGAGGGTGAAGCCGACATCGACCGCCGTCTTCGCCGGGACGGTGATCCGATCCCGCGCCAGCACCGTCCAGGCGCCGGTGGCGGTGCGCGGCTCCTCGGGCCCGCGCAGGGCGAAGCCGCCGTCGCGGGCGGTGTTGTAGGCGTCGGCGGCGTAGAGGCGGAAGGTGCGGGGCCGGTCGGTGCGGTTGGCGAGGGTGACGGAGTCGGTGACGGCCTGGCCGGGGGCCGCGGCGAGGTAGAAGTACGGGCGCTGCCCGAGCCTGTTGGCGGCGGGCAGCACGGACCACTGCCCGTTGTCGGCGGCCCGCGCCGTCCCGGCTCCCCCGAGCAGGAGCATGCCGAGCCCGAGGAGCACGGCGCCGACCGCCGATCCGGCCCGGCGGCGCGGCCGTGCCCGGGGGGTCCCTCTCCCGGCCCCGCGCTTCGCCCGTTCCCCGGGGCTCCGCCCCGGACCCCGCGCCTCGAACGCTGGCGAGGCCGGATCTTCCAGCCCCTCCGGCTTTTGAGGAGCAGGGGTCCGGGGGCGGGCCCCCGGCAACGGGTCCGGGGCGCAGCCCCGGGGAACGGGCGAAGGGCGGGTAGGGGACCCCGCACCGCGCAGCGGGACAGGGGACCGGCCCGGCCGGGTCACGACAGCGTCAGGGTCAGCACCGCCGTGTACGCGCCCGGCGGGGTGTACGGGGGCACCTGCAGGGTGACGCCCGCGTCGACGGTGAAGGTGCCCCCGACGAGGGCGGCGTCCGCGGTGGAGGCCAGCACCGCACCGTCCTGCCCTACGGTGCCCGCGCTGCCCGGGAGGCACGCGCTGGGGCTGCCGGGCGCGGCCGTGCACGTCGGGGTCCAGTTCAGGGAGGCGCCCGGGATGCGCAGCCCGCCGGAGCCGGTGAAATCGGTGACCTTCCCGATCAGGGACCACCCGGCCGGCCCGCCGCGGGCGTCCTTCACGGTGACGGTGCCGATCCGGCCGGCCGCCGCGCCGCCGTCCCTGTACGGGACCGCGGCCAGGGTCACGGCGTCGCCCTCCTGGGTCATGCCGAGCTCGCCCGGCTGCACGACGGCCGTCACCGTCTGGCTGCCCGGCGGCAGCGGGGCGGCGGTGATCACGGTGTACGCGGCCGGCCCGGAGCCCCGCTGCGGGGTCCAGGCGGAGCCCTCGTACGCCACGACGGCGGTGGTCGCCCGGTCCGTGACCGGCAGCTCCGCGAGGACCACGCCGAGCTCGTCCGCCCGCGCGGTGACCCGGTCGGCGGTCTGTGCCGTGCCCGCCCGGCCGGCCACGGTGACTTCGGCGCCGGGGAGGAAGCCGGCCCCGGTGACCTGGACCTTGGCGCCGGGCCCGCCCGCGGCCGTGCCAAGCGCGACGACGCGCAGGTTGGCCGTCGGGAGCGGGCTCGCGGTGATCCGCTGCGCCACCGGCGCTCCCCCGGGGAGCGGCAGCGGAGAGGGCGGAGCCGGGGAAGGGGACGGGGACGGCACCGCAGGCGCCGGAGCGGACGCCGACGCCGACGCCGATACGGAGGGCTTCGGGGTCGGATCCGGTCCCGGCGCCGCGCCCTGGGCGACCGCGCACACGGTGTCGAGTTCGAGCAGGTGCCCGGTGTGCAGGGTGTAGCCGCCCGGGGCCAGGGTGATCTCGCCGGGAGCGGTGACGGTGAAGGTGCCGGTCATGGTGACGGCGGGCAGTGCCCCGCCCGCCTCTACGGGGTCGTTGCGCTTGGCTCCGACGACGGTGACCTCGCCCTGCTGCGCGCCGCCGAGGACGATCCGCCCAGTCGGGGTGAGCACGTCGCCGGGCAGGGCGACGGAGAGCGGGTTCAGGGCGGGGGTCCGGGCCACCTGGTAGGTGACGGTGACGGTGTCGCCCACGCGCGGGGCCGTGTCGTCCACGGTGACCCGGGCGGTGGTGGGCCCGTCGGCCGGCGGCAGTCCGGCTTCCTGCGGAGGCAGGCAGTGCGTGGGGAAGTCGACCTGCCCGGGCGGCGTCTCCCCCTCCGCGGCCGCGGGTGTGCTCAGCGCGCCCCCGGTCGCCGCGGCCAGCACCGCCATGCCGACGGCCGCCGACCATCCTCTGTGCCGTGCCGATGTCCGCACTGACCGCCCCCTGGGATCCCGTACCCCGCCAGGGGGCCATTCACGAGCGGGCGGTGGGATAAGTCAATGCACGGACCCGGCAACAACTGATGTCCCATCAGGAGATGGCAGGGTGCTGCCGGATCCGGCGTCCGGTACGGCGTCCGGTACGGCGTCCCACGCGATCCCCGGCGTGCTCCCCGGCCCGGTGGCACGGAAGGTCCGCCGGTAGGCCGTCGGGCTCACGCCGAGCGCCGCCTGGACGTGCTTGCGCAGGGACTGCGCGGTCCCGAAGCCCGTCTCCCGGGCCACGTGTTCCATCGGCAGGTCGGTCTGCTCGAGCAGCGCCCGGGCCCGCTCCACCCGCTGCCCGACGATCCATTCGCCCGGGCTGAGCCCCGATTCCTCGCGGAACCTGCGCGTGAAGGTCCGTACGGACATCGCCTCCTGCCGGGCCAGGTCCGTCAGCCGCAGCGGTTCGTGCAGCCGGTCCAGGACCCAGGCGCGGGCCGCGGTGGTGGCCGACCGCTGCGGCTGCGGCACCGGCCGCTCGATGAACTGCGCCTGCCCGCCCTCGCGGTGCGGGGGTACGACGGTGCGCCGGGCCACGTCGTTGGCGACGGCCGCGCCGTGGTCGCTGCGCACGATGTGCAGGCACAGGTCGATCCCGGCGGCGACTCCGGCGGAGGTGAGCACGTCCCCGTCGTCGGTGTAGAGCACGTCCGGGTCGACCCGTACGGCCGGGAAGGTCTGCTGGAAGTGCGCGGCGGCGGACCAGTGGGTGGTGACCCGGCGGCCGTCCAGGAAACCGGCGGCGGCGAGGACGTACCCGCCCGTGCAGATGGAGACGAGCCGGGTGCCGGGCCCGATGTGCGCCAGGGCGGCGGCGAGTTCGGGGGTGAGCCGGCCCTCGGAGTGGACCGGGCCCAGCTCGTAAGAGGCGGGGACGACCACGGTGTCGGCCGTGGCCAGCAGCTCGGGACCGTGCTCGACGTGGATGTCGAAGTCGGCGTCCGTGGGGACCCGGCCGGGGGCGAGCCCGCAGGTGAGGATCTCGTACAGCGGCCGTCCGGCGGGGTCCTTCGCCCGCCCGAAGATCCGGTGGGGGATCCCGAGCTCGAAGGGCAGCAGCCCGGCGAGGGCGAGTACGACGACACGGTGGGCACGGTGCGCGCGAGGCTCCATGGCCCGATCATATCGAAGCATGTCGGTCAGGCCACTGTCGTACGGGACCCCGGCGGCCGGAAACTATCGGCGTGACGCAGACAGAACCGGGCCCCGGCCCCTCCCCCGCACCGACGCCCGCCTCCGGCCGGGCGGCCGGTCCCGACTCCGTGGACGGGGCACCGCACCGCGTGCACCGCGTCCACCGCGCCTGGTTCGTCGCGGCCGTCGCCTTCGTGACGATCATCGGAGCGGCCGCCTTCGCCTCGCTCCCCGGCCTGCTCATCGAGCCGTTGCACGAGGAGTTCGACTGGTCGCGGGGCACGATCGGCCTCGCCGTCTCCGTCAACCTCGCGCTGTACGGGATCACCGCGCCGTTCGCCGCCGCCCTGATGGACCGCTTCGGCATCCGCAGGGTCGTCGCCCTCGCGCTCACCGTCATAGCCGTCGGCTCGCTGGCCACGGTGTGGATGACCACCTCCTGGCAACTGATCCTGTACTGGGGCGTCCTGGTCGGGCTGGGCAGCGGCTCCATGGCCCTGGCCTTCGCCGCGACGGTGACCAACCGCTGGTTCGTCGCCCGGCGCGGCCTGGTCACCGGCATCCTGACCGCCGCCGGGGCCTCCGGCCAGCTGATCTTCCTGCCGCTGCTGGCCTGGATGGTCGAGAACCACGGCTGGCGCCCCGCGGCGGTCACCGTCTCGCTGGCGGCACTCGCCGTCGTGCCCTTCGTCTGGCTGCTGCTGCGCGACCACCCGGCCGACATCGGGACCACCCCCTACGGGGGCCCGTACGCGGCCAAGCCCGCACCCGTCCCCGGCGCCGCCCGACGGGCCCTGGGGGTGCTGGCCAAGGCGGCCCGGACCGGCCCCTTCTGGCTGCTGGTGGGCACCTTCGCGATCTGCGGGGCCTCGACCAACGGACTGGTGAAGACCCACTTCGTGCCGTCGGCCCACGACCACGGCATGCCGGTGACGGCGGCGGCCGGACTCCTCGCCGTGATCGGCGTGTTCGACGTCATCGGCACGGTGTTCTCCGGCTGGCTGACGGACCGCTTCGAATCGCGCCGCCTCCTCGCCGTCTACTACGCCCTGCGCGGGATCTCGCTGCTCTTCCTCCCGATGCTGCTGGCCCCGGCCGTGCACCCGCCGATGGTGTTCTTCATCGTCTTCTACGGCCTGGACTGGGTCGCGACGGTGCCGCCCACGATCGCCCTGTGCCGCGAGCACTACGGGGAGGACGGGGCCATCGTCTTCGGCTGGGTCCTGGCCTCGCACCAGATCGGCGCCGCGGTGGTGGCCTTCCTCGGCGGCCTGGCCCGCGACGCCTTCGGCTCGTACGACCCCGTCTGGTACGCCTCGGGCGCCCTGTGCGCGATGGCCGCCCTGATGGCGATGGTCATCCGCCGCCGGACCACGGCCGAGCCCGCCGCGCTCTGACGCCCGCCCGGTCCGGCTGCCAGCATGGGCCCGTGGACGACACGGGCGGGCCGGCGACGGCGGACGAGCAGGTACGGGCCGCGGCGAACGGGCCGGCCGCGGCGGACGAGCTGGTACGCGCCGTGGAGGCCGGGGACGAGGCGGCCCTCACGCGGCTGCTGGGCCGGGGCGTCCCCGCGGACGCGCCGGACCGCGACGGGCGCACGGCACTGGACCTGGCCGTACGCGAGGGCCGGGAGGGCGCGGTACGCGTGCTGCTCGCGGCGGGCGCGGACCCCGAGCAGGCCACCGGCCCGTACGACGAGGAACTCCCGCTGGTGCAGGCGGCCACCAGGGGCCACACCGGCATCGTGCGCCGGCTGCTCGCCGCCGGAGCCGACCCCGACCGCGCCAACGGGCTGCGCGCCACGGCCCTGGGCCGTGCGGGAGCCGAGGGCCACACGGAAACGGCCCGGGTCCTGCTGGAGCACGGAGCGGATCCGCGGCTCCGCTGGAAGGGCAGGCTCCCTGCCGACTGGGCGGCCCGCTTCGGCCGCACCGGGACGGCGGAGTTCCTGCGCACCCGGGCCGCCGGGCCGGACCGCCGCGGCCCGGGTGTGCCGGCCTAGGCTCCGGCCGGGGTGCGCGACTTCAGGGTGCCGTCCGGGCCCGCCAGGAGGACCGGGGTGTCCGGGCCGCCGAGGTCACGGACCGCCGCGCGGTCGGCGTCGGAGGGGGCCTGCGCCGCGCTGACCACGGCCGCCGCTTCGAGGGACTGGGCGCCGCTGGCCACGGCCATCGCGACGGCCGTCTGGAGCGCGCTCAGCTTCAGGGAGTCCAGGGCCACGGTTCCGGCGACGTAGGTACGGCCGGTCTCGTCCCGGACCGCCGCCCCCTCGGGCACGCCGTTGCGGGCCCGGGCGCTGCGCGCCAACGTGATGATCTTGGTGTCTTCGGGGTCGATCCCGGTGCTGTCGGTCATGGGCCGAAGCATATGGAGCGCGTCGGCGGGGCCGCACGACGACCCCGCCGACGCGCTCTCCCCTCCACCCCCGGTGTCCCCCCGGGCTCTTGGTGGCGCCGGGACAAAACTAAGCGCTGTGTAAGCGGCCGCGCGGCCACGAAGGTCCCATGATCGATGACCTTGGACCCCTCCCGGATTCCGCACGGGGGAACACGGCGGAACCCCGGGGCGACGGCCGCACCGGGACGGCCCCACCGGCCTACGGCCGGTCGAGCCGCAGCCGTTCCGCCTTCGGCAGGCCCGCGACCACCAGGTCGTACGAGTCCTCGACCAGCTCCCGGAGCAGTGCGTCGGGCAGCGCCCCCGGTCCGCCCGCGGTCACCGTGTTCCAGTGCCGCTTGTTCATGTGCCAGCCCGGCACGATCGCCTCGTGCTCCGCCCGCAGCCGCACCGCCTGCTCGGGATCGCACTTGAGGTTGACCTTCAGCGGGTCGCCGTCCAGCGCGCTCAGCGCGAACATCTTCCCCAGCACCTTGAACACCGAGGTCTCCGGGGTGAAGGGGAACTCCTCCACGGCCGCGTTGAACCCCAGGCAGAAGGCGCGCAGCTGCGCCGGCGTCACTCCGTCTCCCCGTCCTGCTCCTCGGCCGGAGCCACCGGCTCCACCAACACGGTCACGATCTTGTTCCGTCGTCCCGCCGGGGACTCCGCCGTCAGCCGCAGCGGCCGCCCGTCCGGCAGGTCCACCACCGCCGAGGCACCGGCGATCGGGACCCGGCCCAGCGCCTTGGCGAGCAGTCCGCCGACCGTCTCCACGTCCTCGTCGTCGAAGGAGTCCACCTTGAACAGTTCACCGAGGTCGGTGATGTCCAGGCGGGCGGTGACCCGGTAGCGGTCCCCGCCCAGCTCCTCGACCGGCGGGAGCTCCCGGTCGTACTCGTCGGTGATCTCGCCGACGATCTCTTCGAGGATGTCCTCGATGGTGACGATGCCGGCGGTGCCGCCGTACTCGTCGATGACGACCGCCACGTGGTTGCGCACCGACTGCATCTCGCGCAGCAGGTCGCCCGCGTTCTTGGTGTCCGGCACGAACACCGCGGGCCTTATCGCCGTGGAGACCAGGTCGCTCTCCGCGTCCCGGCTGATGTGCGTCTTGCGGACCAGGTCCTTCAGGTACACGATGCCGACGATGTCGTCCTCGTTCTCCCCGGTCACCGGGATGCGCGAGAAGCCGGACCGCAGCGCGAGCGTGGTCGCCTGACGGACCGTCTTGTACCGCTCGATGCAGACCAGATCGGTGCGCGGCACCATGACCTCGCGCACGAGGGTGTCGCCCAGCTCGAAGACCTGGTGCACCATGCGGCGCTCGTCGTCCTCGATCAGCGATTCCTTCTCCGCCAGGTCGACCATCGCGCGCAGTTCCGCCTCGGAGGCGAAGGGCCCCTTGCGGAAGCCCTTGCCGGGCGTGAGCGCGTTGCCGAGGAGGATCAGCAGCTGCGGGACCGGCCCCATGATCCGGGCGAGCGGTACGAGGACGTAGGACGCGGCCGTGGCCGTGTTCAGCGGGTGCTGGCGGCCGATGGTGCGCGGGGACACGCCGACCGCCACGTAGGACACGAGGACCATCACGGCGATGGCCACGAGCAGCGCGGTCCAGTTCTCCCCGAACTCGTCGAGGCAGACGTACGTGACGAGCACGCCCGCCGCCATCTCGCAGGTGACCCGGACGAGCAGGGCGACATTGACGTAGCGGGTGGGGTCGCCGGCGACCTGGGCCAGCTTCGCGCTGCCGCGCCGGCCCTCCCGTACGGCCTGCTCTGCGCGGAAGGCCGAGATCCGGGCGATCCCGGACTCGGCGCACGCGGCGAACCAGGCCACCACGACGAGCAGGACGGCGCCCGTGATCAGCTGGAGATCACCGGTCATGAGACGGTCGGGGCCGGGGACGGGCCGGTCACGCCGTTCTCGCCGCGCCAGCCGTCGACGATGGCCGCCTGGAGGCCGAACATCTCGGCCTTCTCGTCCGGCTCCTCGTGGTCGTACCCGAGCAGGTGCAGCACCCCGTGGACCGTCAGGAGCTGGAGCTCCTCGTCCATGGAGTGCCGCGTCGGGGCGTCCTCGCCCTGCTTCTTGGCGACCTCGGGGCAGAGCACGATGTCACCGAGGAGCCCCTGCGGGGGCTCCTCCTCGTCCTTCTTCGGCGGACGCAGCTCGTCCATCGGGAAGGACATGACGTCGGTGGGTCCGGGCAGGTCCATCCACTGGATGTGGAGCTGCTCCATGGCGTCCTCGTCCACGACGATGACGGAGAGCTCCGAGAGCGGGTGGATCCGCATCCGGGCGAGTGCGTAGCGGGCGATGTCGAGGATCGCCCGCTCGTCGACCTCGGTTCCGGACTCGTTGTTGACGTCGATCGACATGGTGCGCTGGTGTCTACTTCCGCTGGAAGCCGTTCCGCGACTGCTTCGCGTCCTGGCTGTCGTCGTACTTCTCGTACGCGTCGACGATACGGCCGACCAGCTTGTGCCGGACGACATCCTCGGACGTGAGCCGCGAGAAGGCGATGTCCGGAACGCCTTCGAGGATGTCCTGCACCTGCCGCAGACCGCTCTTGGCACCGCCCGGGAGGTCGACCTGGGTCACGTCGCCGGTGACGACGATCTTCGAGTCGAACCCGAGCCGGGTCAGGAACATCTTCATCTGCTCGGGGGTGGTGTTCTGCGCCTCGTCGAGGACCACGAAGGCCTCGTTGAGCGTCCGGCCGCGCATGTAGGCCAGCGGCGCCACCTCGATCGTCCCCGCCGCCATCAGCCGCGGGATCGAGTCCGGGTCGATCATGTCGTGCAGGGCGTCGTAGAGCGGCCGCAGGTACGGGTCGATCTTGTCGAAGAGGGTTCCGGGGAGGAATCCCAGGCGCTCGCCCGCCTCGACCGCCGGACGGGTCAGGATGATCCGGCTGACCTGCTTGGACTGCAGGGCCTGGACCGCCTTGGCCATGGCGAGGTAGGTCTTGCCGGTACCGGCGGGGCCGATGCCGAAGACGATCGTGTGCTTGTCGATCGCGTCGACGTACCGCTTCTGGTTGAGCGTCTTGGGGCGGATGGTGCGGCCGCGGCTGGAGAGGATGTTCTGGGTGAGCACCTCGGCCGGCGTCTCGTCCGGCCCGTCCCCGTTGCCGCTCGACTTGAGCATGGCGATCGAGCGTTCCACTGCGTCCTCCGTCATCGGCTGCCCGGTGCGGAGCACCAGCATCATCTCGTCGAACAGGCGCTGGATCATCGCGACTTCCGCCGTCGCGCCGACCGCACTGACCTGATTGCCCCGAACATGGATGTCGGCCCTCGGGAAGGCCTTCTCGATCACGCGCAACAAGGCGTCGCCCGAGCCGAGGACGGACACCATCGGGTGGGTGGCCGGTACGGAGAAGTGGGCTCGCGCCTGTCCCGGCGCGGGGGATTTGGCTGTCGGTGTCTGAGTCATGGGCCGGCACTGTGGCCTGCGCATACCTCCCACTGAGGGGCCGCGCCGATCGACGGCCACCGGACTTCCAAGCGTACGTCGCCACCCCGCCATCCCCGAGGGGTTTTCCCCGCTCCCTTACGCCCCCTCCCCCATCGCCCCCAGCCCCGACCGTCCACCGGCCCGATCCCACCCCTCCCACGACGCCCTACCGCTCGCGCGCGTGGCGGACGTGGACCCGGGGGCGGGGGGCCGGGAGGCACGGGGGCCGACGTGCCACCCAGCCGGGTGCTGGGCGGCCTCGAACGGGGTGCCCGGGGCCGAGGGCCGGGCGGCTGCGCCCCGGGCGCAGGCAGGCGCGGGCGGCGTCGGGTGCGGGGGCGCACGAGGCCGGGGGCGGGGTCCTGCCCGGGTTTTCCGGGCGGTCCGGGACTACGCCGATTGGCGGAAGCCGATCGTCGGGACCGCGCGGCGGCGGCTGGCGGGGGCGGCGGCTCGGGGGACGAGGTCGTCGAGGAAGCCGTAGCGGCCGCGCAGGGCCTCCGGGGCGGTGCGCCACCAGTGGGCCACCTCCGGCCAGCCGGGGGCCGACAGGGAGCCGCCGAACTCCTGCACCGACAGGGCCGCCGTCAGGCCCGCGAAGGCGAGCCGGTCCGCGAGGGGCCACTCGGCGAGGGTGCCGGTGAGGAAGCCCGCCACGTACACGTCGCCCGCCCCGGTTGGGTCCAGGGCGTCGACCGCGATCGCGGGGACCTCGGCCGTCTCCCCGGTCCGCCCGTCCACCGCGTACGAGCCCTCGGCGCCCATCGTCACCACCGCGATCGGCACCTTCTCGGCCAGCGCCCGCGCCGCCGCGCGCGGGCAGTCGGTGCGCGTGTAGGCCATCGCCTCCCCCGCGTTGGGCAGGAAGGCCTCGCAGTGCTCCAGGTCGGCGAGCGCCCCCAGATCCCAGCGCCCGCTGTCGTCCCAGCCGACGTCGGCGAAGACCCGGGCCCCGCGCCGGGCCGCCTCGGCGACCCAGGCCTCGCCGCCGCCCGGGCCGAGCGAGGCCACGGCCGCGCGGGCACGGGGCGGGCACTGGGGGAACGGGCCGGGGTCCGCCGGGAGCGGGGCCTCGTGGCCGTGGGAGACCATCGTGCGCTCGCCCTCGTACGCCATCGAGACGGTGACGGGGCTGTGCCAGCCGGGCACGGTCCGCGACATCGACAGGTCGATGCCCTCGCCCTGTTCGAGCGCGTCCCAGCAGTACTCCCCGTAGTGGTCGTCCCCGAAGGCGGCGGCCAGGGAGGTGCGCAGGCCGAGCCGGGCGAGGGCGGTGGCCATGTTGGCGACGCCGCCGGGGCTGGAACCCATGCCGCGCGCCCAGGACTCGGTGCCGCGCACGGGGGCGGAGTCGAGGCCGGTGAAGATGATGTCGAGGAACACCGTGCCCGTCAGGAAGACGTCGCAGCCCGGTTCTTGGGGATCGCGCAGCGGACCGAGCGGGTCCACGGCGGAGTCGAGGCTGTCCCGGCTGCTGCGACTGGTCACGTTGTACTCCCCGTTCGGTTCGGTGCGCGTTCTGATCTTGGCGGGTCGTTTCTTCACTGGGCCTCGCGATCGGACTTCCCTATGGGGTTCACCATGGGGTTCAACCCGCGTCCGCCGTCAGGCCCTCCCTCCCGGGCGGGCCCGGAATACAGTGTGACGCAGATCACCGCACGAACGCTCTTCTCCGGATATCGGGGCGCTTGATAAATATGAGCCCCGCGGTCTTGCGGAATCTCGCGCTCCACCTGCACCACTCCTGGATCATCCGTGCCCGACCGCACCCCCGCGCCGCCCGCCGCCTGGCCGCTCGTCGCGCTCTTCACCTCCGGTTACGTCGCCCCGTACCTGCTGCCGACCGTCGTCGGCCGGCTCGACGCGCACCTCCCGCTGAGCCCCGCGCAGGCCGGCCTGATCGGCTCCGCCCTGCTCCTCGGCTCGGCCGCCGCCGGATTCACCCTCGCCTCCCGCATCCCACGGCACGGCCCGCGCCCCCTGGCCCGGCTCGGTCTGCTGCTCGCCGTCCTCGGCTACGGCACGGCGGCCGCCACCGCGCAGCTCCCCCTCGTCATCACGGGCGCCGTCCTCGGCGGCTTCGGCTCGGGCACCGCCACCGCCGTGGCCGCCTCCGGCATCGCCGCGCAGCGCGACCCGCACCGGACCTCCGCCCTGGGGCTGCTGTCGGTGTCGGCCACGGCCGGGGCCCTGTACCTGACCCTGCCGCGGCTCGGCGGCGGGCACGGGCTGCCGTTCGCGGCGATCGCCCTGGTCGCGCTGGTCTGCTGGCCCGCGACGCGGCACCTGCCCGGGGCCGACCGCCCGGAAGCCCCGGGGACCCCGGCCACCCCGGACCGCCAGGACCGTGCCGACGGCACCGCCCGGGCCGTACGGGCCTCCGCGCGGCTGCCCTACCCGCGCGCCGGCATGATCCTCGCCGGGGCCCTGATGCTGTGGTCCCTGGCCCAGAACGCCCTGTGGGGCGTCAGCGGCCGCATCGGCGCGCAGCAGGCGGGCCTGTCCGAGGTCACGCTCGGGATCGTCTTCGCCGCCGCGCTCGGCGCCGGGCTGCTCGGGGTCACCGCCGCCTCCGCGCTCGGGGCCCGGCTCGGGCGCGCGGTCCCGGTGGGCGTGGGCACCGCGGTCATCGCCTGCTGCGTGGTGCTGGCCTCGCACGCGCGGGACCTTGGCTCCTTCGCCGCCGGGGAGATCCTGTGGAACGCGGTCTACCCCGTCGTGCTCTCCTACGCCATCGGCCTCGCCGCCGCCCTCGACCCGCGCGGCCGCTGGGCCGTCCTGGTCGGTTCCGCGTCCTCGCTCGGGGTGGCCTGCGGGCCCGTCACCGGGAGCCTGCTCGCCGAGGGCGCGGGGTTCCCCGGCATGGGCCTGGTCCTCGGGGGCCTGCTGCTCGCGGTGGCCGGGCCGATGGCCGGAGTCGCCCTGCACGTCGGCGGACGCCCCCTGACCCCGGGCTCGGTGCGCCGCCGCGGCGGGGCCCCGGCGGCCGTGCTCGCCGCCGGAGCGGGCACACCGGCCGGCTCCGTACCGCGGGTCGGTGCGCAGGAGCTGGAGGTCGTCGAACTCGCGCAGCTCCGCACCCGCCCGCTGCGCCTGCCGCCGCTCCGGGTCCTGCTGCTCTCCCCGGCGGCAACCCGCCGCACCCGCGACAAGATCCGGCGACGGGTGGGGACCGGCGTGTAGGCCGTCCCGTCCGGCCCCGGCCGGTCAGGCCCGCACCGTCCCGCGCCCGCATCTCCCGTACGGGCGCGGCACCTTGGCGGTCGGCCCGTACCCGTACGCCCGCGGCCGTGCCGGGAGGCGGGCACCGGCTCCGCTCCGCAGGCTCCCGCGCCCGCCCCTACCGCTCGCCCTCTCCTGCCGCCCCGCCCGGCGCCCGGGCCGGGGGGCCGTCCGGGGCCCCTACCGCCCCGCCAGACGCTCTGTCGGCCCCGGCGCCGTCCGCGGCCCCTACCGCCCCACCCGACGCTCTGTCGGCCCCGGCGCCGTCCGCGGCCCCTACCGCCCCGCCAGACGCCCTGTCGGCCCCGGCGCCGTCCGCGGCCCCTGCCGACCCGCCCGACGCCCTGTCGGCCCCGGCGCCGTCCGCGGCCCCACCGGCATCGGAGCCGTCGCCGCCAGGGGCCGCGGACGCTTCGGCGCCGGCGTCGTCCTCGACGTGGCTCTCGGCCGAGGAGACCTCGTCCCCGGCCGCCCCGCCCCCGGCCTCCTCGGGCCGGGCGTCGGCCTCCGCGGCACCGGCCCCGTCCCGGTCCGGCGCTCCGTCGCGATCCGGCGACCCGTCCTGGTCCCGCGCTCCGTCGCGATCCGGGTCCCGGAACCCCTCGAAGCCCGCCTCCTTCATCGACTGCCCGAACCCGCCGCCCCCGAAGGCCGCCTCCGCGGCAGCCAGCCCGGTCACCCTCCCGTGGCCCCGGCCCCGACGAGCCGCTCCCGAACCCCGCCGGCCCTGGTCTTCCGGTCATCTCTCCCCCTCGCCCGAGCGCCGCTCCGCCGTTGCGGACACGCCCGCGAAGGTGCGGGCGGCGGCACCCCAAGCATCCGCACGGCGAGGTGCGGATACAAAGAGCCGGCAGGAGCCGGCGGGAGAGGACCGGAGGGGGCAGGCGGAGAGCGGCCCGGCCTAGCCGGCCCGCTTCGGCACGGGGACCCGTACGAGATCCGCGGCGATCGTCAGTTCGCCCTCGAAGCCGGCCGCCCGGGCCTGCCGCTCGAACTCCGCCGGATCCGGGTACCGCTGCGAGAAGTGCGTCAGCACGAGATGCCGCACGCCCCCGTCCCGCGCCACCCGCGCCGCCTGTCCCGCGGTGAGGTGCCCGTGGTCGGTGGCCAGTTGGACGTCCTCGTCGAGGAAGGTCGACTCGATCACCAGCATGTCGCAGCCCGCCGCGAGCGCTTCCACGCCCTCGCAGAGCCGGGTGTCCATGACGAAGGCGAACCGCTGTCCGGCCCGCGCCTCGCTGACCTCGTCGAGGGTGACCCCGCCGAGGCTGCCCTCGCGCTGGATCCGGCCCACGTCGGGCCCCTTGATGCCGTGGAGCGCGAGCAGTTCGGGCCGTATCCGGCGCCCGTCGGCCTCGGTGAGCCGGTAGCCGAAGGACTCCACCGGGTGCGAGAGGCGTACGGCGTCCAGGGTGTACGCGTCCCCGCGCGCCAGGATCCCGTCCTCGGCCACCGGCTCCTCCGCGATCCGCACGGTCTCGCGGTAGGCCGTGGCGTACCGCAGCCGGTCGAAGAACTTCTGTCCGGAGGCCGGGTAGTGGGCGGTGACGGGGTGCGGGACCCGGTCGAGGTTGATCCGCTGGATGACCCCGGCGAGGCCGAGGCTGTGGTCACCGTGGAAGTGGGTGACGCAGATCCGGTTGATGTCGTGCGCGGCCACCCCGGCGCGCAGCATCTGGCGCTGGGTGCCCTCGCCGGGATCGAAGAGGATGCCCTCGCCGTCCCAGCGCAGCAGGTAGCCGTTGTGGTTGCGGTGGCGGGTGGGCACCTGGCTGGCGGTGCCGAGCACCACGAATTCGCGTACGGACACGGTTTATCCCGGGGGCCATTCGAAGCCGCGGCCGCCGAGGACGTGCGCGTGGGCGTGGAAGACCACCTGGCCGGCGCCGGCGCCGGTGTTGAAGACGAGGCGGTAGCCGCTCTCGGTGAGCCCCTCGTCGGCTGCGACGCGGCCGGCCTCGGTCAGGACGTCGGCGGCGATCCCGGGCTCGGCGGCCGCGAGGGAGACGGCGTCGGGATAGTGCGCCTTCGGGATCACGAGGACGTGGGTGGGTGCCTGCGGGTTGATGTCGCGGAAGGCGACGGTGGTGTCCGTCTCCCGGACGACCGTCGCGGGAATGCTCCCCGCGACGATCTTGCAGAACAGGCAGTCGGCCTGCGGTTCCCCGGCCATGTGCTGAGCCCTTCGTGACGGGTGACGGTGATCGGTTCCGGCATGGTATCCACCGCCACCCCCGCCGGCCGGACCGGTCAGGACCAGCGTCCCGTCCGCGCCAGCAGGACCGCCGCCGCGGCCGTGCCCGCCGTGGAGGTGCGCAGCACCGAGCGGCCCAGCCGGTACGGGTGCGCTCCGGCCGCCGCGAAGGCGGCGAGCTCGTCCGGGGAGACCCCGCCCTCGGGTCCGACGACCAGGACGATGGAGCCGGCGGCCGGCAGTTCGGCGGTGGCCAGCGCGCCCGAGGGCGTGTCCCGGTCCTCGTGCAGGACCACCGCGAGGTCGGCCTCCGCGAGCAGCGCCGCGACCTGCTTGGTCGACAGCGCCTCGGCGACCTCGGGGAAGCGGACCCGGCGGGACTGCTTGCCGGATTCCCGGGCGGTGGCCCGCCACTTCGCGAGGGATTTGGCGCCCCGGTCGCCGCGCCACTGGGTGATGCAGCGCGAGGCCTGCCAGGGCACGATCGCGTCGACGCCGGTCTCCGTCATGGTCTCGACGGCGACCTCGCCCCGGTCGCCCTTGGGCAGGGCCTGGACGACGGTGATCCGGATGGTGGGCTCGGGCTCCTCCAGGACGGACTCCAGGTCCGTGATCACCAGACGGTCCTTGCCCTCCGCCGCCTTGACCACGCCCTCGGTCCACCGGCCCAGGCCGTCGGTCAGGACCACGTCCTCGCCGGGGGCCAGCCGCTTCACGGAGACCGCGTGGCGGCCTTCGGGACCGTCCAAGACGAACTCCGGTCCCGCGGGAACCTTTTCCACCACGAACACCGGGGCGGTCATGACGCACTCCTCATCTGCATTGCCTTCAATGCGTTCTGTGCCGCGCCGAGTTCCGCCGCGAGCACCTCCACCAGTTCCCCGGCCGGCAGGGCCCGCGCCAGCCGGTGCCCCTGGCCCGCCCACAGGGCCATGCCCTGCGGGTCCCCGGCATCGGCGGCGGCCTTGCGCAGCGGCGCGGTCAGGTGGTGCACCTGCGGGTACGCGGCCGGGGCGTACGGGCCGTGCTCGCGCATGAACCGGTTGACCAGTCCGCGGGCCGGCCGCCCCGAGAAGGCCCGGGTCAGCTCCGTCCGGACGAACAGCGGGTCGGTCAGCGCCTTCTTGTGCAGGGGGTGCGCGCCGGACTCCGGGCAGGCCAGGAAGGCCGTACCGAGCTGCGCGGCCTCGGCGCCCGCGGCGAGCAGCGCGGCGATCTGCGAGCCGCGCATCAGGCCGCCCGCCGCGATGATCGGGAGGGCCACGGCCTCGCGCACCTGCGCGACGAGCGCGAGCAGGCCGACTCCGGCCGTGCCGTCGCCCTGCGGGTCGTCGCGGTGGGTGCCCTGGTGGCCGCCCGCCTCCACGCCCTGGACGCAGACGGCGTCGGCGCCGGCCGCCTGGGCGGCGCGGGCCTCCTCGACGGAGGTGACGGTGGCGATCGTGTACGTACCGACGTTGCGCAGGCAGGTGAAGGCCGCGGGCGAGGGCAGGCCGAAGGTGAAGGAGACCACGGGGACCGGGTCTTCGATGAGAATGGCCAGTTTGGCGTCGTAGCCGTCGTCGCTGGTGCCGATGATGTCCTCGTCGGCGAGGGAGATCTCGTACCAGGAGGCCTCACTGGCGAGGTGCCCGCGGTAGACCTCCAGGGCGGCCGGGTCCGCGTGGGAGGTCTGCGGCAGGAAGAGGTTGACGCCGAAGGGGCGGCGGGTGAGCGCGCGCAGCCGCTTGATCTCCTGGTACATGCCGTCCGCGGTCTTGTAGCCGCCGGCGAGGAAGCCCAGTCCGCCCGCTTCGCACACGGCGGCCGCGAGCGGCGGGCAGGACGCGCCGCCCGCCATGGGCGCCTGCACGATCGGGTACGCGAAGAGACCGTTCGGTGCGGAGGACATGAGCTGCATCGTGCCATGTCCCGCTCACGGGACCGAATCACGGCATTCGCCTGGCATAGTCCCCTTCCCCGGGGTGCCCGAATACCGCCGCCGCGGCGGCGTCGCGCATGCCGCGAGCCCGGTCCGGGGCATCCCCGGACCGGGCTCGCAGGTGTGCTCGTACGCTGCTCGGCGTCCGTCGAAGGCGTCGCTCAGCGCCCGTTGAAGGCGTCCTTCAGGCGGCTGAACAGGCCTTGCTGACCCGGTGCGAACTGGCCCATCGGCCGCTCCTCGCCGCGCAGCTTGGCCAGCTGGCGCAGCAGGTCCTCCTGCGCCGGGTCCAGCTTGCCGGGGGTGGTGACCTCGACGTGCACGATCAGGTCGCCGCGTCCGCCACCGCGCAGGTGGGTCACGCCGCGGCCGTGCAGCGGGATCGCCTGCCCGGAGCCGGTGCCGGGCCGGATGTCGATCTCTTCCAGGCCGTCCAGCGTCTCCAGCGGGCACTTGGTGCCCAGGGCCGCCGCGGTCATCGGGATGGTGACCGTGCAGTGCAGGTCGTCCCCGCGCCGCTGGAAGGTCGGGTGCGGCAGCTCGTGGATCTCCACGTACAGGTCGCCGGCGGGGCCGCCGCCGGGGCCGACCTCGCCTTCGCCCGCGAGCTGGATCCGGGTGCCGTTCTCGACGCCGGCCGGGATCTTGACGGTGAGGCTGCGGCGGGAGCGGACCCGGCCGTCGCCCGCGCACTCGGGGCACGGGGTCGGGACCACGGTGCCGAAGCCCTGGCACTGCGGGCAGGGGCGCGAGGTCATGACCTGGCCCAGGAAGGACCGGGTGACCTGCGAGACCTCACCGCGGCCGCGGCACATGTCACACGTCTGCGCCGAGGTGCCGGGTGCAGCGCCCTCGCCGGAGCAGGTGGTGCAGACGACGGCCGTGTCGACCTGGATGTCCTTGGTCGTGCCGAAGGCGGCCTCGTCCAGTTCCAGGTCGAGGCGGATCATGGCGTCCTGGCCGCGGCGGGTCCGCGAGCGCGGTCCGCGCTGCGAGGACTGGCCGAAGAAGGCGTCCATGATGTCGGAGAAGTTGCCGAAGCCGCCCGCTCCGAAGCCGCCGGCTCCGCCGCCGCCCGAGGAGGACAGCGGGTCGCCGCCGAGGTCGAAGACCTGCTTCTTCTGCGGGTCCGAGAGGACCTCGTAGGCGGCGTTGATCTCCTTGAAACGCTCTTGCGTCTTGGGATCGGGGTTCACATCCGGGTGCAGCTCGCGGGCGAGCCGCCGGAATGCCTTCTTGATCTCGTCCTGCGATGCGTCGCGGCGCACGCCGAGAACGGCGTAGTAGTCCGTGGCCACTTACGACTCCGCCAGGATCTGTCCGACGTAACGTGCCACTGCGCGTACCGCTCCCATCGTTCCGGGGTAGTCCATGCGGGTCGGTCCGACCACGCCGAGTTTGGCGACTGCTTCGCCGCCCGAACCGTAGCCGACCGAGACGACGGACGTGGAGTTCAGTCCCTCGTAGGCGTTCTCATGCCCGATCTTTACGGCCATTCCCGACTCACTGGCCTCGCCCAGCAGCTTGAGGAGCACGACCTGCTCCTCCAGCGCTTCGAGCACCGGCCTGATCGTCAGGGGAAAATCGTGTCCGAAGCGGGTGAGGTTGGCGGTGCCGCCGATCATCAGCCGCTCCTCCGCCTCCTCGACCAGCGTTTCGAGGAGGGTGTCGAGGACGGCTCGCACCGTCACCCGGTCCTCGTTCTCGAAGGACTCCGGAAGGTCCTTCACCAGCGGCGGCACGTCGGTGAACCGGCGGCCGACGACTCGGCTGTTGAGGCGGGCCCGCAGGTCCGCGAGCGAGGCCTCCCCGAAGGGGGCCTGGCAGTCGACGAGCCGCTGCTCGACCCGGCCGGTGTCCGTGATGAGGACGAGCATCAGGCGGGCCGGGGCCAGCGAGAGCAGTTCCACGTGCCGGACGGTGGACCGGGTCAGCGAGGGGTACTGGACGACGGCGACCTGCCGGGTGAGCTGCGCGAGCAGCCGCACCGTACGGCCGACGACGTCGTCGAGGTCCACGGCCCCGTCGAGGAAGTTCTGGATGGCCCGGCGCTCGGGCGTCGACAGCGGTTTGACCCCCGCCAGCTTGTCGACGAAGAGGCGGTAGCCCTTGTCGGTGGGGATCCGGCCGGCGCTGGTGTGGGGCTGGGCGATGTAGCCCTCGTCCTCCAGCACGGCCATGTCGTTGCGCACGGTGGCGGGCGACACGCCGAGGCGGTGCCGCTCGGTGAGCGCCTTGGAGCCGACGGGCTCCTCCGTGCCGACGTAGTCCTGGACGATGGCGCGCAGCACTTCGAGTCTGCGTTCGCTGAGCATCGCGCGCACACCTCCATCGTTTCCGTCGTTCGCGGCTTCGGCAGGTCCTGCCTGCTGGCACTCTGAGCGTTCGAGTGCCAGAGATCCCCCGGTCAGTGTACGGCGGGGTGGTACACCCCTAGCAAGGGCGGCCCGCCAAGGTAGCGTCGCGGCATGGACGTGCGTTGGGAAGAGGCGGGCTGGGAACGGCTCGCCGAACGGGCCGGCCGAAAGCGCCTGCCGGTGTGGGACTGCACCGTGGGACTGGTGGTGGGCGAGGATTCCGCCCTTCTGATCGACCCGGGTTCCTCCCTGCGGGAAGGGGCGCAGGTACGGGCCGAGGCCGAGCGGCTGGCGGGCCGGCGCGTGACCCATCTCGCATTCACACACGGACATTTCGACCACGTACTGGGCGGGGCGGCGTTCGCGGGCGCCGAGATCTACGGTCCGGTCGGGCTGGACTCCCTGCTCTCGGTGAGCCGGGAAGAGCTGCGGGCCGACGCGGTCCGGCACGGCCTGGCGCCCGCCGAGGCGGCCGAGGCGGCGGATCTGCTGGTGCTCCCCCGGCACCTGGTGTCGGGCGAGTGGACGCTCGACCTGGGCGGGGTGCAGGTGCTGCTGGCGAACGTGGGCCCGGGGCACACCCGGCACGATCTGGCCGCCTTCGTGCCCGGTGCGCGCGAGGTGGTCTTCTGCGGCGACCTGGTCGAGGAATCGGGCGAGCCGCAGGCGGGCCCGGACGCGGCGCCGCGGCAGTGGCCGGCGGCCCTGGACCGGCTCCTCGCCCTGGGCGGGGACGACGCTCTGTACGTACCGGGTCACGGAGCGGTGGTCGACGCGGCCTTCGTCCGTGCCCAACGCGACACACTGGCCGCCCGCTTCGGCGTGTCGGACCACTGAACCGGCCCGTTCTCCTACCCTCGGCCGGATGCGCGAGTACTCCCCCGACCTGACCCCCCAGTGGAAGCGCTCCAAGCCCGTCCCCGAGGTCCCGGCCGATCCGGACCTGGTGGTCGAGGTGGCGGGTACGGACTTCTGCGGCGCGGTGGTGGCCTGCGAGGCCGGCACGGTCACCCTGGAGGACCGCTTCGGCAAGCGCCGCGTCTTCCCCCTCGAACCCCGCGGCTTCCTCCTGGACGGCGCGGTGGTCACCCTGACCCGCCCCGCGCGGGGCCCGGCCGCCCCGGCCCGTACGGCCTCGGGCTCCCTCGCCGTCCCCGGGGCCCGGGCGCGGGTGGCCCGGGCGGGCCGGATCTACGTGGAGGGCCGCCACGACGCCGAACTGGTCGAGCGGGTGTGGGGCGACGACCTGCGGATCGAGGGCGTCGTGGTGGAGTACCTGGAGGGCATCGACGACCTCCCGGCCGTCGTCGCCGACTTCGCCCCCGCCGCCGACGCCCGCCTGGGCATCCTGGTGGACCACCTGGTCCCGGGCTCCAAGGAGTCCCGCATCGCCGCCTCGGTGACCTCCCCGCACGTCCTGATCGTGGGCCACCCGTACGTGGACGTCTGGCAGGCGGTGAAGCCCTCCGCCCTGGGCATCCGCGCCTGGCCCGTCATCCCGCCCGGCCAGGACTGG
Source organism: Streptomyces sp. NPDC051563 (assembly GCF_044454225.1). Classification (NCBI taxonomy): domain Bacteria; kingdom Bacillati; phylum Actinomycetota; class Actinomycetes; order Kitasatosporales; family Streptomycetaceae; genus Streptomyces; species Streptomyces sp. NPDC051563. The sequence goes on from NZ_JBITDL010000023.1 coordinate 108,114, forward strand.
AAGACGGGCATCTGCCGCGCCCTGGGCTGGCCGGAGAACACCGGCGCCGCCTGGCAGCACATCCTGTCCCGCGTGACCTCGTACAAGGACCTGGAGCCCACCCTCCTGGGCGCGGTGGAGCACCTGATCGACCACGTGACGGCGTAGCTCACACGGCGCGCGGGGCTCCAGCGCCGGCGAAAATCCAGCCTCGCCGGCGTTTGAGGCGCGGGGGCCCGGGGGCTGGCCCCCGGCAACGGCGCCGCACCCGGCAACGGGTCCGGGGCGCAGCCCCGGGGAACGGTGGAAGGGCGGGTAGGGGACGGCCCCGCAGGGCCCCGGCAACACCCCGGACGGGGCTAGTCCACCAGGTCGCGGACCACCGCGTCGGCCAGCAGCCGTCCACGCAGGGTCAGAACGGCCCGCCCGGCCCCGTACGGGCCCGCTTCGAGAAGACCGTCCGCCAGGGCCCGCCCGGCCGCGGCGAGCCCCGCAGGCGCCAGCAGGGCCAGCGGCACCCCGTCCACGAGCCGCAGCTCCAGCAGGATCCGCTCCACCCGCCGGTCCTCCTCCGAGAGGAGCTCCCGCCCGGCCCCGGGCGACCGCCCCTCCGCCAGCGCCGCCGCATACGCGCCGGGGTGCTTCACGTTCCACCACCGCACCCCGCCCACGTGCGAGTGCGCACCGGGTCCGGCGCCCCACCAGTCGGCCCCGCGCCAGTACAGCTCGTTGTGCAGGCAGCGGCCGGCCTCGGTGGTGGCCCAGTTCGAGACCTCGTACCAGGAATAGCCCGCCTCGGCCATCACCGCGTCGAGGATCAGGTACCGGTCGGCGTGGACGTCGTCGTCGGTCATCGGGACCTCGCCTCGCCGGATCCGCCGCGCGAGCTGGGTGCCCTCCTCCACGATCAGCGCGTAGGCGCTGATGTGGTCGGGCCCGGCGCCCAGCGCCGCCGACAGCGACGCCCGCCAGTCCTCGTCCGATTCCCCCGGCGTGCCGTAGATCAGGTCCAGGTTCACGTGCTCGAAGCCCGCCGCCCGCGCCTCCGCGACGCAGGCCTCGGGCCGGCCGGGTGTGTGCGTGCGGTCCAGGACCTTCAGGACGTGCTGCTTCGCGCTCTGCATGCCGAAGGAGATCCGGTTGAAGCCGCCGGCGCGCAGCTCGGCCAGGTACTCCGGGTTCACCGATTCCGGATTGGCCTCGGTGGTGACCTCCGCGTCCTCGGCCAGCCCGAATTCGTCGCGGATCGCCGCGAGCATCCGTACGAGGTCACCGGCGGGCAGCAGCGTGGGCGTGCCGCCGCCCACGAACACGGTCCGGACGGCCCGGGGGTCGTCCCCGAGCACCTTCCGCGCCAGGCGGACCTCGTCGATCAGGGTGTCGGCGTAGTTCTCCCGGGAGGCGAGCACGCCGCCGGTGCCCCGCAGCTCGGTGGCCGTGTAGGTGTTGAAGTCGCAGTACCCGCAGCGCGTGGCGCAGTAGGGGACGTGCAGGTAGAACCCGAGGGGCCGCTCCCCCGCTCCCGCCAGGGCGTGGGGCGGCAGCGAGCCGTCTTCGGGCATGGGTTCACCATCGGGCAGTGCGGAAGGCATGGGCCCATTGTCCCGCACTGCCCCAAGGTCGTTTACGGTCCCTCGGGCGCCCCGGACCGCGCGCCCGGTGCTACGCCTCCCGGGAGCCCTCGTACATCTCCTCGATGAGGTGCTTGAACTCGCGCTCGACGACCGGCCGCTTCAGCTTGAGGCTCGGGGTGAGGTCGCCGTGCTCCACGTCGAGGTCGCGCGGCAGGAGGCGGAACTTCTTGACCGTCTGCCAGCGCTGGAGGCCCTCGTTGAGGGTCTGCACGTAGGTCTCGATGAGCCGGGTGGTCTCGGGCGCGGCCAGGACCTGGGAGTACGTCTTGCCCTCCAGGCCGCTTTCGGCGGCCCAGACCAGGATCGAGGGCTCGTCCAGGGCGATGAGGGCGGAGCAGAAGTTCCGGTCGGCGCCGTGGACGACGATGCTGGAGACGTAGGGGCAGAGGGCCTTGAACTGGCCCTCGATCTCCGCCGGGGCGACGTACTTGCCGCCGGAGGTCTTGATCAGGTCCTTCTTGCGGTCGGTGATGCGCAGGTAGCCGTCGGCGGAGAGCTCGCCGATGTCGCCCGTGTGCAGCCAGCCGTCGGCCTCCAGCACCTCGGCGGTCTTCTCGGGCTGCCCGTGGTAGCCCTGCATGATGCCGGGGCCGCGCAGCAGCACCTCGCCGTCGTCGGCGATGCGGACCTCGGTGCCGGGGAGCGGCTTGCCGACGGTGCCGGTGCGGTAGGCCTCGCCGGGGTTGACGAAGGAGGCGGCGCTGGACTCGGTGAGTCCGTAGCCCTCCAGAATGTGGATGCCGGCGCCGGAGAAGAAGTAGCCGATGTCGGGGGCGAGGGCGGAGGCGCCGGAAACGGCGGCGCGCAGGTTGCCTCCGAAGGCCTCGCGGAGCTTGGAGAAGACGAGCGCGTCGGCGACCTTGTGCTTGGTGGCGAGGCCCAGGGGGGCGCTCGCCCGGCCGGTGCGGCGGAAGTTGTCCTGGGTGACCTTGGCGTACTCGCGGGCCACGCCGACGGACCACTGGAAGATCTTGTACTTGGCCCCGCCGCCGGCCCGGGCCTTGGCGGCGACCCCGTTGTAGACCTTCTCGAAGATGCGCGGGACGGCCGCCATGTAGGTCGGCTGCACGATCGGCAGGTTCTCGATGATCTTGTCGATGCGGCCGTCGACGGCGGTGACGTGACCCACCTCGATCTGGCCGGAGGTCAGCACCTTGCCGAAGACGTGGGCGAGCGGCAGCCAGAGGTACTGGACGTCGTCCTTGGTGATCAGGCCGGTGGCCACGGTGGCCTTGGCCATGTACGACCAGTTGTCGTGCGGCAGCCGCACACCCTTGGGGCGGCCGGTGGTGCCCGAGGTGTAGATCAGGGTGGCGAGCTGGTCGGCGGTGATGGCCGCGATGCGCTCCTTGACCACCACGGGGTGCTTGGCCAGGTACTCGCGGCCGCGCGCCTCCAGGTCGGCCAGCGAGAGCACCCAGCCCTCGGGGTCGCCGTCGGCCGGGACGGCGTCGGCGGCCTCCACGACCACGACGTGGGCCAGCTCGGGCAGGTCGGCGCGGCGCTCGCGGGCCTTGGCCAGCTGCGCGGCGTCCTCGGCGATCAGGATCCGGCTCTCGGAGTCGGAGAGGATGAAGGCCGACTCCTCCGCGTTCGTGCTCGGGTAGATGGTGGTCACGGCGCCGCCGGCGCACATCACGCCGAGGTCCGCGAGGATCCACTCGACCCGGGTGTTGGAGGCCAGCGCGACGCGCTGCTCCGGCTGGATCCCGAGCTCGACGAGGCCGGCCGCGATGGCGAAGACCCGATCGGCGGCCTGTCCCCAGCTGAGCGACTTCCAGTCGTCCGGGCCGCCCTTGCCGTCCGCGGCGGGGACCGGGTAGCGGTAGGCCTCGGCGTTCGGCGTGGCGGCGACACGCTCCAGGAAGAGGGTCGCCACGGTGGGCGGACGGTTCTCGATCAAGGTCTGTGTGTCGCTCACGGACATCCTCCGGACCACGCGGCAGGGCATGTACAGGACTTGTAACTGGCGAGTAACCAACGAGCAGTGATCAGACTAGGGGCCCTCCGCCTGGCGCGTAAGGGCCCCTGGGACGCCGATTCATAACGAAGCGGACGCCCGCGACCGCGCATTCCGGTCCCCGGCCGGAACGAGCCGGAACCCGGCCGTATACGGAGCAGGCCCCCGCGCCGGAGCACGGGGGCCTGCTTCGCATCGACGGCCGTCGCGGCGGCTACTTCTTCTTGCCGCCGGACTCGTCGCTGGAGAGGACGGCGATAAAGGCCTCCTGCGGGACCTCCACGGAGCCGACCATCTTCATGCGCTTCTTGCCTTCCTTCTGCTTCTCCAGCAGCTTCCGCTTACGGGAGATGTCACCGCCGTAGCACTTGGCGAGGACGTCCTTGCGGATGGCGCGGATGGTCTCGCGGGCGATGACGCGGGAGCCGACGGCGGCCTGGATCGGGATCTCGAAGGCCTGCCGCGGGATGAGCTCGCGCAACTTGGCCACCAGGCGCACGCCGTAGGCGTAGGCGGCGTCCTTGTGGCAGACGGCGGAGAAGGCGTCGACCTTGTCGCCGTGCAGCAGGATGTCGACCTTGACCAGGCTGCCGGCCTGCTCGCCGGTGGGCTCGTAGTCGAGGGAGGCGTAGCCGCGCGTCTTGGACTTCAGCTGGTCGAAGAAGTCGAAGACGATCTCCGCGAGCGGGAGGGTGTAGCGGATCTCGACCCGGTCCTCGGAGAGGTAGTCCATCCCGAGGAGGGTGCCGCGGCGCTGCTGGCAGAGCTCCATGATCGCGCCGATGAACTCGGAGGGCGCGAGCAGGGTGGCCCGGACGACCGGCTCGAACACGTCCCTGATCTTGCCTTCGGGGAACTCGCTCGGGTTGGTGACGTTGACCTCCTTGCCGTCCTCCAGGACGACGCGGTAGACCACGTTCGGCGCGGTGGCGATCAGGTCGAGGCCGAACTCGCGCTCCAGGCGCTCGCGCACCACGTCCAGGTGGAGCAGGCCGAGGAAGCCGACGCGGAAGCCGAAGCCGAGCGCCGCCGAGGTCTCCGGCTCGTAGACCAGCGCGGCGTCGTTGAGCTGCAGCTTGTCCAGGGCCTCACGCAGGTCCGGGTAGTCCGAGCCGTCGAGCGGGTACAGGCCCGAGAAGACCATCGGACGCGGGTCCTTGTAGCCGCCGAGGGCCTCGGTCGCACCGTTGTTCAGGCTGGTGATGGTGTCACCGACCTTGGACTGACGGACGTCCTTCACGCCGGTGATGATGTAGCCCACCTCGCCGACGCCGATGCCGTCGGCCGGGGTCATCTCCGGGGAGGAGACGCCGATCTCCAGCAGCTCGTGCGTGGCGCCGGTCGACATCATCCGGATGCGCTCGCGCTTGTTGAGCTGGCCGTCGACCACACGCACGTACGTGACGACACCGCGGTACGAGTCGTACACGGAGTCGAAGATCATCGCGCGGGCCGGGGCGTCCTTGGGGCCGACCGGGGCCGGGACCGTGGCGACGATCTTGTCGAGCAGCACGTCCACGCCGAGACCGGTCTTCGCCGAGACGCGCAGGACGTCCTCGGGCTGGCAGCCGACCAGGTTCGCGAGTTCCTCGGCGAACTTCTCCGGCTGGGCGGCCGGCAGGTCGATCTTGTTCAGGACCGGGACGATCGCCAGGTCCTTCTCCATCGCCAGGTACAGGTTCGCGAGGGTCTGCGCCTCGATGCCCTGGGCGGCGTCCACCAGGAGCACCGTGCCCTCGCACGCCGCCAGGGAGCGCGAGACCTCGTAGGTGAAGTCGACGTGCCCCGGGGTGTCGATCATGTTGAGGACGTGGGTCTTGCCCTGGTCCTCGCCCGTGTTCGGCGCCCAGGGCAGCCGCACGGCCTGGGACTTGATCGTGATGCCGCGCTCACGCTCGATGTCCATGCGGTCGAGGTACTGGGCGCGCATCTGCCGCGAGTCCACCACACCGGTGAGCTGGAGCATCCGGTCGGCAAGGGTCGACTTGCCGTGGTCGATGTGCGCGATGATGCAGAAGTTGCGGATCAGCGCCGGGTCGGTACGGCTCGGCTCGGGCACGTGGCTGGGGATCGCGGGCACGCAGTGTCCTGATTCTCGGGTCGCAGTCGAAACGAAGTGTGGGCGTCGGTCTGCGCGAAACCAGATCTGGTCGGGCCTAGTCGGATCTACCTAGTCGGATCTATACGCAGACTCCCATGGTCCCATGAACCGGGGAGTGCGCTCGGTTTGGGCCGGTCGGACGGCAGCTGGTAACCTGAGCAGCTGTGTCTCGTGTGCCCTCTAGCTCTACGGGACGCAATCCGAAGATCAAATCTCTGAACCTGCAAAGGCTCTTTCGTGGCGAACATCAAGTCCCAGGTCAAGCGCAACAAGACGAACGAGAAGGCTCGCCTTCGCAACAAGGCCGTCAAGTCCTCGCTCAAGACCGCCATCCGCAAGGCCCGTGAGGCCGTCGTCGCCGGTGACGTCGAGAAGGCCACCGTGGCTTCCCGCGCCGCTGCCCGCGCGCTCGACAAGGCCGTCTCGAAGGGTGTCATCCACAAGAACGCCGCCGCCAACAAGAAGTCGGCGCTGGCGATCAAGGTTGCCTCCCTTCAGGGCTGAGCCACTGATGTGATCGCCGGGCCGGGATCCAGCGGGCCCTCTCTCCCGCTCCCGACCGGCACTCCGTGCCGCACACGAAGCGTTCGCCACGCGGGTGCGGTGCACACCGAGAAGTAACCGAAGGCCCCGGCCGCCTCCCTTCCCCAGGGCAGCGGCCGGGGCCTTCGGCATGTCCGCGCCGTCTGCTCAGGAGTGGCCGTTGGCTCAGGACGGGCCGTCTGCTCAGCAGTGGCCGTCCGCTCAGCAGTGGCCGTCCGCTCAGGAGTGGCAGAGCACGTCGAGGACGACCGCCTCGGCGTCGAGACCGTCGAGATAGTGGTTGGCCTGCTCCCAGTAACCCTCGCCCTCCGTGCCCGCGTCCGTCCACGCGCCGTCGAGGGCGAGCAGGGCGTAGCCGGGCACCGCGCCCCGGACCGACCACAGCCGGGCTTCCGCGTGTTCCCGATCGAAGTACGCGACAGGGTCGTTGACCAGGAACGACATCCCGAAGTGCGGGTCCCCCGCGACGGCCCGCTGGGCCACGTCCTGCACCAGCGGCTGGGCCAGATGATCCTTCCGGGCCTCCTCCGGGGAGTACCCCCCGGGATCGGCCTCGTGGCGGGCGAGGAACTCCGTGAGCGGGCGGGCCGGCGGGTGTACCGCGCTCAGCTCGTTCCACGCGTCGAGCAGGGCGTCGTACGAGCGCGCCGCGCGGCGGCGCATCCCGTCGAAGTCGAGCAGGCCCCGGGGGCCGCCGTAGCATTCCAGCGGCCCGAGGGGACCGAGATCGGCCTTCCTGCGCGGCACTGTGGAGGCCGTGACCAGGCGGCGGTCGCCCTCGTGCCGGGGCAGCGCGAGAAAGGCGGCGCCCGCGCCCGCGCGTATGGCCCACCCGTCCCAGCGCCCGAACGGGTTCTGGCCCCGGCCGAGGTTGAGGTCGTAGGGCGCCATGGCCGCGGCCACGGCCTTCGGAACCTTCCGCGGCGCGGTCGGCGGCAGGCACACGGTGGCATAGAACTTCGTCATGCCCGGGAGCGTAGGACCTGCGGTTTCCCACCCCGCCAGGGGGTCGCACCGACCCGGGGCGGAAGCCTCGTGGTGCCGGGGTGGCCGACGGGCTGCCCGGCAAGCAAGGGGCTCGTCCGGCGAAGGGTCAGCCGCGCTGGGGGCGGGCTGCCCGGGCCACCGCGACGACGGCCTTCTCCAACGCGTACTCCGGGTCGTCGCCGCCGCCCTTGACGCCCGCGTCCGCCGCGGCCACCGCGCGCAGCGCGTCCGCCACACCGTCCGCCGACCATCCCCGCATCTGCTGCCGGACCCGGTCGATCTTCCACGGCGGCATGCCGAGGTCCCGCGCGAGGTCCCCGGGGCGGGCCCCCCTCGGGGCCGAGGCAAGCTTCCCGATCGCCCGTACCGCCTGCGCCAGGGCGCTGGTGATGAGCACGGGAGCCACCCCGGTGGACAGGGACCAGCGCAGGGCCTCCAGGGCCTCCGCGGCGCGCCCCTCCACCGCCCGGTCGGCGACGGTGAAGCTCGAAGCCTCGGCCCGGCCGGTGTAGTACCGGCCGACCACGGCCTCGTCGATCGTGCCCTCGACGTCCGCGCACAGCTGCGCCGCCGCGCTCGCCAGCTCCCGCAGGTCGCTGCCGATCGCGTCGACCAGCGTCTGGCAGGCCTCGGGCGTGGCCGACCGGCCCAGCGTCCGGAACTCTCCCCGTACGAACGCCATCCGGTCCGCCGGCTTCGTCATCTTCGGGCAGGCGATCTCGCGGGCGCCCGCCTTGCGCGCCGCGTCGAGCAGCCCCTTGCCCTTGACGCCGCCCGCATGCAGGAGGACGAGGGAGATCTCCTCGAAGGTCGCACCGAGGTACGCCTTGACCTCCTTGACCGTGTCGGCCGAGAGGTCCTGCGCATTGCGCACGATCAGCACCTTGCGCTCCGAGAAGAGCGACGGGCTGGTCAACTCGGCCAGGGTGCCGGGCTGGAGCTGTTCGGAGGCGAGGTCCCGCACGTCGGTGTCGGCATCGGCGGCTCGCGCCGCCGTCACGACCTCCCGCACGGCGCGGTCGAGCAGCAGGTCCTCCTGCCCCACCGCGAGGGTGATCGGGGCGAGCGGATCGTCGGTGGAATTCTTCCTGGTGGCCATCGCCTCCAGCATCCCACGCCGCACCGACAGTCCCTCGCGGCCCGGCCCTTCCCCGGGCCCCTTCCCCGGGCCCCTTCCGCGGCCCGCCCTCCCGTACCGGAGAATGTCCGGGTGAACGTGCGACATGTACTGGTCCTGCCCGACCGCGACGCCGCCGGGGAGGTGGCGCGGGAGGTGGTCGACCGCTTCGGCCTCCCGGAGGAACCGCAGCTGGTCCGCGACGCCCTCGCCGGCGAGGACGACGCGGAGGACGCCCAGTGGCTGGTGGTCGTCGAGGACCCGCGCGAACGGCTGGACGCCACCGCCCTGGACGAGCTCGCCGCCGAGTACGACGGCTGGCTCGAAGCCCCGTAGCGGCCGGACCGCACCCCGTCAGGCCTTGTGCACGACCTGCATGTCCAGGGTCACTTCCACGTGCGAACCGATCGCCGCGATCCCCTGCGCCAGCATCGACTGCCAGTTCAGCGTGAAGTCCTCGCGGTTCAGTTCGGCCGTCGCCCGGCAGGCCGCCCTCGGCTCGCCCTCCAGGCCCGTGCCCAGACCCAGGTACTGCGTGTCCAGGGTGACGGACCGGCTGACCCCGTGGAGGGTGAGGGCGCCCGCCACGGTCCAGTGGCTGCCGCTGCGGTGGATGAACCGCTCGCTGTAGAACTCCACCGTCGGATGGCGGGCGGCATCCAGGAAGTCCGCGGAGCGCAGGTGGTCGTCCCGCATCCGCAGCCCGGTGTCGATGCTCGCCGCGTCGATGATCACGCGCATGGAGGAGTCCTCCATCCGGTCGGCTATCCGCACCGCGCCGGCGAAGGTGTTGAACCGTCCGTTGATGCGGGCGAAGCCGATGTGCCGGGCCGAGAAGCCGATCGTCGAATGCCCCGGGTCGAGCTCCCAGTGGCCCGGCTGCGGCAGCAGCGGCGGATCCACCGCGTCCAGGACGATCTCCCCGGTGCCCGGCTGCGCCGGGTCCCCCACCAGGGTCGCCCCGTGGAAGGGCGCGTAGCCCTCGGCCGTGACGGCGAGCCGGTACTCGCCCGCCGGCACCGCCGCCGTGAACCCGCCGTACGGGTCGGTCTCCCCGCTGACGATCCGCCGGCCTATCGGGTCGGTCACCTCGAACGTGGCCTGCCGGACCGGCTGGTGGACCGTGTCGAGCACCCGGCAGCTGAGCAGCCGCGCGGTATGAGGAAGCGTCAGTGTCGCGGATGTCTGGGGACTGGCGCTTCCCGCCGTCTCCATCCCCCGTCTGCGACTGAACATGGTTTATGCACCCCCGTGCTGTGTGGGCTTGGACCGTTCTGGCGAAAACGCATTCGATCATGCTGCCGGGTTGCGGGCAAACGGAGTGGTCACTCCTGGTATGCCCGTGCCGTCTCCGCCGCCGAATGGCCGGGAACGCCCGCAGCCGAGGGCCGCTGCCGGTGACGGCCACCGAACCGTCCTCATCCGTGCGCAGCACGGCCGCACCCGACTCCCGCAGCCGGGCGAGCGTCCCCGCCGCGGGGTGCCCGTACCTGTTCCCGGCGCCCACCGGGACGATCGCCAGGCGCGGCCGGATCCGCTCGTACAGCCCGGGATCCTGATGGGCGCTGCCGTGGTGGGCGACCTTGAGGACATCGACCGGCCCCAGCTCCGGATGGTTCCTCAGCAGGGCCTGCTGGGAGCCCGGTTCGAGATCGCCCAGCAGGAGCAGGGTCAGGCCCGCGCCTCGCACCAGCAGGGCCACGCTCGCATCGTTGGGGCCCTCGGGCGGAGCGCCTCCGGCCGGCGGCCACAGCACCTGCCACTCCAGCGGCCCGGTCCGCCGCCGCTCCCCCTCCACGGCACGGACGAGGGGAACTCCCGCGGCCGCCGCGGTCCGCCGTACGAACGCGGCCTGCCCGGGCGGCTCTTCCAGCCCGGTGACTTGCACCACACCCACCGAGCGGCCCCGGAGCACCCCGGCCAGCCCGCCCACGTGGTCGGCGTGGAAGTGCGTCAGCAGGAGCAGCGGCACCCGGCTCACGCCCAGCTCCGCCAGGCAGGCGTCCACCGGCCCCGGCTCGGGGCCCGCGTCCACCACCACGGCCGTCCCCGGGCCGACCGCGAGCACGGCGGCGTCCCCCTGGCCCACCGCGCACTGGGTGTAGATCCAGTCGGGCGGCGGCCAGCCCTTGACCGTACGAGTGACCAGCGGCGGCCTCAGTACGGCGAGGAGCAGGACCACGGCCAGGGCGGAGGCGAGCCATCGCCCACGGCCGAGCCGTCTGCCGAGCAGTACCGCCGCGCAGGTGGCCGCGGCGAGCAGCAGCCCTCCGCCCACCCCGCCGGGCCAGCCCAGCTCCGCCCCGGGCAGTGCCGCCCCGCCCCGGGCCACCGCGGCGATCCACCCGGCGGGCACGCCCGCGCACCGGGCCAGCAGCTCGGCCACCGGCCGGCACACCGGGGCCGCCGCCAGCGCGGCGAACCCCAGGACGGTCGCCGGTCCCGCCGCCAGCTCGGCCAGCAGGTTGCAGGGCACCGCCACCAGGCTCACCCGGGCCGACAGCACCGCCACGACCGGCGCGCACACCGCCTGGGCCGCCGCCGCGGCCGCCAGCGCCTCGGCCGGGCGGGGCCGCATGCCGCGCCGCTGCAGGGCCGCGCTCCATCGGGGAGCCAGCGTCAGCAGGGCCCCGGTGGCCAGGACGGAGAGCAGGAAGCCGTAGCTCCGGGCCAGCCAGGGGTCGTAGAGCACCAGCAGCAGGACGGCGGCGGCCAGTGCCGGGATCAGGGACCTGCGCCTCCCGGTGGCGATGGCCAGCAGGGTGACCGATCCGCAGGCCGCCGCCCTCAGCACGCTGGGCTCGGGCCGGCACACCACCACGAAGGCCAGGGTCAGGGCCACCCCGCACAGGGCCGTCGCCCGCAGCGAGAGCCCCAGCCGTGGCGCCAGCCCGCCCCGCTCGGCCCGCTGCGCGCGGGCCGGGGCCCCGATGAGCAGGAACAGGACCACGGTCAGGTTGGAGCCGGAGACGGCCAGCAGGTGCAGCAGATCGGTGGCCCGGAAGGCATCGTGCAGATCGGGCTCCACCCGGGAGGTGTCCCCGACCACCAGCCCGGGCAGCAGGGCCCTGGCGTCGGGCGCCAGCCCGTCGGTGACCTCGCGCAGCCCGGCCCGCAGCCGCCCGGCGATCCGCTGCACGGTGTCCGGACCGCCGGTCACCCGCGGCGGGGCGTCCCCGGCCGGCCGGAGCAGGGCCACCGCCCGCTCCCCGCTCCGTGCCGGGGCCAGCCGGGCCACCACCGCGACCCGCATCGAGGGCTGCAACCGGGCCCACCCTGGATGTCCGGCGAGCACCCGCACCGGGGTCGACACCCGGGTCCGGGCACCGTCGGGCCCGGTCACCCCGGTCACCACCGCGTCGAGCAGCACCACCTGCGGCCCGCTCCCGGTCCGGGCCGTCCGCGGATCGGATTCCACGGTGAGATCCGCGAGCACCCTGGCCTGGTCCCGGGCCAGCTCCGGGACCGGCCCGGCCCGTGCCTCGGCCCGCTGGAGCCCCGCCACCCCGGCCCCGGCGGCCGCGCACAGCAGGACCGCCGCCACGGCCGTGCGGACCGGAACGGAGCGCCTCCGGCCGGCCAGCATCAGCAGCCCGGCCGCACCCACCCCCAGCCCCGCCGCCGCGGCACTCGCCCCGATGGGTACCCCCAGCCCCACGGCGGCCGCCCCCCACACGGCGAGCGCCGGCCCCACCAGCCGCAGGTCCACCGGCCCCGCGTCCCCGGCCCCGCGCTCCGGCCGGTCCGGACCCCCCTCAGCCGCCCCCGGCCCGGCCGGACGCGCCTCGACGGACCCCCGCCCGGCCGGACCCGGCTCCGCACCCGGCCCCGGTCCCGCGCGCCGGCTCACGGCCGCACCAGCTCGCGCAGATCCGCGAACCGGCGCTCACCGATCCCGTTGACCTGCCGGAGCTCCTCCACGGAGCGGAAGCCTCCGCGCGCCGTGCGGAAGTCCACGATGTGCTGCGCGAGGACCGGGCCCACCCCCGGCAGGCCGTCCAACTGCTCGGCTGTGGCCGTGCCGAGGCTCAGCGGGCCCGCGGCGGGGCCTCCCCGGCCCGGGGGCAGCGGTGGGGCGGGAGCCCCCACCAGCACCTGTTCGCCGTCCATCAGGACGCGGGCCCGGTTCAGGCCGGTGGTGTCCGTCCCGGGCCGCACTCCCCCGGCGGCGGCCAAGGCGTCCTCCACGCGGGAGCCGGCAGGCAGCTTGCGCACGCCCGGGTCCCGTACCTTGCCGCTGACGTCCACCAGGATGGGCCCGCCTCCGGGCCCCGACCGTGCGGCGGTCGGGGCCGGCAGCGCGGCCGCCGCGGGGGCCACCACGGCGGGGGCGGTCACCGGCCGGGGCCGGGAGGCCCCGTACTGCTGGGCGGCGAACCCGACGGCCACGACGAGCACCACCGAGACGGCTGCCACCGTGCGCGGCTCCACCCCGCAGCGGGTCTGCAGCCACACGGGCAGCCGCTCCCGCACCGCGAGCCACCGCAAGGCCCCGCCGGACACCTCCCGCCCCCCGGGCGGAGCCACCGCCTCATCCCGGCCCGCCACTTCACCCCGGGCGGGCTCCCCGGCCCGGCCCACCGGATCGCGCGGGCCCGGCGGCCTCGGCGGGCCCGGCGGGCCCGGCAGATCCGGCCTCGCTGCGTCCCCGCCCTCCGGCTCCGCCGGGGCGTCCTCCACCGGCGGCGAAGCGCCCGGGGGGCGGCCCGCTCCGAGCAGGGCCTCGGCCCGGCGCCGCACCGCGAGGGGGTCGGGGCGGCCCGGCCGCTGTCCGCGGCGGTGCCGCAGACGGCCGTCGGAGAGGCGGGAACGGCCGGGGCCACTGGTGGCGCCGGCGGGACCTGAAGTGCGCGTACGAAGAGTCATGTCACGACGGTAGGGCCGCGCCGCGATACGCGTTCGGAAGCTTCAATTCCGGTGGATGAGCGGGGTCTTGTGGATATCTCCCTGCCCCGATCAGGTGATCAGCGCGGGGAGACGACCGTCGCCAGCAACCCCGGTCCGGTGTGTGCCCCGATCACCGCGCCGACCTCGCTGACGTGCAGCTCGACCAGCCCGGGGATGCGCTCACGAAGCCGCTGCGCCAGCTTCTCGGCACGCTCCGGGGCCGCGAGGTGGTGCACGGCCACGTCGACGGGGCCGGAGCCGGCCCGCTCGACAGCAAGCTCTTCCAGGCGGGCTATGGCCTTGGAGGCCGTGCGCACCTTCTCCAGCATCTCGATCCGGCCGCCGTCCAGCGTCAGCAGCGGTTTGACCGCGAGCGCCGAGCCGAGGAGCGCCTGCGCGGCCCCGATGCGGCCGCCTCGGCGCAGGTAGTCGAGGGTGTCGACGTAGAAGTACGCGGACATGCCCGCGGCCCGCTTCTCGGCGGCGGCCACGGCTTCGTCGAGGGAACCCCCTGCTTCGGAGACCTCCGCCGCGGCCAGCGCGCAGAAGCCCAGGGCCATGGCGACCATGCCGGTGTCGACGACACGGACGGGGACCGGGGCGGTCTTCGCGGCGAGCACGGCGGCGTCGTAGGTGCCGGAGAACTCCGCCGACAGGTGCAGGCTGACGATGCCGCTCGCACCGGCCTCCACGGCCGCCCGGTAGGCCCGGGTGAAGTCCTCGGGGCTGGGGCGCGAGGTGGTGACCGAGCGGCGCTTCTGCAGGGCCAGGGCCAGGCTCCTGGCCGAGATCTCGGTGCCCTCTTCCAGGGCCTCGTCGCCGAGGACCACGGTCAGCGGGACGGAGGTGATTCCGTGCCGCGCCATGGCCGGTTGGGGCAGGTAGGCCGTGGAATCCGTGACGATCGCGACATGGCGGGACATGAGGCGGAGGTTACCGGCAGTGGGGGTGTTCCGGCAGCCCGGGTCCTCCGGTGTGCCGCGGGGCGCGGTTCCGGATGGGCTCCGGGTTGGCTCCGGGTTGGCTCCGGGTTGGCTCCGGCCAGCCACGGCCGGGCTGTCGCCCAGCTCCCCGTCAAGGCTGCACCGGCCGCAGCTGCGGGTGCCCGGCCCTGCGGGGCGGAGTCCCCTACCCGCCCTTCCACCGTTCCCCGGGCTCTGCCCGGACCCGCGCCTCAAACGCCGGCGGGGCTGGGGGTGCCCCCGGGCTCCGCCCGGACCCGCGCCTCAAACGCCGGCGGGGCTGAAAAGACCTGGGGCTCCGCCCCAGACCCCGGTCCTCAAACGCCGGACGGCTGGATTTGCTGCGTGCCCTCAGGTCGTCGCTTCCGGGCGGCGGGTTTTCTGCCAGGGGTACTGGGGAGCCGGGGCCGGTTCCGAGAGTGCCGCGGGCTGGGGGGTCGTCCACGTGGGGGTGGTGGGAGCGGACTGCGGGGTGGTGGGAGCGGACTGCGGGAAGTCGGCGGACGGGGTGCGGGACCAGTCCCGCAGGGCGCCCGACTCGACGTCGATCTGGGCCGCCAGATGCGACAGGTCGTCCTCCGCGAAGCGCCGGGCGCGGTCGCGCGCCGCCCAGCGGAGCGAGTCCGAGGCCTGCGTGATCTGCGCCGTGCGCTCGCGCAGGTCCGGCAGGACCGCCGCGATCCGCTGCCGGTCGGGCTCCGCCTCCAGGCGCTTGAGCTCGTCGTCGAGTTCGTGCCCGTGCGCGCTCAGCCGCTCGAACAGCCCGATCGACTCCTTCAGCGAGGCGTCCGTCTGGACCCCCTGGTACAGCGCCTGCTGCGTCGCCCGCATCGAATTGCGCAGGTCCAGCCGGAGCGTGGCCAGCGCGCCCGGGACACCGACCTGTCCGAAGCTGCGGGCCTTCAGGGTGGTGTCCTCCACCGTGCGGCGGGCCTGCGTGAGGGTCCGGTCCACGCCGCGCGCGGTGGCCTTGACCACCTTGGTCGTCACGTAGACACCGAGCCCCAGGAAGGCGAACAGCAGCACCAGGGCCACGATGATAAAAGCCGCCTCCATGAGGGTCCCTTCCCCAGCCGATTGCGTCCCTTCCACCGTAAACGCCACGGGCAGGCCGCGGGTTCCATTGGAACCCCCAACCTGCCCGTACGGGAATACCCCTAGACGCCGCCGCTGGACGCCGCCGGAGACGTCAGACGACGATGTTCACCAGCTTCGGCGCGCGCACGATCACCTTGCGGATCTCCGCCCCGCCCAGCGCGGACACGACCGTCTCGTCGCCCAGCGCCAGCTGCTCCAGCTCGGCGTCGGAGATGGCCGGAGAGACCTCCAGGCGGGCCTTGACCTTGCCCTTGATCTGGACGACGCACGTGACGGTCTCGTCCACGACGTACGCCGGGTCCGCCACCGGGAAGTCCTGGTGGACGACCGACTCGGCGTGGCCCAGCCGCTGCCACAGCTCCTCGGCGATGTGCGGCGCCAGCGGGGCCACCAGCAGCACCAGCCGCTCGGCGACCGAGCGCTCCAGGGGCCGGCCCGCCTTGGTCAGGGTGTTGTTCAGCTCGGTGATCTTCGCGATGGCGGTGTTGAACCGCAGTCCGGCCATGTCGCCGCCGACCCCGTCGATCGCCTTGTGCAGCGCGCGCAGGGTGGCCTCGTCCGGCTCCCCGTCGACGACCGTCACGGCGCCCGTCTCCTCGTCCACCACGTTGCGCCACAGGCGCTGCAGCAGCCGGTACTGGCCGACGACGGCGCGGGTGTCCCAGGGACGCGAGACGTCCAGCGGGCCCATCGCCATCTCGTACAGGCGCAGGGTGTCCGCGCCGTACTCCTCGCAGATCTCGTCCGGGGTGACGGCGTTCTTCAGGGACTTGCCCATCTTGCCGTGCTCGCGCTTGACCGGCTCACCCTGGTGGAAGTAGCCGCCGTCGCGCTCCTCGACCTCGGCCGCCGGAACGTACACGCCGCGAGAGTCGGTGTAGGCGTACGCCTGGATCATGCCCTGGTTGAACAGCTTGTGGAACGGCTCCACCGAGGAGACGTGCCCCAGGTCGAACAGCACCTTGGACCAGAAGCGGGCGTACAGCAGGTGCAGCACCGCGTGCTCGGCGCCACCCACGTACAGGTCGACGCCGCCGTGCGGCTGACCCTCGCGCGGGCCCATCCAGTACTGCTCGATCTCCGGGTCGACCAGGGCCTCGGAGTTGTTCGGGTCCAGGTAGCGCAGCTCGTACCAGCAGGAGCCGGCCCAGTTGGGCATGGTGTTGGTCTCGCGCCGGAACGGGCGCACCCCGCGCCCGTCGCCCAAGTCCAGCTCGACGTTGACCCATTCCTGGTTGCGCGACAGCGGGGTCTCCGGCTGGGAGGCGGCGTCGTCGGGCGCGAAGGTGCGCGGCGAGTAGTCCTCGACCTCCGGCAGCTCCAGGGGCAGCATCGACTCGGGCAGCGGGTAGGCGACGCCGTCCTCGTCGTAGACGATCGGGAAGGGCTCGCCCCAGTAGCGCTGGCGGCTGAACAGCCAGTCGCGCAGGCGGAAGTTGACGGTCCCCTCGCCGATGCCGCGCTCGGTCAGCCAGTCGGTGATCGCGGCCTTGGCCTCGACCACGCCCAGGCCGTCCAGGGTGATGCCCTCGCCCGTCGAGTTGACGATCGTGCCGTCGTACGAGGAGAACGCGCCCTCCCACTCCAGCGGGTCGGCGTCGCGGTCGTCGGTGGGCTGGACGACGCAGCGCATCGGCAGCTCGAAGGCGCGCGCGAACTCGAAGTCGCGGCCGTCGTGGGCCGGGACGGCCATGATCGCGCCGGTGCCGTAGCCCATCAGGACGTAGTCCGCGATGAAGACGGGCACCAGGTCGCCGCTGACCGGGTTGGTCGCGTACGCGCCGGTGAAGACGCCGGTCTTGTCCTTGGCCTCGGCCTGCCGCTCGACGTCCGACTTCGCGGCCGCCTGCTTGCGGTACGAGTCCACGGCCTCGGCGGGGGTCGCGTTGCCGCCGGTCCACAGCTGGTGGGTGCCCTCGGGCCACTCGGCCGGGACGATCTTCCCGACCAGCTCGTGCTCGGGGGCCAGCACCATGTAGGTGGCGCCGAACAGCGTGTCGGGGCGGGTGGTGAAGACGGTGATGGCCTCGCCGTCGCCGACCGCGAAGTCCACGCGCGCGCCCTCGCTGCGGCCGATCCAGTTGCGCTGCTGCAGCTTGATGGCCTCGGGCCAGTCCAGCGCTTCCAGGTCGTCGATCAGGCGGTCGGCGTAGGCCGTGATCCGCATGTTCCACTGGCTCAGCTTGGACTTGAAGACGGGGAAGTTGCCGCGCTCGGACCGGCCGTCGGCGGTGACTTCCTCATTGGCCAGTACGGTGCCCAGCCCGGGGCACCAGTTGACGGGCGCGTCCGAGGCGTAGGCCAGCCGGTACCCGTTCAGCACGTCGGCCCGCTCGGCGGCGCTCAGCGCGGCCCAGGAGGCGCCGCCGGGCAGCTCGCGGGAGCCGTCCTCGAAGGCGGCGACCAGCTCGGCGATGGGCCGGGCCTTCGCGGCGTCCGCGTCGTACCAGGAGTTGTAGATCTGCAGGAAGATCCACTGCGTCCACTTGTAGTAGTCCGGGTCGATCGTCGCGAACGAACGGCGCTTGTCGTGGCCCAGGCCCAGCCGGCGCAGCTGGACCTTCATGTTCTCGATGTTCGCCTCGGTCGACACGCGCGGGTGCGTGCCGGTCTGCACGGCGTACTGCTCGGCCGGCAGGCCGAAGGCGTCGAAGCCCAGGGTGTGCAGGACGTTGTGGCCGGTCATCCGCTGGTGGCGGGCGAAGACGTCGGTGGCGATGTATCCGAGCGGGTGGCCGACGTGCAGGCCCGCACCCGAGGGGTACGGGAACATGTCCATGATGAACTTCTTCGGGCGCGCCACGACGGCGGCGTCGCCGGCCAGGTCACCGGTCGGGTTCGGGGCCTCGTAGGTGCCCTGCGCGTCCCATACGTCCTGCCAGCGTGCCTCGATGTCGGCGGCCATGGCAGCCGTGTAACGGTGCGCCTCGGCCGCCTCGGGGGCCGGGGTGTTCGTCTCGCTCATGATTTCTGAAGCTCCATCGATCGTCTCTGCCGGTTCTGCTGCCCAAACGAAAAAACCCCTCGCACAGGAGGGGGCGCCGCGCCGGGCCGACCGCTTCGTGGGGTCGGAACTGTTCAGCGCGGCTCGGTAAGCAGAAGGCGTACGGCACGCATGGCGTCAGGGTACCGCAGCGGCCCCCAGCGCTGCTCTGCCCTTCCGGCCGGTGGACGCACGACGGGACACGACGGCGCACGACGGGGCACGGGACCTGACGGGGCACAACGAGAAGCGGGGGGGGGGGGGGGGGGGGGGGGGGGGGGGGGGGGGGGGGGGGGGGGGTGGGGGGGGGGGGCGCCGCCCCGGGGCCCCAGACACGTACCAGACCAACA
>NZ_JBITDL010000023.1:126724-136344 GCF_044454225.1 Streptomyces sp. NPDC051563
GCGGGCCCCGGCGGGGCCGGGGTACCGGCGGGCCAAAACCCTCAGGCGGGCCCCGTTTTCGGGGGCCCCGCTTCTTCACTGTGGAGCTATGGAGAATTGAACTCCAGACCTCCTGCATGCCATGCAGGCGCTCTACCAACTGAGCTATAGCCCCTTGCCCTGCTTGCCGCTTCGTTCCCCGTTTCCGGTTCCCCTTGGCGACGTCCCAAACATTACACGGTCATGGCCCTGGTCCAAAAATCGGTTTCCACCACCCGGGAGCCATGACCGATTTGACCCGTATCGTCATGCGCGGGCGAACTGGTAGAACCGCTTCAGCGTGCAGTGCTCGTCGAGCAGCCGCCCGTAGATCGGCTCGCCCTCCAGCTCGCGGTACGTCTCGATCGGGTCGCCTTTTATGATCAGCGCCCGCGCGCATTCCTCGCACCAGTACTGGTAGTCGGGATTGACCGGCTCCATGTCCCGCACGATCGGCGTGCCGTTGTTGCACCAGTCGCACCGCCGCCGGTGTGCACCCATCCGTCAGCGACTCCCTCCCGCGTCGGGCCGTCGTGTCCCCCTCCGGCCGTCCGATTCTGCCATGCCGGTGCTCGCTCGGGCAGCTGTGGACAAAAGCAAAGATCCCGCCCCCTGTTGGGGACGGGATCTTGATTGTGGAGCTATGGAGAATTGAACTCCAGACCTCCTGCATGCCATGCAGGCGCTCTACCAACTGAGCTATAGCCCCGCTCTCCGCGACGCTCCCCCCGTTTCCGGTGTTCTGCGCTGCGAACAAGAAGAACTCTAGCCTGTGACCAGCCGGAAAGTGAAATCCGGGTGGGAGCCGCTCCGAGGTGGGCTCAGTCGTCGTCGCCGAGCACCGGTTCGGGCAGCGTGCCGGCGTTGTGTTCCATCAGCCGCCAGCCGCGCGCGCCCTCGCCCAGCACGGACCAGCAGCAGTTGGAGAGCCCGCCCAGGCCCTCCCAGTAGTACGACTCCAGGCCCAGCAGGCGCCCGATCGTCGTACGGATGGTGCCGCCGTGGCTGACCACCACGAGCGTGCCGCCGGGGGGCAGCCGGTCCGCGTGGGCCAGCACCACCGGCGCGGCCCGGTCGGCGACCTCGGTCTCCAGCTCGCCACCGCCGCGGCGGACCGCCTCGCCGCGCTTCCACGCCGCGTACTGGTCCCCGTACTTGTCCAGGATCTCGTCGTGCGTGAGGCCCTGCCATTCACCGGCGTACGTCTCGCGCAGCGCCTCGTCGTGCGTCACCGCCAGGCCCGTGACGGCCGCCAGCTCGGCAGCCGTGGCGGCGGCGCGCATCAGGTCCGAGGCGACGATGGCGTCGGGCTTCAGCGAGGCGAGCAGCCGGGCGGCACGGCGCGCCTGCGCCACACCGGCCTCGGTCAGCTCGATGTCCGTGGAGCCCTGGAAGCGGCGCTCCAGGTTCCAGGAGGTCTGGCCGTGCCGCCACAGGACGATCTTGCGGCTGGTCCGGGCGTTGCCGCTGGTCGTACCGCCAGTGGCCGTGCCGCCCGTGGTCGTGCCGTCGTCGGTCGTGCTCAGAACAGATCACCGTCCAGTTCGTCGTCGCCCTGCGCGGCGCGCAGCGCGGCGTGCTCCTCGGCCTTGCCCTTGGTGAGCTTGGCGTCCTCGGGGAGGTCGATCTCGGGGCAGTCCTTCCACAGGCGCTCCAGCGCGTAGAAGACGCGCTCCTCGCTGTGCTGCACGTGGACGACGATGTCGATGTAGTCGAGCAGGATCCAGCGCGCGTCGCGGTCGCCTTCGCGGCGCACCGGCTTGGCGCCCAGCTCCTTCAGGAGCTTCTCCTCGATCTCGTCGACGATCGACTTGACCTGGCGGTCGTTGGGCGCCGATGCGAGCAGGAAGGCGTCGGTGATCGACAGCACGTCGCTGACGTCGTACGCGATGATGTCGTGCGCGAGCCGGTCGGCCGCGGCCTGGGCGGCGGCGGTGATGAGCTCGATGGAGCGGTCCGTGGCGGTCACTGGCCATGCTTTCGGGTTGGCGGGCAGATCCTTACAAGGGTCTCATGTACCGCCGACGCCGCCCGCGCGCAGCGTGCCGCGCGGGCGGCGCCGTACCCGGCGGGCGCCGCCGGGGTAGGCCGCAGTAGGCCTCGGACGGGGTCAGGACGGTTTGTAATCCTTGCCCAGCGTCACCACGACGTCGGCGTTCACCGCGTTCTCGGCCTTCTTCACGGCCGTCTCGGGCAGTCCCAGCGTCTTGGCCACCTCGACCGCCTTGTCCCGCTGCGCGTCGTCCTGGTACGTGATCTGCGACGCGGGAGCGGTCTTGTCGGCCTTGCCGCCGTCCACCAGGGTGTAGCCGCCGTTGAGCAGGGCCGCCTTCGCCGCGGTGTTCGTCTTGTCGTCGCCGGTCGCGTCCTTCAGGCCGACCCGCGGCAGGGCTCCGGGCTGGGCCTGCGTGACGGAGCCGCCGAGGACCTCCTTGACCACCTTCTTGTTGGCCTCGTCCGTGAGGCCGCCGTCCGGCTTCACCCCGAGCACGTCGGTGCGGTACGCGCCCACCTTCGCGTGCTCGCCGAGCTTGGACAGCAGCGCGCCCAGCGT
The DNA here is from genome assembly GCF_044454225.1 of Streptomyces sp. NPDC051563. Lineage (NCBI taxonomy): Bacteria > Bacillati > Actinomycetota > Actinomycetes > Kitasatosporales > Streptomycetaceae > Streptomyces > Streptomyces sp. NPDC051563. The sequence goes on from NZ_JBITDL010000023.1 coordinate 129,297, forward strand.
CTGCGCGTTCAGCGCCGGGTCGAGGATCTGCCCGGTGGTCTCCACGGTCATCGCCGCCGACTTCGGATCTCCGGGCACCTTGCGCAGCAGGCCCAGCAGGACCGTGCCGAGCCGGTCCAGCTGCTTGGCCTCCGGCTCGCCCTGGGCCCGGTACGTGGCGTACGCGACGGCCATCGCACCGCTGAGGCTCTGCTTCGGGCCCTGGCCGACGGCGGGCACCTTCGCCGCGTCGTCCGCGGGGACGGCCACGTCGGTGTCGACCTCGATGCCGCCGACCAGTTCCACGAAGTTTTCCAGGAAGGGGGTGTCCAGCCGCCAGGTGCCGCCGATGCGGGTGCCGAAGACCGAGTCCAGGGATTCCCGTACGCCCAGGCCGCCGTCCTCGACGGCCTTGCCCAGCTGCGCCGCGGTGCCGTCGTCCTTGGTGACGTTCAGGGTGTTCGGCACCAGGACGGTGGCGCCCTGCTTGGTGGTCACGTTGTCGACGAGCAGCGCCGTGGAGGTGCCGCCCTTCTTGGTGTTGTGCAGGTGCACGACGATCATGTCGCGCTTCTGCGGACCCGTGGCGGACGCGGCGTTCGACGCCTTGCCCGGGCCGTCCAGGAACGGCAGCTTGCCCGCGTACCAGAGGTAGCCGAGGCCGGCGACGACGAAGACGGCCAGGACGACGATCAGCGCCACCACCCGGTTGCGGCCGCGCCGGCGGGCCTCCTCGCGGCGCTCGGTCCGGCTCTCGGTGAAGGCGAGCCAGTCGATGACGTCCTCGGAGTCCTCGTCCGGCTGGTCGATGAAGGCGAACTGCTCGGTGCGGTACGAGGGCCCCTGGCCGAGGCCGCCCTGCGCGCCCGGCCCGTCGGCCCGGCGGGGCTCGGGGACCTGCGCCGCGGCGGGGCGGACCTCCGGCTCGGGCACGGGGGCCCGCAGGGGCGCCTGTGCCGGGGCCTCGGGGGCGGCCTGCTGCGGGATCCACTGCTGGGTGGCCTGGGTGTCGTACTGCGGGACGCCCTGGGTGTCGTACCCGTACTGCGGGGCCTGGGCGGCCTGCGGGTACTGCTGCTGCGGCGCCTGCTGCGGGTAGTACTGCTGGGGCTGCTGGGGCTGCTGCGCCTGCTGCTGGCCGTAGCCCTGGTAGTCGTAGCCGTAGCCCTGCTCGTACTGCTGCTGCTCGTAGGGGGGCCCCGGCTCGGGTGCGGGCTGCGCGGGCACCTGGCCGTACACCGGCCGCCCGTACGCGTCGTAGCCGACGAGCTGCTGCTCCTGGCCGGCATACGGGTCGTACGGCTCGTGTCGGTCGTTCACCGCGGGGCCCCTCTCTCCGGAAGCTCAGGCTCCCCGGTACAGCTCACGCTTGTCGATGTAGCGGACCACGCCGTCGGGCACGAGGTACCAGACAGGATCCCCCTTGGCCACGCGGGCACGGCAGTCCGTGGACGAAATAGCCAGCGCCGGAACCTCGACGAGGGAGACGCCTCCCTCGGGCAGGCCGTCGTCGGTGAGCACGTGGCCCGGCCGGGTGACGCCGATGAAGTGCGCGAGGGCGAAGAGCTCCTCGGCGTTCCGCCAGGTCAGGATCTGCGCGAGGGCATCGGCGCCGGTGATGAAGAAGAGGTCGGCGTCGTCGTTGAGGGCGCTCAGGTCCCTCAGGGTGTCGATCGTGTACGTCGGGCCGCCGCGGTCGATGTCGATGCGGCTCACCGAGAACTGCGGGTTCGAGGCGGTCGCGATGACCGTCATCAGATACCGGTCCTCGGCGGACGACACGGCCCGCTGCGACTTCTGCCACGGCTCGCCGGTCGGTACGAACATCACCTCGTCGAGGTGGAACAGCGCGGCCACCTCGCTGGCGGCCACCAGGTGTCCGTGGTGGATCGGGTCGAATGTCCCGCCCATCACGCCGAGCCTGCGCTTGACCGGGCCGGTAGGCATTTCCTGCTCTCCCATGAGCGCAGAGCCTACTGGCCCGGTGGCGCGGCAGGGACCCGCCTACCGGCGCGTACCCGGGGCACCGGACGTTCTGAGCGTTCCGGACGTCGAGGGGTTCAGCGGTCCCGGTTCAGGCGCGTGGTGACCCACAGCAGCAGCAGGAGGATGCCGAAGGCGGCGCCACCGGTCAGGTACGGGCTCAGGCTGTCGTGGTTGCCGCCGTGCTGCTCGGCTCCCTCGGAGGCGAGGACGACCAGGTTGTGGGCGGTGGAGGCGAGGCTCATCAGGCAGGTACCTATCGAGTCGGGGAGCGGGCGGAGACTTCGCTCACATCGTATGCGGGGGCCTGGGGCACGCTCACGTCGACTCAGGCGTTGGAGAGGATAGACGGGCGGGTGGCCGCACACACCGACGGGGAGGGCGCTATGACGGGGACCGGATTCGAGAAGGCACCGGCGCGGGACCGCAAGAGGTTCCCCGGGATTTCCTCACGGGCGTACGAGCATCCGGCGGACCGGTCCGCGCTCGTGGCCCTGCGCAAGCTGACCGGGTTCGACACGGTCTTCAAGGCACTGAGCGGGCTGCTGCCGGAGCGCAGCCTGCGCCTGCTCTTCCTGTCGGACTCCGTCCGGGTGGGCGAGACGCAGTTCCCGCACCTGCACGCGATGCTCCTGGACGCCTGTTACATCCTGGACCTGGAGAAGGTCCCGCAGATGTACGTGCAGCAGGACCCGAAGCCCAATGCCATGTGCATCGGGCTGGACGAGCCGATCATCGTGGTCACCACGGGCCTCGTCGAGCTGCTCGACGAGGAGGAGATGTGGGCGGTGGTGGGCCACGAGGTGGGCCACGCCCTGTCGGGGCACGCCGTGTACCGCACGATCCTGCTGTTCCTGACGACCCTGGCGCTCAAGGTCGCGTGGATCCCGCTGGGCAATGTGGCGATCATGGGGCTCGTGACGGCGCTGCGCGAGTGGTTCCGCAAGTCGGAGCTGTCCGCGGACCGGGCGGGACTGCTCGTGGGCCAGGACGTGCAGGCCTCGATGCGCGGGCTGATGAAGCTCGCGGGCGGCAACCACCTGCACGAGATGAACGTCGACGCGTTCCTCGCCCAGGCCGAGGAGTACGAGCAGGGCGGCGATCTGCGCGACTCCGTGCTGAAGATCCTCAACGTGCTGCCCCGGACGCACCCCTTCACCACGGTGCGGGCGGCCGAGCTGAAGAAGTGGTCGCAGAACCGGGACCACCAGCGGATCCTGGACGGCCACTACCCGCGGCGCGAGGACGACAAGGACACCTCGGTGACCGACTCCTTCCGGCAGTCCGCCGCTCACTACGCCGACACGGTCCGCACGAGCAAGGACCCGCTGCTGAAGCTGGTCGGCGACATCGCCGGCGGTACGGCGGACCTGGGCGGCAAGCTGCGGGACAAGTTCACGGGCGGCGCGGGCGGCGGCGCGAACGCCGGCGGCGAGGACAAGGCCACCGGCAAGGGCGGCGCTACGGAGCAGGGCTGACGCCCTGCCCCGGGGCGGCCGGGGACGCCGGGCCCTGCGGCTCTGGTGGCTCCGGCGTCCCCGCGGCGGCCGTCGGCGCGAGCACCCCGCACAGCCCGGCCGTGCGCCGCGGACTGCCGCTGGCGTACGGGTCGGTCGCGGCCGGGCCGGTCGTGGCCGGCCCGGCGCCCGCCATCAGCGGGCGGAAACCTCCGGCCGGGTCGGCGGAACAGGCCTGCGGGCCCGCCATCACGTAGGCCGAGACGAGCTCCGCCCGCCGCGCCGTGAGGTCGTCGCGGTCGAAGCGCATCCGCAGCTCCCGGCGGACGGTGAAGAGCGAGGCCCCGTCGGCCGCGGACGGCTGGCCGGTGGCCGGGCGCACGGCGTAGACGAAGGTGTGGTCGGAGGTCACTTCCAGTGCGCTCGGGGCCACCTCCGCCGCGGTGAGGACCCCGCTGACCCGGACCCGGGTGTCGGCCACCACGGCGGTCGCCGGGTCGAAGCGGACGAGCCAGCCGGTGACGGCGTGCCGCCCGTTGCCGGCCGGGGCGAGCATGCTCTGGTCGAACTGGGTCAGCTGGTCGGGGTCGAGCAGGACGCGCACCGGGCGGGAGGCCTCGCCGGACAGGACGTCCGGGTCGAGGGAGGACTGCACCAGGTAGTCCTTGGCGATGGTCAGCGCGGTCTGGACCTGCTCCTCGGTGAAGTGGCGGGTACGGCGCACCGCGGGAAAGGTGATCCCGGCCGCCCCGACGCGGTACTGGGCCGCCGGACTGTGCGCGTACAGATCGGCGGGCTTTCCGCCCGGCACCGGCTCGGTGGGTGCGAGCGGGACGACGGTGCTGCTCATCGCCTGCGCCGGGTCCCCGGCGGGCGGCACGTAGGGGTTGCGCAGCCCCATGTAGACGGCGCCGGCGAGCGCCAGGGCGATGCACAGCACGATGATCCGGCCCTGCCGGGCCGCGCCGCCGCCGGAGCCGCCCCGGGATCCCGGATGACCCGCGCCGGTCGACCAGATCGAGCGGCTCCGTACGGCGCGGGCGTGCTCGCCCATGCGCTCCTGTGCGGAGAACTCCTGGAGCCGGGCAGCCCGGACGAAGTCCTCGTCGAACACCACGGACCGGTACTCGTCGGACCGGAACTCGTCATCGGCCCCGCCGGCGCCCTCGGGGGTGCCGTTCGGCGGATCTCCTGGCATGGCCATCGCTTCTCCCCGCTGTCCCCGCTCCAGAGAAGCCCCCGGCTCCGGCGATGGGAGCGGGGTCGTACCTTCAGGGTTGGCGGCTGACGCGGTCCATAAACGCTCCGGCGCCGGTGACTTCGCCCATCGGGGTGCTGGCGGGGGCCGGGGCGGGCTCCGCGTCGCTCGCCGCGCTGCGGTACACGGCGCTGAAAGCGAGCGCGATCATGCCGAGGCCCATCACGAAGGCGAGCACCCAGGCGACCGGGCGCAGCCACGGCGAGCGGCCGCGGTAGGGGCGCAGGCTGCCGCCGTAGGCCCCGTACGGGCCCTCCGCGGAGCCGGCTCCGTGGCCGTGGTCCCAGCCCGAGTCCTCGGAGTGGTATCCGTCGCCGCCGCCGTAGGCGTACGCGTCGTAGTCCTCGTCGCCCGTCCAGCCTCCGGCGAAGGCGGCGCGGGCGGCCTCGGCCGCCTCGGCGCGCGCCCGGTCGCCGGCCCGCTGGCGCTCCGCGGCGCTCGGTTCACGGATCTCGGCGTTCCGGACGAAGTCCTCGTCGAACACCACGGAGGCGAAGTCCTTGTCCGCGCCTCCGCGGTCGTCTGCATGTTCCTCGGGGGTCCCGTCGTCCGGGAACGGCTTGCCCCCCACGTCGTCCGGCACGAGACCAGCGTAGACCTGAGGGACACCTTTGGGCAGGGTGCAGGCCGAAATCCGGCCACACCGTGTTCAGGGTTCGACTACCGTACGTGACCGTCGCCGGTGACGATGTACTTGGTCGAGGTGAGCTCGGGAAGCCCCATCGGGCCCCGGGCGTGCAGCTTCTGCGTGGAGATGCCGATCTCCGCGCCGAAGCCGAACTGACCACCGTCCGTGAACCGGGTGGAGGCGTTCACGGCGACCGTGGTCGAGTCGACCAGCTGGGTGAAGAGGCGCGCGGCGGCCTGCGAGGTGGTGACGATCGCCTCGGTGTGGCCGGAGGTCCAGCGGCGGATGTGGGCGACGGCCTCGTCGAGGGAGTCCACGACACCGGCGGCGATGTCGTAGGAGAGGTACTCGGCGGCCCAGTCCTCGTCGGTGGCCGGGAGGGCAGTGACCTTGGAGTCCTCCGCGTACGCGAGCACCCGGGCGTCACCGTGGACGGTCACACCGGCGTCGGCGAGGGCGTCCAGGGCGAGGGGCAGGAAGGCGTCGGCGATGTCCCGGTGGACGAGCAGGGTCTCCGCGGAGTTGCAGACGGAGGGGCGCTGGGCCTTGGAGTTGACGAGGATGTCCACGGCCATGGCCAGGTCGGCCTGGGCGTCCACGTAGACGTGGCAGTTGCCGGTACCGGTCTCGATGACCGGGACGATGGATTCCTCGACGACGGTCTTGATGAGCGAGGCGCCGCCGCGCGGGATGAGGACGTCAACGAGGCCGCGGGCGCGCATCAGCTCGCGGACGGAGTCGCGGGACTCGCCCGGTACGAGCTGGATCGCGTCGGCCGGGAGCCCGGCGGACACGACGGCGTCGCGCAGGATGGCGACGAGGGCGGTGTTCGAGGCGTAGGCCGAGGAGGAGCCCCGCAGGAGGACGGCGTTGCCGGACTTCAGGCAGAGCGCGGCGGCGTCGACGGTGACGTTGGGGCGGGCCTCGTAGATGATGCCGACCACGCCGAGCGGGACGCGGATCTGGCGGAGGTCGATCCCGTTGGGGAGCGTGGAGCCGCGGACGACCTCGCCGACGGGGTCGGGCAGGGCCGCGACGTCGCGGACGTCGGAGGCGATGGCCGCGATGCGGTCGGGGGTGAGGGTGAGACGGTCGATGACGGTCTCACTGGTCCCGGCGGCGGCCGCCTTCGCCGTGTCGACGGCGTTGGCCTCGACGATCTCCGCGGTACGGGCCTCCAGCGCGTCCGCGATGGCCAGCAGGGCCTTGTCCTTGGCGGACCGCGGGAGCGGGGCGATGGCCGCGGCGGCGGTGCGGGCCGCTTGCGCGGTGGCGATCACGGGCGAGGTCGTGGCATCGAGCGAGGTCATGCCGCCAGGGTAATCCCCGCCCACCCCACGGCCGATGGGGTTCCACCCCCCGAGACGCCTTCTCGACGCGCCCCTCGCACCGCTGCGCGGGCTTCGCGGCGCTGCGCCGGACTCCGACCGGCGGTTGGCCGGTCGGGGCCGCAGCCACTGCCGTCCCGGCGCGGGGTCCGGTGGGCGGGTGCGGCTGGGTTGCCCTGCGGGGCGAAGTCCCCTACCCGCCCTTCCACCGTTCCCCGGGCGCTGCCCGGACCCGCGCCTCAAACGCCGGCGAGGCTGGGGGTGTCCCCGGGCTCTACCCGGAGCCCGGTCCTCAAGCGCCGGACGGGCTGGGAGGGGGTCCCGGGCTGCGCCCGGACCCCTTCTGGGGCTCCGCCCCAGACCCCGCTCCTCAAACGCCGGAGGGGCTGGATTGTGCCGCTGCGCGGCACACCAG
>NZ_JBITDL010000024.1:0-83371 GCF_044454225.1 Streptomyces sp. NPDC051563
GCGGGGCCCCGCCCCCCCCCCCGCCCCCCCCCCCCCCCCCCCCCCCCCCCCCCCCCCCCCCCCCCCCCCCCCCCCCCCCCCCCCGCCCGGCCCCCCCCCCCCCCCCCGGCCGTGTGCGGTGTATGCAGGAGGCATGGACCCCTTCGCGGCGCACCCGTCGGCGCACCCCCGCTCCAGCAGGTTCCGGGAATCGCGCGCGGTGCTGCTGGCGGTCCCCTTCGCACTGATCGCCCTGGTCACGGTGGTCGACGTGCTGGCGCCGCCGGACGTGCACCTGGGTCCCTTCCTGGTGGCCGCCCCGGCCGTCACCGCCTCCTTCGCCGGGCCGCGCACGACCGGGTTCGTCGGCGCCGTGGCGGTCCTCGCCCAGGTGGGGGTGGCGATCGCACGCACCTCCCTGACGGACCTCAACCACACCTTCCAGATCATCGCCCTGGTCCTGATCTCGGCCTTCGTCACCTTCTTCGCGCACCTGCGCGAGGATCACGAGAGGCAGCTCACCCGGTTGCGCTCCGTGGCCGTCGCCGCCCAGCAGGTGGTCCTACGACCGCTGCGCGACCGGATGGGCCCGCTGCGGATCGCCTCGGTGTACCTGTCGGCCGAGGCCGAGGCGCAGATCGGCGGCGACCTGTACGCGGCCGCCCGCACCGCCGACGGCACCCGGCTGCTCATCGGCGACGTCCGCGGCAAGGGCCTGGAGGCCGTCGGCGAGGCCGCGATCGTCCTCGGCGCCTTCCGGGCCGCCGCCCATCTGGAGGCCGACCTGCCGGGCCTGGTCGGCTATCTGGAGGCCGCCGTGGCCGCCGACCCGGACCGGGGCGCGGACGGCAACGGGGGCCCGGGACGGCCGGAGGAGGGGTTCACCACGGCGGCGGTGCTCGACATCCCCGACGAGGAGCCCGCGCTCCGGCTGGTCAGCTGCGGGCACCCGCCGCCGCTGCTGCTGCGCGGGGGCAGCGTCGTCCCCCTCCAGGTGGACCATCCGGCGCCGCCGCTGGGCCTCTCCGAATTCGTGGACACCGGCTTCACCACGCAGTCCTTCGCCTTCGAGCCGGGGGACGTGGTGCTGCTGTACACGGACGGCGTCATCGAGGCCCGGGACGCCTCGGGCGCCTTCTACCCGCTGCCGGAGCGGGCCGCGGACTGGCCGGGAGACGGCCCGGAGGCCCTCCTGCGCCACCTGTGCGCGGACCTCCTCGCCCACACCCCGGACGGCTACCTCGGCGACGACGCGGCGATGGTGGCCATCGAGCGCCTGGGCCACGGGGCCTGAGCCGCGTGGCCCGCGGGGGCTGAGCGGGGCCCGCCCGGTGGACGGGCCCCCGCCGTCATCAGCCGCCGTCGCGGACCGCGACGATGCCGTTGAAGACGCCGACGTAGGCCGTTCCGTCGGGGCCCAGGGTGATCGGGGCCCAGTTGTTGTCGTACAGCGGACCGGTGCCCGTCAGCCGGCGCCAGCGGCGCTCGCCGGTGCGGAAGTCGACGGCCGTGAAGTACCAGGCGTCGATCCCCCAGGCGTTCGGCTCCTTCTCGTAGAAGTAGAGCAGCCCGTTCGCGGTGGAGAGCTTGGGGACCACGGAGGGCGAGCGGATCGCGCTCTGCCAGACCGTGTCGCAGCCGCTGCCGTCGGCGCGCACGTCGATGCGGCTGACGCCGCCGACCACCGACTTGCCGAGGACCAGCGAGGTGACGTTCTCGTAGCCGTAGTTGTTCTCGACCACGATGCTGTTGCCCCAGGTGATCAGGGAGTTGTCGGTGGTGGAGGCGCCCGGGCCGAAGACCGGGACCTTGCACACCAGGCGCTGCCCGGCGGGCACGTCCGGGCCCCGCTTGAAGACCAGGACGTTCATCCGGTCGTCGGCGTTGTCGGTGATCGCGACGTAGCCGTTGCCGAAGAGGTCCGGGGTGGTGCCCGAACCCTGGTTGACCGAGCCGGGCTTGGTTCCCGTGCCCCGGTCGTAGGTCTCGCGCCACTGCACGGCGGGGGTGCCGTCGGCCGAGGCGGCGAAGCTGTACAGCGCGTGGTCGGTGACGATGGAGACGCCGTCCTCGCCGACCGAGAAGGAGTTCTGGATCTCCTCCCCCGCCAGCCGGATCGAGCGGATCACCGAGGTCGCCGGGTCCACGGTGCCGACCCGGCCCTGGCGGGTGACCCACCAGATGCGGCCGTTCCAGTCGGGCATCACCGAGGTGACCGGGTCACAGGTGCCGGTGGGCCACAGGTTGGTCCAGTCGACGCAGTCGTGCGGGACCTGGCCGGTGAGGTCCCAGTCGTCGTCGACCGTGAACTGCCAGCTTCCGTCGGGCTTCTGGGCGTGCGAGAGGCGCAGGACGTGCTGGCGGGAGTCGGCCAGCACCGCCCGGTCCTGGTTGTCCAGGTAGAAGTAGGCGCCGCCCGAGGTGTCCTTGAAGATCTTCGAGAAGTCGAGCGAGGTGATCGCCTGGACCGTCGAAGAACGCTGCGGGAGCTGGTGCTCCGCGAGCGTGGCGAGGGTGCGGGGATCCAGCAGCTTGACCTTGAAGCCGCCGAAGGTGCCGCACACCGTGACCAGCCGGCCGCCCGAGTCGAAGGTGGCGGTGGCGCATTCGCCGCCGAGGGCGGCGATCTTCTCGCTGGTCACCTTCGGGTTCTTGCCGAGCGGTCCGGACCAGGGCGAGGTGGCGCTGCCGGCCGCGTCGGAGTGCATGCCGCTGCGGCCGTTGGGCGCGAGGAAGGGATGCTGCGGCGGCGCTTCGCCGGGCAGCGGCGCCGCCGCGGCCGGGACGCCCTCGTAATGGCTGACCAGGCGGTGGCCCGGGGCCAGGGGTATCTCGTCGGCGGCGGCCGGCGAGACCCCGTACAACACCGCACATGCGGCGAGAGCGGGTGCCACGGCGCAGTTCAGCGCTCTTCGGAACATCCGGACTTCCTCCCTTGTCCTCAGTCTTGTTGACATTGCGTCTGACATCGCGCCGGGGCCAGACGCTAGATCGCACTGCCTGAGGAGTCCATGGAAGAACCGGATGATTCACGAAGGCGCAACAGTCGATCAACTCCCTTTCAGGGCTTGAATCCGCCGACCACGTTCGCGGTGGCCGAAACCCCGTTGTGGATGGTCTGCGCGAGGCTGCTGCTCGCGAGGTAGAAGCCGAGCAGGACGCACACGAGCGCGTGCGAGAACTTGAGGCCGCCACCACGCAGGAAGATCCACGCGAGGACGAGGAGCAGGACGAGGACGGAGAGGGAGATCACCATCGGAACACCTCCTTACGCGCCGTCATGGTGGCGCAGCAGAGGGGCTCTTCGGGCGAAACCCGTGTCCGCCAAACGGGTGTTGACGGTCCGTGACCGGCCTTCAGTCCTTGACGATCTCGTCCCAGCGGACCGTCCGCCCGCACCAGCGCCCGAGCAGCACCGCATCGTGTCCCACCGCCAGCAGGCCCGCGCCGGACTCCGCCCGGTACTCCTCCACCACGCCGACCAGCGCGGCGGTGGTCGACGCGTCGAGCATGGCGGTCATCTCGTCGCACACCAGCCAGCGCGGCCGCAGCACCAGGGCCCGTGCCACACAGGCCCGTTGCAGCTGGCCGTCGCTGACCTCGTGGGGACGGCGCCCGAGCAGATCCCCGCCCAGGCCGACCCGGTCCGCCAACGCGGGTACGACCGCATCGACTTCGCTACGACGTCCAGTGGCCCGGAGCGGCTCGGCGACGAGCTCGCGCAGCGTGAGCCGGGGGTCCGCCGCCAGCCGGGGCTGCTGGAACACCATGCCGACCGAGGTGCGCAGGGCGCGCGGCGCCCGGTGCCGGAAGCTGGCCGCGGTGCGGCCGTCGAAGGCCACGGTCCCCCGGTCGGGCCGGTGCAGCAGCGCCGCGACCCTGGCCAGGGTGGACTTGCCGCAGCCGCTGGGGCCGAGCAGCCCGAGGGAGGCACCCGGGGCGAGGCTCAGGTGCGCCCCGCGCACCACGGGAACCCGGCGGTCGTAGCCGGCGGTGATGCCGGTGAGCTCAAGCATGGTGGCAGGCCACCCCTTCGGTGAGCGCGGGCCGCTCGGCCCGGCAGCGGGCGTCGGCCCGCGGACAGCGGGCGGCGAAGGCGCAGCCGGGCGGGAGCGCGCCGAGTTCGGGCGGGGCTCCCGGGATGGGCGTGAAGGCCCGCTCGGGGAGGGCGTCGAGGAGTCCGCGCGCGTAGGGGTGGCGGGGGCCGGGAGCGCCGAAGAAGGCTGCGGCGGGGGCCGTTTCCACGATGCGGCCCGCGTACATGACGGCGACGGTGTCGGCGATGCGGTGGGCCGCCGCGAGGTCGTGCGTGATCATCAGCAGCGCCCGGCCGGCGTCCCGGGTGTGGGCGCGCAGTTCGTCGACCGTGCGGTGGACGAGGTCCCGGTCGAGGCCGGTGGTCGGCTCGTCGGCGAGCAGCACGGGCGCGTCGCCGATCAGCGCGAGCGCGGTGGCGGCGCGCTGGGCGAGCCCGCCCGAGAGCTCGTGGGGGTACCGGTCGAGGTGGGTGGCGGGGAAGGAGGCCCGGCGGGCCGCCGCTTCGGCGGCCTCCCGCAGTTCCGCCCGGGCGGCCCCGGTCAGTTCGCGGACCGTCTCCTCCAGGTGGGAGCGGATGGTGCGGACCGGCGTGAGGTGCGCGGCGGGGCTCTGCGGGACCAGTGCGACGCGGCGGCCCCGGATGCTCCGGGCGAGGGTGCGCTCGTCGAGGGCGAGCAGGTCGGTCCCGTCGGCGAGCCGGGCCGCGCCGGCGGTCTCGGCGTTGCCCGGGAGCAGGCCGAGGAGGGCGGAGGCGAGCACGGACTTGCCGCAGCCGCTCTCGCCGACGAGGGCGAGGCATGCGCCGGGGGCCAGGGCGAGGGTGGCGTCGGTGACGGCTGCCACGTACCGGCCGCCGCGCATGCGGAAGCGCACGGAGAGCCGGTCCAGCGCGAGCACGGGCCGGACCGAGCCCGGCGCGGACACGGCCACGGACTCCGGTTCGGGCGTGAGCACCGACGCCGGCGCCGGCTCCGGCCCGGACACCGAAACCGATGCCGGCTCCGACTCCGGCTCCGACTCCGACTCCGGCTCCGACGGGACAGGGGTCTTCACAGGCTCAGCTCCGAGCGGCGGCGGGGGTTGAGGCGCTCGCGCCAGGCGCCCGCGAGCCCGGCGATGGCCAGGGTCGGGACGATCAGCAGGAGCCCGGGGAAGAGCGTGGGCCACCAGTCTCCGGCGAGCAGCGAACCGCGGGCCGACTGGACCAGATTGCCCAGGCTCGCCTGGTGCGCGGGCAGGCCGAGCCCCAGGAACGACAGGGCGGACTCGTGCCACATGGCGTGCGGGACCATCAGGACGGCGGCGAGCCCGGCCTGCGGCAGGACCCCGGGCACGAGGTGGCGCACGGTCACCCGCCACCGCGAGGCGCCGCCCGAGACGGCCGCGTCCAGATAGGGGCGGGAGCGCAGCGAGAGCACCTCCGCGCGGACGATGCGGGCCGTGGACAGCCAGTGGGTCAGGGCCACGGAGACGACCACCGGCCACACCCCCGGCCGGAACATGGCGACGATGAAGATGCCGAGCAGCAGGTGCGGGATCGAGGACAGGGCGTCCACCACGCGCATGAGGAACCGGTCCGGCCACCCGCCGAGCGCTCCGGCGAGCGCGCCGACCGCCGTGCCGAGGACGGTGGCGACCAGCGCCGCCACCAGCCCGACCAGCAGCGAGACCCGCAGCCCGTACACGCAGCGCAGCAGCAGGTCGCGGCCGACGTCGTCGGTGCCGAAGGGATGGGCCCAGGAGGGCGGTAGCAGTTTTGCCGACAAGTCGACCGCCTGCTGGTCCAGTTGGACCAGCGGCGGCACGAGCAGCACGGCCAGCACGATCAGGACGACGGTCGCCGCCGAGGTCCGCACCCGCAGGTTCCGCGTGGAGCTCCGGTCGCGGCCGCGGGAGCGCCAGAGCCGCGGCGCCGCGAGCGGTGTCGTGATCGGTGTCGTGGTCAGCGTCGTGATCGGTGTCGTGATCGGGTCAGCCATCGAAGCCCACCCTCGGGTCGGCCAGTCCGTAGAGCAGGTCGGACAGCAGGTTCCCGGCCAGCACGGCGGCCGTGGCCAGCACGGTCAGCGCGGCCAGCAGCGGGAAGTCCACCGAGGTCGCGGCCTGCACGGTGGCCGCGGCGATGCCGGGCCAGCTGAAGACGGTCTCCACGAGCAGCGCGCCGGTGATCAGCTCCGGCACCCGCGACCCGATCAGGGTCAGCATCGGAAGCATGCCGGAGCGCAGCCCGTGGCCGAGCAGCACCCGCCGCTCCCCCAGGCCCCGCGCGCGGGCGCCCCGTACGGGGTCCTCTTCCAGTGCGTCGGCAACGCCCTGCCTGACGTACAGGAAGAACCAGGGCAGTTGGGAGATGCCCAGGACCAGCGCGGGCAGCACCAGGTGGCGGGCCACCTGCCCGGCGGTGACCACGTCGCTGCCCGCGTCGGTGAGACCGCCGGACGGCAGCACGCCCAAGCGCACCGAGAAGAACCAGACGGCGAGCAGGCCCAGCCAGAAGGCCGGGGCGGCTTCGAGGGTGTACGCGAGCCCGGAGACGGCCCGGTCCAGGCGCCCGCCCTGCCGGCGTGCGGCCAGCACGCCGAGTGCGGTGCCGAGCAGGACGGCGACGGCGAAGGCGCACAGTGCGAGCAGCGCCGACCAGCCGAGCCGCTGCGCGATGACGTCGGAGACGGGCTGGCGCATGACGGCGGAGGTGCCGAGGTCGCCGGTCAGCGCCGAGGTGAGCCACTCCCACCAGCGCGCGAGCAGGGGCTGGTCCACGCCGAGGTTGGCCCGCAGCTGGTCGAGCCCGGCCTGCGAGGCGGTGAGGCCGGCGGTGCCGGCGTAGGCCTTGACGGGGTCGAAGGGGGACAGGGCGGCGACCGCGAAGACCCCGAAGGTGACGACGAGCAGGACCGGCCCGGCGAACAGCATCCGCCGGCCCGCCATGCGCGCCATCGGCCCCCACGGAAGGCGGTGCGGCAGGTGGAGGCGGTCCGGGAGGCGGGGACGGCTCACTTCTGCTTCGGCTTCCAGCTCTCGACGTTCCACCAGGGGCCGGTCCCGAGTCCGTGGTCGTGGGGCTCGGTCTGGGTGGAGGGTCCGTCCCACCGGTCGCTCACGACGTAGAGGTGGTCGATGTGGGTGAGGTAGACGTAGCCCGGGTCCTTGGCCAGCTCCCGCTGGACCGTGTCGTACGCGGCCTTGCGCACGGCCGGGTCCGCACTCCGGCGGCCGTCGAGCAGGGCCTGGTCGACGGCCGGGTTGTCGTACCGGGCCATGTTGTTGAAGCCGTCGCCCGCGAGCGCGGAGTTCAGCGTCAGGTACTGGTCGAAGTCCGGGTCGGCCGGGGAGCCGCCGCCCGCGAGGACGGCGTCGGTCCGCATCCGGGGCTCGATGACCTCCCAGCTGCCGGACTCTGTGGTGACCTGGATCCCGGCCTTCTTGGCGTCGGAGGCGAAGGCGAGGGCGTGGTCCTGGCGGAGCTTGTCCCCGGTGGTGTACCAGAGCGGGAAGGCCGCGCGGACCCCGTTCCTGGCGCGGATCCCGTCGGCGCCGCGGATCCAGCCGGCCTCGTCGAGGATCTTCTCGGCCCGGGCCAGGTCGTGCGTGCGCTCCGTGCCGGCGGCGAACCACGGGCTGCCGGTCGGGACGGGCCCGTAGGCGGCCTTGCCCGCGCCTTCCAGGAGCTTGTCGACCAGCGCGCCGCGGTCCACCGCGATGTCCAGGGCCCGGCGGACGGCCGTGTCGCCGGTGACGGGGTGCTCGGTCGGCAGGGTGACGTTGCGGTAGTCGAAGCTCTTGGCGGCGTAGGTCTTCCAGGACGTGCCGGCCCGGCCCGCCGCGCCGCCGGCCTGGTCGGCCGCGAAGCCCTTGGCCAGGTTCGGCGGCAGTACGGCCCCGTCCAGTTCGCCGGAGCGCAGCCGGGTGGCGCGCACGTCGTCGTCCTTGATCACCGCCATGGTGAACTTCTTCACCGCGGGCTCGCCGCCCCAGTAGGACGGGTTGGCCTTGAAGCTCAGCTTCTCGCCCTTGGACCAGGAGGTCAGCACGTACGGTCCGGTGCCGACGGGCCTGGTGGTGAACTCGCCGCTGTTCACGTCCTGTCCGCCCGCGAGGTGCTCGGGGGCGATGGGCAGGACGGTCCGCTCGGCGAAGGGGGCGTAGGGGTACTTCAGGGTGAAGACGACGGTCTCGTCACCCGTCGCCGTGACGTCGGCGATCGCGTCGAGCTCGGACTTGGACGCGTTGTTCGTCTTCGCGTCGAGGATGGTCCGGTAGGTGAAGACGACGTCCTTGGCACCGAAGGGCCGGCCGTCGCTGAAGCGGACGCCCCGGCGGAGCGCGTAGGTGTAGGTGAGGCCGTCCGCGGAGACCTGCGGGAGGGCTTCGGCCAGCGCGGGCTTCAGCTTCATGTCGGCGTCGTGCGCCAGCAGTCCGTCGAAGATCTTCGAGTTGCCGTCCTTGCCGTAGCCCAGCAGCGGGCTGAGGCTGTCGGGCTCGGTGGCTATGCCGACCACGGCGGAGTCGGGTGCCCCGGCGCCCGCCGCGGCGCCTCCTGCGGGGTTCGAGCAGGCCGCCGCGCCCGCGACGATCACCGCGGCCGCGGTCGCCCCGGCCATTCCCCGTACGGTCCGGGCCTTCATCTGGTGCACTTCCTTCGTTATTGCAAAGAGCTCGCAATAATGCCAGACGGGGACGGGTGCCCACGAACCGGGCGCCGCGGGCGGAAGGGACCGCGCAGGGGTCTTGCCGGGCCGCCGGGGAGCATGCCATATATGTCTAGACCTTTCCGAGGAGCCGGAAGAAGAGGGCGTCCGCCGTGCACGACCCCGCACCCAGCACCGCACGGCATCCCCGGCGCCACCCCCCGAGCCGCCCCCGGCGGCCGTCCGCACGGGGGACAACGCCCGTACTGGCCCTGGTCCTTGCGGCAGCGCTGACGGCCTGCGGAACCTCCGACACCAAGGCCCCGGCAACCCCGGCCGGACTCACCGCCCAGGCCGGCAGCGCCACCACCGTGCACGTGATGTGGCAGTCGCCCGCGCCCTCCGACGGCGTGACCTCCTTCCTGGTCTTCCAGGCGGACCGGCTGGTGCGCGAACTGCCCGCCGACAAGACGATGACCGACATCACCGGCCTCACCCCGCAGACGGCCTACGCGTTCACGGTCCGCGCCCGGGACGCCGCCGGGAACACCTCCCCCGCCGGCCCGGCCGCCTCGGCCACGACCCCCGCGGCCAAACCCGAGGACCGGCTGCCCCCGACCGCCCCGGCCCGTACCGAGGGGCAGCCCCTGGGCCCCACCTCCGCCCGGCTGACCTGGGCGGCGGCCACCGATGACACCGGGGTCACCGGCTACGACGTCTACCAGGGCGACGCCCGGATCCACACGGTCGGCCCCGGCGTCACCTCGACCGTCCTGGAGGGCCTGCGCCCCGACAGCGTGTACACCTTCACCGTCAAGGCCCGCGACGGCGCCGACAACTCCTCCCCCGCCGGCCCCGCCGCCGACGTGACCACCCCGCCCGGGCCCGGGCAGCGGACCGGCACCGCGCCGGAGGATTTCACCGCGACCGCCTCGCCGGGTGCGGTCACCCTCTCCTGGACGCCCCCGGCGACCGGCCGGGAGACCAGCGAGTACGAGCTCTACGTCAACGGCCGCCCCACCACGGTCATCCAGTTCGGCGCGGGCGCCGTCCCGACGGGCCGGGCGGAGCACCGCCTCACGGTCGCCGAACCGCCGGGAACCGTATGGACGGTGAAGCTCCGGGCTCGGCTGCCCGACGGCACCTGGGGGGCGTTCTCCGCGGAACGGCGGCTCGTCCTGGCCTCCTGAACCACGTGCGGCGCCTCCTGAACCCCGTGCGGCCGGACCGTTCCCGACAAGCTGTTCCTCCGATCTGGCCCTAACGGCACTACGGGCAAAGAAGATCGCGCAGAATACTCCCGTGTTCGGTGAGTACTCGGTCAACAACAATCAGGCAGATTCCGCGGACGGCGACCCTGCGCCAGACTCTGGCGCCGTGCCGGGAAACCTCCCGCCGGAGACGGCGAGCTTCGTGGGCCGTGAGCGTGAACTCGGCCTCCTGTCCGACCTGCTGCACGGGCGCCGGCTCGTGACGCTCACGGGCGTCGGCGGCGTCGGCAAGTCCAGGCTGGCCCTGCGGGCCGCCTCCGACCCCCGCCAGCGCCGGCGCGACGGGGTCTGGTGGGTGGAGCTCTCCCCGCTGCGCGACGCCGATCTGCTCACCACCACCGTCGCGCACGCCATCGGCCTCGCCCACCAGTCCCCGCGCCCCCTGGACGAGGAACTGTGCGCGTGGATGGCCGACAAGGAACTGCTGATCGTCCTCGACACCTGTGAGCACCTGGTGGCCGCCTGCCGCCACCTGGTCGGCGAACTCCTGCAGTCCGCACCGGGCCTGACGGTGCTCATCACCAGCCGCGAGCCGCTGCGCACCCCCGGGGAGGACCTCGTCGAGGTCAGCCCGCTGCCCAGCGACGGACCCGACAGCGACGCCCTCGCCCTGTTCCGGGCCCGCGCCCTCGCCGCCACCCCGCACGCCGCGGCCGCCTTCGCCGACCCGGACCGGGCGGCCCTCGCCGCGGACATCTGCCGCCGCCTGGACGGAATCCCCCTCGCCCTCGAACTGGCCGGCGCCCGGATGCGGCTCTGGACCCTGGAACAGGTGGCGCAGCGCCTCGAAGGCCGCTTCGACCTGCTCGCCGGCACCACCACCGCCCGCCTCCCCCGGCACCAGACGATGCGCACCGCCATCGGCTGGAGCCACGAGCTGTGCGCGCCGGTCGAGCGGCTGCTGTGGGCCCGGCTCTCGGTGTTCACCGGGGACTTCGACGCGGCCGCGGCGCGCGCGGTGTGCTCGGGCGGCCCCCTGGCCGCCTCGCGGGTGGAGCGGGTGCTCGCGGACCTGGTGGCCAAGTCGGTGGTCCGGTGCACCCGGGAGCGGGGCGCGGGGGCCCGCTACCGGCTGCTGGACACGATCCGCGAGTACGGACAGGACTGGCTGGCGGAACTGGGGGAGGAACGGGTCGTCGCCGACCGGCACGCCCACTGGTACGCGGCCCTCTCGAAGGCCGCCGACCCGGGCTGGATGGGGCCCGGCCAGGTGGACTGGTACCGCAGGATGACCGCCGAGCACGCGCAGCTGCGCACCGCCCTGGAACACCTGCTGCGCTCGGATCCGACGGCGGCCCTGGAGACGGCGGGCGCGCTCTGGTTCTTCTGGTTCTCGTGCGGCCACGTCGACGAGGGCCGGTCCTTCCTGGAACGGGCCCTGAGCCGCGGCCCGCGCTCGGGGGCCGCCTACGTCCAGGCCGTCTGGGCCCTGGGGCTCACCACCATGCTCCAGGGCGACATGGCCACGGCCCAGGAGCTCGGCAGGGCGTGCACCGCCGCCGCGGCCACGCTGGCCGATCCCGAGCCGGAGCTGCGCGCCGCGTACCTGCACGCGGTGTCGGTGCTGATGCCGGGCGATCCCGTACGGGCCCTCGCGCTCGCCGGGCCCCGGGCGCGCGGGGGCCACGGCGGGCGGACCAGCGGCGTGGGCTGGCTGCTGTGCCGGCTGGCCACCGGCTACGCCCTGTGCGACCTCGGCCGCTTCGAGGAGGCCGAGCGGGAGGCCCGGGGCCTGCGCGAGGCCTGCGCGGAGCTGGGCGAGCGCTGGCTGCGGGCGTACGCGGACTACATCCTGGCCATGGCAGCGTTCGGGCTCGGCCACCACGGGGAGGCGGCCCGGCACGCGCGGGCGATGCTGTCGGGCAAACGGCTGCTGGGCGACCGCTTCGGGATCGCGCTCGGCCTCGACCTGCTGGCCGCGGCGGTGGCGGCCCTGGGAGACGGCGAGCTGGCGGCCCGGCTGCTGGGCACGGGGCACGCCTGGTGGCGCACGGTGGGCCGGCCGCAGATGGGGGGCTCCCCGTCGCTCACGGCCGTGCGCGACCAGGGCGAACGGCAGGCCCGGGCGGCGATCGGCGACGAGGCGTACGAGCACGCCTTCCTGGGCGGCGCGGCGGCGTCCACCGGCTGAGGCCCCCCAGGGGCCGGGCCGGTGGCGCCGTGGCGCGACTCCGGGGCTCCCGTCAGTACGGGAGGGGTCTGCCCGACGGGGTACGCAGATCCAGGTCTCGGGGGGCGGGCTTCGGAACGGGCTTGCGGATCAGCTGCTGGCGCATGCTGTCTCCTCGCTCAGACAAGGGCCGGGCGGCGGGGTTCCACCGTGCGGCCGTCGGGGAGCAGTTCGCCTGTGTCGTCGAAGACCACGGCGCCGTTGCAGAGCAGATTCCAGCCCTGTTCGGGGTGGAAGGCCACGGTGCGGGCGGCGTCGTGGTCGACGCTGTCGGCGGACGGGCAGGGGGGCTGGTGGGAGCACATGGCGCACCTCCTCGCAGTGTGGGGCGGGAGGGCCGGTGGTCACCCGGTCGAATCCGCGATCCACGGTGGCGGTGAGTATTGCTGATCGCCACCCCCGTGCGGAACCCATATTCGCCGCACAGTTCAGGGTGTGTATGCCCGCTTACGATGCGCTCATGCCCGCTATCCGGATCATTCGCCACACACTTCTCGGCCTCGAGGAGGCATGGAGCAGGCTGACGGACTGGGAACGCCACGGCGCCGCCGTCCCGCTCACCCGGGCGATCATCGAGACACCGCCTCCCACGCACACCGGGACCCGTTTCACCATGCGTACGGGCGTGGGGAGCATCACCTTCGACGACCCCATGGAAGTCACCCTCTGGCAGCCCCCGCGGGAGGGCTCGGCGGGGCTGGTCCGGCTCGTCAAGCACGGCAGCGTGGTGCGGGGCCGGGCCGAGATCGCACTGCGCGCCTCGCCCGGGGGCGGCTGCGAGGCCGAATGGCGCGAGGAACTGTCCGTGCGCGGCCTGGGCCGCCCCTTCGACCCGCTGGTCGCGGCGGCGGCCCGGCTGTTCTTCTCCCGCGCCCTGGACCGCCTGCTGCGGCCCTGAGGAGCACGGCTAGGGTTCCCCCGTCACCGCACCCGGTGATCACCGCGCGACCGAGGGGGATCTCCGTGGCCACCCCGCCACCTCCGCAGGCAGGCCCGTACGGCCCGTACGCGGCCCGGCAGCCGCAGCAGCCAGGACCGGCGGGCCCGTACGCCCCGCCGCAGTCCGCGGGCCCCTACGGCCCTCAGGCGGCCTACGGGCCGCAGGCGCCGCACGCGGCGCAGGTGCCGCCGCAGCCGGGGCCGTACGGCTCCTGGTCCGCGCCGCGGCCCTCGTACGGCTGCCGGCTCTGCGGGGCCGGTCCGGCCGCCGAGGCGACCGTGCGCGGCCATCAGGGGATGGTCGTGCTGATGCGGTTCCTGAGCCTGCGGGGCCCGTTCTGCCGGGACTGCGGGCTCGCCACCTACCGCCGCATGTCCGCGGACACCCTGTGGCAGGGCTGGTGGGGTCCCCTGTCGCTGTTCGCCACGCCGGTCACCCTGCTGCTGAACCTCGGCCCGCGCGCGGCCTTCCGCCGGCTCGCTCCCCCGACGGGCGGCCACCGGCCCCCGCTCGACCCGGGCAGGCCGCTGCGCCGCCGGCCGGCCGCACTGCTCTTCCTCGTACCGGCCCTGTTCCTCCTCCTGGCGGTCCCCACCCTGATCCTGATCGGCGTGCTGGCCGGCGACGACACCCCGCACCCGCTGGTGTCGGGCCAGTGCGTCCGCAACGAGGGCGACTGGAGCCACCAGAACCTCCGCGTCACCGACTGCGCCGCGCCGGACGCCCAGTACCGCGCCACCCGCCCCTCGCAGGCCCCGGGCGGGACCTGCGCCCCCGGCGACTTCCTGGCCCTGCCGGCCTACAGCCCCGAGGGCACCGTCCTGTACTGCCTGACGCCGCTGCGCTGACCGGGCAGCGGGCAACGGGCAGCGGGCAACGGGCAACGGAAGGGCCCCCGGCGCCTCGTGGCGCCGGGGGCCCTTCCGTCGGAGTCCCGCGCTAGCGGATCGGCATGCCCGAGAGGGTGCGGGCGATGACCAGCCGCTGGATCTCGCTCGTCCCCTCGAAGATGGTGTAGATCGCGCTGTCGCGGTGCATGCGCTCCACCGGGTACTCGCGGGTGAAGCCGTTGCCGCCGAGGATCTGGACCGCCTGGGCGGTCACCTTCTTGGCGGTCTCGCTCGCGAACAGCTTGGACATCGAGCCCTCGGCCGAGGTGAAGGGCTTGCCCGCGACCGCCATCCAGGAGGCCCGCCACACCAGCAGCCGGGCCGCGTCGATGGAGGTCCGCATGTCCGCGAGCTGGAAGGCGACGCCCTGGTTGTCGATGATGGGCCGGCCGAACTGCGTACGGGTCTTCGCATAGTCCAGCGCCACCTCGTAGGCGGCGCGCGCCGTACCGACCGCCATGGCGCCGACGGCGGGGCGGGAGGCCTCGAAGGTGGCCATGGCCGCGTTCTTCACGCGCTCCCCGCCGCCCGCCCTGGCCCGCTCGTGGGCCCGCGCGAGCCGCTCGTCCAGCTTCTCCTTGCCGCCGAGCAGGCAGGAGCCGGGGATCCGTACGTCCTCCAGCACCACCTCGGCGGTGTGCGAGGCGCGGATGCCGTGCTTCTTGAACTTCTGCCCCTGGGACAGGCCCCGGGTGTTCGGCGGCACGATGAAGGAGGCGTGCCCCTTGGTGCCCAGCTCCGGGTCGACGACCGCCACCACGATGTGGACGTTGGCGATGCCGCCGTTGGTCGCCCAGGTCTTGGTGCCGTTGAGCACCCACTCGTCGGTGGCCTGGTCGTACACGGCGCGCGTGCGCATCGCGCCGACGTCGGAGCCGGCGTCGGGCTCGGAGGAGCAGAAGGCGGCGACCTTCACGTCGTCGGGGGTGCCGTACATCTGCGGGATCCAGGTCCCGATCTGCTCCTCGGTGCCGTTGGCGACGACGCCGATCGCGGCGAGTCCGGTGCCGACGATCGACAGGGCGATGCCCGCGTCGCCCCAGAACAGCTCCTCCATGGCCATCGGGATGCCGAGGCCGGTGGGGTCGAAGAACTGCTGGGCGTAGAAGTCGAGGGAGTAGATGCCGACCTTGGCGGCCTCCTGGATGACGGGCCACGGAGTCTCTTCGCGCTCGTCCCATTCCGCGGCCGCGGGGCGGATCACGTCGGCGGCGAAGCCGTGGATCCAGTCCCGGACCTGCTTCTGGTCGTCGTTCAGATCCATGGTGAACTCCGCCATGTCCCCTCCATCTTTCGTCTCGCCTGCCGTACAGCCGGTTGCCGAGGAGATGTTACCAACGGTAACCCCTACTCCGACTCCAGTCTGTTACCGGCCGGTAAGCACTGTCAAGCAGCAGCGATGACCGACCGCCGATGAGATCACCAGGGTGTGCGGGGTGTTACGTTGCGTGGGCCTCAGGACATCGCAAGGGCGGGGAGTGACACGGCATGGAGACCACACGGCAGGCCGGCGAGCCGGGAGCGGCCGAGCGCCGGCGGCGGGAGCTGCTGGAGGCCGCCGACCGGGTCGTCCTCAGGGACGGGCCCAAGGCGTCCATGAACGCCATCGCGGCGGAGGCCGGGATCACCAAGCCCATCCTCTACCGCCACTTCGGCGACAAGGCCGGCCTCTACCAGGCCCTGGCCGTCCGGCACACGGACGCCCTGCTCGACTCGCTGCGCGCGGCCCTGGACGCCCCGGCCGAACGGCGCAGGCGGGTGGAGGCCACCCTCGACACCTATCTCGCCGCGATCGAGGCACGCCCCCAGGTCTACCGCTTCCTCATGCACCCGGCCGAGGACTCGCAGACCCCGGAACGCGGCTTCGACGTCGGCCTGCACTCGGCCCCGCTGCTGCGCCGCCTCGGCGAGGAGCTGGCCCAGGTGATCGGCGAACGCGTGGACCTCGGCCCCGGCGGCGAACGCCTGGCCCGGGTCTGGGGCCACGGCATCGTCGGCATGATGCACGCCGCGGGCGACTGGTGGCTCGGCGAACGCCCCTGCGACCGCGCCGAACTCGTCAGCGCCCTCACCGACCTCCTCTGGGGCCGCCTGGCCACGGCCGGCAACCGAGCGGACGGCCCGGGCTTCTAGCCCGCCCGCCGCCGCGGACGCATCCGGCCCCGCCTGGGCCGAATCCAGCCCCGCCGGCGTTCGAGGCGCGGGGTCCGGGGCGGAGCCCCGGGAACCCCGGCCCCGCCGGGCTCACTCCCCCAGCGCGCGCAGCCCCGCGAGACCCCAGTCCGTCTTGCGGATGGCCCGCCGCAGACGACGGGCACGCAGCCCGGTCACCCGGTCCGCGTACACCCCACCGGCCAGGTGATCGCACTCGTGCTGCAGGCACCGCGCGAAGAACCCCGTCCCCGCCACCCGCACGGCCGCCCCGTCCGAGGTCACGCCCTCCACCACCGCGCTGTCGTAGCGGAGCGTCCCCGCCTCCAGCCCCGGCAGGGACAGACAGCCCTCGGGTCCGATGAACTCGTCCCCGTCCGCGGACACCAGGCGCGGGTTGACGATGTGCCCGACGTGGCGGACGTCCTCGTCGTCGGGGCAGTCGTATACGAACACCCGCTGCCCGACACCGATCTGGTTCGCGGCGAGACCGACGCCCTGCGCGGCGTACATCGTGGCGAACATGTCCTCGATGAGCCGGTCGAGGGCCGGGCCGAACTCGGTGACCTCCGCGCAAGCGGAATGGAGCACCGGGTCGCCCAGCAGGCTCATGGTGCGGACGATGCCGGAGGTGCCGGGGAGGGGACGCTGTCGCATGGCCGTAAGGGTACGACGGGCGACTATATGAGGAGATCTTCGGCAGACCGGGGGCGCCGCGGTCAGGGCGCGGGCAGGTCATGGATAGGCTGGGGGCGACCGACGCAAGGAGGACAAGGGACGATGGCAGGCAACACGGAGCCGCTTTCGCCGCGGGCCAAGCTGGCCGTGACGGCGGGCAAGGCCGCGGCGGCGGTGTCGCGGGCCGCGGGACGCGGAAGCGGATCGGTGATCGGAGGCAAGGTCGCGCTCAAGCTCGACCCCGATCTCCTCGGCGCGCTGGCGCAGCATCTCGACGTCGTCCTCGTCTCGGCGACGAACGGCAAGACCACGACGACCCGGCTCATCGCGGAGGCCCTGCGGGCCAGCGGTCCGGTCGTCTCCAACGCTCTGGGCGCGAACATGCCCGCGGGCATCACCTCCGCCCTGGCGGGCGGTTCGGACGCCCGCTACGGCGTCATCGAGGTGGACGAGAAGTACCTGGCCGGAGTGGCCCGGGACGTCACCCCCAAGGTGATCGCCCTGCTGAACCTCTCCCGCGACCAGCTGGACCGCGCCGCCGAGACCCGCATGCTCGCGGAGAAGTGGCGCGAGGGCCTCTCGGGCTCCAAGGCGGTCGTCGTCGCGAACGCGGACGACCCGCTCATCGTGTGGGCCGCCTCCTCCTCGCAGAACGTGGTGTGGGTCGCGGCCGGCCAGGAGTGGAAGGACGACGCCTGGTCGTGCCCCTCCTGCGGTGGCGTCATGCAGCGTCCGGGCGACGACTGGTTCTGCGGCGAGTGCGGTTTCCGGCGTCCCACCCCGAGTTGGGTGCTCTCCGGTGACCACGTGCTCGACCCGCACGGCAGCGCCTGGCCGATCAGCCTCCAGCTGCCGGGCCGCGCCAACAAGGCGAACGCGGCCACCTCGGCCGCCGTGGCAGCCGTCTTCGGCGTCCCCCCGCAGGTGGCGCTGGAGCGGATGTACCAGGTGCAGGCCGTCGCCGGACGCTACGACGTGGTGAGCTTCCAGGGCCGCGAACTGCGGCTGCTGCTCGCGAAGAACCCGGCCGGCTGGCTGGAGACGTTCTCCCTCATCGACCCGCCGCCGACCCCGGTGATCCTGTCGGTCAACGCGCGCGGTGCGGACGGTACGGACACCTCGTGGCTGTGGGACGTGGACTACCCGCGGCTCGCCGGCCACCCGATCTTCGTGATCGGCGACCGCAAGCTGGACCTGGCGGTCCGCCTGGAGGTCGCGGGCCTGGACTTCCGGGTGTGCGAGACCCTCGACGAGGCCGTGCAGCTCGCGCCGCCCGGACAGATCGAGCTGATCGCCAACTACACCGCCTTCCAGGACGTGCGCCGCCGCGTCGGCAACTAGTACCCATAAGGACAAGAGCATGAGCGACAACAGCCTGCGTCTGGTGTGGGTCTACCCCGACCTGCTCAGCACGTACGGAGACCAGGGCAACGCCCTGGTCGTCGAGCGCCGGGCCCGCCGGCGCGGCCTGGACGTGCAGCGCGTGGACGTGCGCAGCGACCAGCCGATCCCGACCTCGGGCGACATCTACCTGATCGGCGGCGGTGAGGACCGGCCGCAGCGGCTGGCCGCCGAGCGGCTGCTGCGCGACGGCGGTCTGGAGCGGGCCGTCTCGAACGGGGCGATCGTCTTCTCCGTCTGCGCCGGGTACCAGATCCTGGGGCAGGAGTTCGTCAACGACGTCGGCCAGCGCCAGGAGGGCCTCGGCCTGCTGGACGTGGTGACCGTGCGCGGCGAGGGCGAGCGGTGCGTCGGCGACGTGCTCGGCGACATCGACCCGCGGCTCGGGCTGCCGCAGCTGACCGGCTTCGAGAACCACCAGGGCGTCACCCACCTCGGCCCGACGGCCAAGCCCTTCGCGCGGGTCACGATGGGCCGGGGCAACGGCACCGGTGACGGCACCGAAGGCGCGTACAACGACACGGTGTTCGGCACGTACATGCACGGTCCCGTGCTGGCGCGCAACCCGCTGATCGCGGACCTGCTGCTGAAGCTGGCCCTCGACGTGAACGCGCTGCCGCCCATCGACGACCGCTGGTACGAGGCGCTGCGCGCCGAGCGGATCGCGGCGGCCACGCAGCCCGCGTAGCCCTCGCCGTACCCGCCGTCCGGCCCGGATTCCCCTGCTGGGGTCCGGGCCGACGTGTTTTCGTACGACGGATCTGACCAGCATGTGGAGGATGGTTCAGTCCACCCTCGATCCGCTTGTAGGGTGCTGGGTAGTTCCAACCGGACGACGTGGTCCGGTCGTCGGCCCACGTTGCAAAGGTCCTCCTGCCATGCGCATTGGTGTGCTCACTTCCGGAGGCGACTGCCCCGGGCTCAATGCCGTCATCCGCTCCGTCGTGCACCGCGCCGTCGTCGACCACGGGGACGAGGTCATCGGTTTCCACGACGGCTGGCGCGGCCTGCTGGAGTGCGACTACCGCAAGCTCGACCTGGACGCCGTGAGCGGCATCCTGGCCCGTGGCGGAACGATTCTGGGCTCCTCCCGGGTCCAGCCCGCCCATCTGCGCGACGGCGTGGAGCGGGCCCGCGGCCACGTCGCCGACCTCGGCCTGGACGCGATCATCCCGATCGGCGGCGAGGGCACCCTGAAGGCCGCGAACCTGCTCTCGCAGGGCGGTCTGCCGATCGTCGGGGTCCCGAAGACCATCGACAACGACATCGCCTCCACCGACGTCACCTTCGGCTTCGACACCGCCGTCGGGGTCGCCACCGAGGCCCTGGACCGGCTGAAGACCACCGCGGAGTCCCACCAGCGCGTGATGGTCGTGGAGGTCATGGGCCGCCACACCGGCTGGATCGCCCTGCACTCGGGCATGGCGGCCGGCGCGCACGCCATCGTCGTACCGGAGCGCCCCTTCGACATCGAGCGGCTGACGGCGATCGTCGGCGAACGCTTCCAGCAGGGCAAGCGCTTCGCGATCGTCGTGGTCGCCGAGGGCGCCAAGCCCGCCGGGGGCAGCTCGATGGCCCTGGAGAGCGGCGGCACCGACATGTACGGCCACGAGCGCTTCGCCGGCATCGGCAACCGTCTCGCCGTCGAGCTGGAGGAGCGTCTCGGCAAGGAGGCCCGCCCGGTCATCCTGGGCCACGTCCAGCGCGGCGGCACGCCCACCGCGTACGACCGGGTGCTGGCGACCCGCTTCGGCTGGCACGCGGTGGAGGCGGCCCACCGGGGCGAGTTCGGGATGCTCACGGCGCTGCGCGGCACGGACATCGTGATGGTGCCCCTCGACGAGGCCGTGCAGACCCTGAAGACGGTCCCGTCCGAGCGCTACGACGAGGCGCAGAACGTTCTGTGATCTTTCCCCCTTTCTCCGCGTCACTCCCGTAAGGGCCGCCCCCGGACGATTCCCGTCCGGGGGCGGCATTACTGTGGTGGGGCACCACGGGTCAAGGGAGTGAAGAGATTGAGTTACCTCGCGCACGGCGCCATGGACATGGACCACATGGACATGGACCTGCCGCCCTTCACTCTCGGGCGCGGGCTGGAGTTCTCCTTCGACGCCTTCTTCCTGATCGGCTCGGTCCTCGGCCTCGCGCTGTACGGGTGGGGCGTGGTGCGGCTGCGCCGCCGCGGGGATGCCTGGCCGGTCGGCCGGACGGTCTCCTTCACCATCGGCGTGCTGAGCGTGGCCCTGGTGATGTGCACCAAGCTGAACGACTACGGCATGGTCATGTTCAGCGTGCACATGGTCCAGCACATGGTGATCAGCATGCTCAGCCCGATCCTGCTGCTGCTGGGCGCGCCCGTGACGCTGGCGCTGCGCGCGCTGGCGCCGGCGGCCCGCGGTCACAAGGGTCCGCGCGAGCTGCTCCTGATGCTCCTGCACAGCCGGTACATGAAGGTGATCACCCATCCGGTGTTCACCATCCCGATGTTCATCGCCAGCCTCTACGGCCTGTACTTCACCCCGCTCTTCGACTTCCTGATGGGGTCGAAGACCGGTCACATCGCGATGATGGTGCACTTCCTCGCCGTCGGCCTCGTCTTCTTCTGGCCGATCATGGGCGTGGACCCGGGCCCGCACCGCCCCGGCTACGTGATGCGGATGCTGGAGCTGTTCGCCGGAATGCCCTTCCACGCCTTCTTCGGCATCGCGCTGATGATGGCGAGCGAGCCGATGATCAAGACGTACGCGAACCCGCCCGCGTCCCTGGGCATCGACCCGCTGCTCGACCAGCAGTGGGGCGGCGGCATCGCCTGGGCCTTCAGCGAGGTGCCCTCGGTGCTGGTGCTGATCGCGCTGGTCTACCAGTGGTACCACTCGGAACAGCGGGCGGCGAAGCGCTCCGACCGCTCCGAGGACCGCAACGGGGACCAGGAGCTGGCGGCCTACAACTCCTATCTCGCTTCGCTCCAAGCGCGTGGCCAGTAGCGCCGGAGCACCCTGAGGCGCCACCATGGGGCATGACCGGATCCGTGAAGGCGATGGCAGTGATGACCTTCGCCTCTCTGGTGGCGATCGCCACGTATTCCGTGGCCCTGGGAAGCAACGGCTGGCTGTGGTTCGGCTGGGTCGTGCTGGGGCTCCTCACCGCGGGAATGGCTGCCTCGGGCGGTACCTGAGCAGCTACCTGAGTACCAGCGCCCTCCACCCCCCGGCGGGCCGTCCGTAGGATGTCCGTGACCGAGGGACGTCGACGGGAGCCGCCTGGTGTTCTACCACTTGCTCAAGCACGTGATCCTGGGGCCGCTGCTGCGGCTCCTGTTCCGGCCCCGCATCGAAGGACTGGAGAACATCCCGGAGGACGGGGCCGCGATCATCGCGGGCAACCACCTCTCCTTCTCGGACCACTTCCTGATGCCCGCGATCCTCAAGCGCCGCATCACCTTCCTCGCGAAGGCCGAGTACTTCACCGGACCGGGAGTGAAGGGACGGCTCACGGCCGCCTTCTTCCGCAGCGCCGGCCAGATCCCCGTCGACCGTTCCGGCAAGGACGCCGGTCAGGCGGCGCTCCGCGAGGGACTGGGGGTGCTGTCCAAGGGCGAACTGCTCGGCATCTACCCGGAGGGCACCCGCTCGCACGACGGGCGGCTGTACAAGGGCAAGGTGGGCGTGGCGGCGATGGCGCTGGGCGCCGGGGTGCCCGTGGTCCCGTGCGCGATGGTCGGGACCTTCGAGATCCAGCCGCCCGGACAGAAGATCCCCAAGATCCGCCGGGTCACGATCCGCTTCGGGCGGCCGCTGGACTTCTCCCGGTACGAGGGGATGGAGGGCGAGCGCGCCGTGCTGCGGGCCGTCACCGACGAGATCATGTACGAGGTCCTCGCGCTGTCCGGCCAGGAGTACGTGGACCGGTACGCCGCCGAGGTCAAGGCGGAGGAAGAGGAAGCACGGAAGAAGGCCCGGCGCAGGACGCGCTGAGCCTTCTCCCGTGCGGTGCTGCCGAGCGGGTGCCGCCCGGTCCGGCTAGCGGATGGCCGGGAGCTCGTCGATCACCCGCTGGTCGGCGGCCGGGGCCGGCGCGATCAGCTTGGCGGCGACGGGGGCCGGGGCCACCGGGGTGGCGTGCGGGGCGCACTTGACGTCCTGCGCGTCGACCTGGCCGGTGAGCAGGTAGGTGTCCACCCGGGTGTTGATGCAGGGGTTCACCAGGCCGGTGACCCCGTGCGAGCCGGCGTTCTGCTCGGTGATCAGACGCGAGCCGGCCAGCCGGTTGTGCAGGGAGACCCCGCCCTTGTACGGCGTGGCGGCGTCACGCTCGGACTGCACGATCAGCACCGGCGGCAGGCCGCTGTGCTTGCCCGCGCCGACCTCGATCGCGTTGTGCTGCTTGGACTTCCAGGTGGCGCAGGGCAGGTTCATCCACGCGTTGGCCCAGGTCATGAAGGGGTACTGGGCGTGCAGCTTGGTGTTGTCCCGGTCCCACTTGGACCAGCTGGTGGGCCACTTGGCGTCGGCGCACTCCACGGCGGTGTAGACGGCGTTGCCGTTCTCCGCCGAGGCGTTGCCCGCGGTGTCGCTCATGTCGGGGGCGATGGCGTCGATCAGCGCCTGCGTGTCGCCGGCCTCGTACGCGGCCCAGGTCTGGGCGACGGGCACCCAGGAGGAGTCGTAGTACGGGGCGCTCTGGAAGAAGCCGATGAGCTCGGCCGGTCCGACGATCCCGCCGAGCGGGTTGGCCTTGGCCTTGGCGCGCAGCGTCAGCCACTTGGCCTCGACCGCGGCGCGGGTGGTGCCGAGGTGGAAGGAGGCGTCGTTCTTGGCGACCCAGTCCTCCCAGTCGTTCCAGCGCGTCTGGAAGGCGATGTCCTGACCGAGGTTGGCCTCGTACCAGATGTTGTCGCGGTCCGGGTCGACGACGCTGTCCACGATCATGCGGCGCACGTGGCTCGGGAACAGGGTCGCGTAGACCCCGCCGATGTAGGTGCCGTAGGAGACGCCGATGAAGTTCAGCTTCTTCTCGCCGAGGGCGGCACGGATGACGTCCAGGTCACGCGCGATGTTCGGCGTGGTCATGAACGGCAGCATCTCGCCGCTGCGCTCCTTGCAGCCGTCCGCGTACTCCTCGGCGAGCTTGCGCTGGGCGTTCTTGTCGGCCTTGCTGTCCGGAACCGGGTCGGCCTTGGGGGCCTTGACGTACTCCTGCGGGTCGATGCAGGAGATCGGCGCGGAGTGGCCGACGCCGCGCGGGTCGAAGCCGACGAAGTCGTAGGCCTTGGAGGTGTTGACCCACAGCGGGCTCTTGGTGGTGACGCGCCGGGGGAAGCGCATGCCCGAACCGCCGGGACCGCCGGGGTTGTACAGGAGCGCGCCCTGGCGCTCGTCCTTGGTGCCGGTGCTGACGGCGCGGTCGACCGCGAGGTCGATCGTCTTGCCGAACGGCTTGCTGTAGTCCAGCGGGACCTTCACGTAGCCGCACTGGATGGGCTTCTCGAAGCCCCAGTCGGCCGGACAGTCCTTCCAGTCGATCCCGGTGCGCGCTGCGCGGGCGGCGGCGATCGAGGTGCCGATCGTCTCGGCGATCTGGCTGTCGCGGCCGTAGGACCCGGACTCGGAGATCTGGGTGGCCGACGCCGACGGAGCGAGCAGCAGGCTCGCCGCCAGCGTGCCGGTGATCAGAGTGGCGGCGCTCCCCAGCGCCGCGTTGCGTATCACGTGGTTGTTCCCCCTGCGTCATCTGCCGCCGTGGGCGGCGTGGTTCGTGCCGGTGTGGATGTGCGTCGGCATGTGCAGGGGATACTTCCGCCTGACCGGGAGCGGGCGACAGAGCACGGGGCGGTTCTTTGCCAACCCGATATCCGGAAATGCGTGTACCGCTGAGCGGTGTCGGGTTCGTCCCGGGTTCGCCGGCTCCCGGCCGGGGCCGCCGCCCGGGCTCACCAACCGTGGTCGGCGCAGGCGGAGTCGAGGAGTTCGCGGAGCCGCAGGGCGTCCGGGGCCAGGGCCGTGACCAGGACGGCGGGGCCCGCCAGCGGGGTGAGCGCCGCGCACTCCCCCAGCATCCCGGCCTGCGGCGGGGACTTCGCGAACTCCGGGTCCACCACGATCAGCTGGCCCAGCGCGCGGTGGCCCGCGAGTCCCGCCGGACCGTCCCAGCCGCCGGGCGCGCCGGGTCCGCAGGCCAGCTCCTGGTCCAGCAGCGGCTTCCCGTCCCGGGTCACGGTGAGCCGGGACCGCAGCAGGCCCGGGGCCTCCCCGGTGCGGCCGAGCACCTGCTCCTCGCGCAGCAGGAGCCGGGCGGTGGGCGCCAGTTCGGCCCGGGTGGAGACCCGCAGGTCGCTGCCGCGCACCGAGACGAGGGGCTCCGGCAGCCAGCGCACCGCGGCGCCGTCCGCGAGCCGCAGCCGTACGTCGTACCGCGCGGGTTCCCCGTGCCGGCCGGGCAGGGCCAGGGTGGCGGCCGCCGACCGGAGCACCATCCGCGCGCCCGGCCCGGCGGTTGCCTCGACCCTGAGTTGATCGCCGCCCAGGGGGGCGCTCATGGCGCCGACCAGCATGACGCCGGCCTCGCCGGGCCCGCCCCGGGTGCGGCGCAGGGCGAGCGGCCCCTCACCGGCCAGCAGCGGCAGGGCGGTGGAGCCCCGGCCGTCGGCCACGGCGCCGATCCTGGCGGTGGCCCGCAGGCCGGCCGGAGGGGTCGTCCCTTCCGGGATGGCCGCGGGGATCACCGTAGGGCTCGCGGCAGGGCTCACCGGCTGGTCCAGGCGGCGATCCGCTCGCGCACCCAGGCGGCCACCGGGGCCACCCCTTCCTCGCTGCGCAAGGACTGGAAGGCGACGGGCAGTTCACCGCGCTGCTCGGCGGCATCGCTGGCCATCCGGCCCAGGTCGGAGCCGACGTACGGGGCGAGGTCGGTCTTGTTCACGACGAGCAGGTCGGCGGTGGTGACGCCGGGGCCGCCCTTGCGCGGGATGTCGTCGCCGCCGGCCACGTCGATGACGAAGATCTGGGCGTCGACGAGGCCCCGGGAGAACGTGGCGGTGAGGTTGTCCCCGCCGGACTCCACGAGGATCAGGTCGAGCCGTCCGAGCCCGTGGAAGGCCTCCTCCAGTTCCTCGACGGCCTCCAGGTTGGCGGAGATGTCGTCGCGGATGGCGGTGTGCGGGCAGGCGCCGGTCTCCACGGCGCTGATCCGCTCGGGCGGCAGGACGGCTTCGCGGAGCAGGAACTCCGCGTCCTCGCGGGTGTAGATGTCGTTGGTGACCACGGCCATGGACAGCTCCGCGCGCAGGGCCCGGCAGAGGGCGGCGACGGTGGCGGTCTTGCCGGAGCCGACGGGCCCGCCGAGGCCGATGCGCAGGGCCCGGCGGGTCCCGTCGGCCCGGAGCGGCTCGGCGCCGTGGGTATGGCGGTGCGGGAAGGTCACCGCGTGGTCGAGGTGCATGGCTGGCTCCTTGTGCTGAAGCGGGCAGGGGTGCGGGGGTGGGGCGTACGGGCCGGGGTACGGGGTGAGGCGTACGGGCCGGGCGTACAGGAGGCGGGGCGGGGCGTACGCCGGATCAGGAGGCGAACAGCCGTACCGGCCAGTCGGCATGGGCCTGCGCCGCGATGTCCAGCAGCGGCGAGGAGGCCGCGGGCAGGGTGTGCGTGCCGTCGGCGCGGGCCCGCAGCGCGGCCCGCTCGGCCAGCCGGGACACGGAGTCCAGGTCGGGGGCGAGCCCGGCCAGGACCCGGGTCGCCTCGAAGGGGTCCAGGCCGAGCAGGCGCACGGTGGCGGTGGCCGGCCCGCTCACGCTCTCGTACGCCGCCACGTGCGCGGCGTCGAGCGGCCCGAGCCCCGCCGACCGGGCCGTGACGCCGAGCACCACGGGCTGGTGCGCCCCGCGCGGGTACGCGGCCGCCAGGGCGTCGAGTTCCGCGCCGGGCCAGGTGGCGCGGGCGGCCCGCATCAGCTGGCGCCCGAGCCGCCGCCCGGCCGTGCGCAGCGCGGGCGACGGGGTCCGGGCGTCGGCGGCTTCGTCGAGGGCCGCCGGGTCGATCCCGAGGGCGGCCGCCGCGGCGAGTGCGGCCGCGACGAGCCCGGCGGTGTGCAGCCGTCCCCGGCAGAACTCCGCCAGGGTGGCGGCGTCGTGGATCCGGCCCGCCTTGCAGGCGGCCTCGGCCCCGCCGGAGTGGGCGTGCCCTCCGGCAGGGAAGCGGCCGTCCGCGAGGACGAGGAGGGTGGCGAGGCTCATTGCAAGGCCCCGTTCTCAGAAGAGGAAATAGCGTTGGGCCATGGGGAGTTCCGCCGCGGGGGCCGGTTCCACCACCTCGCCGTCGATGGTGACGGTAAAGGTGTCGGCGTCGACCTCCACCCTCGGCATGGCGTCGTTGTTGCGCATGTCCGCCTTGGTCACCTTGCGGGTGCTCTCGATGGCGACGAACTCCTTGCCGAGTCCGAGCCGTTCGGGCAGTCCGTCGTCGAGGGCGGCCTGGGCGGTGAAGTTCACCGAGTTGAGCCCGGGGGCCCGCCCGTACGCTCCGAACATCGGGCGCGGCAGGACCGGCTGCGGGGTGGGGATGGAGGCGTTGGCATCGCCCATCTGCGCGTAGGCGATCTGGCCCCCCTTGATGACCAGTTCGGGCTTGACTCCGAAGAAGGCGGGCTTCCACAGCACCAGGTCGGCGAGCTTGCCGGTTTCGACGGAGCCGATGTCGCGGGCCAGGCCCTGGGCCACGGCCGGGTTGATCGTATACTTGGCGACGTAGCGGCGGGCGCGGTGGTTGTCGGCGGGGCCGTCGCCGGGCAGGGAGCCGCGCCGCTTCTTCATCACGTGGGCGGTCTGCCAGGTGCGCAGGATCACCTCGCCGACGCGGCCCATGGCCTGGGCGTCGGAGGAGATGATCGAGATGGCTCCGAGGTCGTGCAGGACGTCCTCGGCGGCGATGGTGGAGGGCCGGATCCGGGACTCGGCGAAGGCCAGGTCCTCGGGGACGGCCGGGTTGAGGTGGTGGCAGACCATGAGCATGTCGAGGTGTTCCTCGACGGTGTTGACGGTGTGCGGCCGGGTCGGATTGGTGGAGCTGGGCAGGATGTTGGGCTCGGAGACCACGGTGATGATGTCGGGGGCGTGCCCGCCGCCGGCGCCTTCGGTGTGGTACGAGTGGATGGTCCGGCCGCCGATGGCGGCGAGGGTGTCGGCGACGAATCCGGCCTCGTTGAGGGTGTCGGTGTGGATCGCGGCCTGGGCGCCGGTCTCCTCGCAGACGGTGAGGCAGGCGTCGATGACGGCGGGGGTGGATCCCCAGTCCTCGTGGAGCTTGAAGCCGAGTGCTCCGCCGCGCAGTTGGGAGTACATGCCCTCGCGGGACATGGTGTTGCCCTTGCCGAGCAGGCCGATGTTGACGGGGTAGGCCTCCAGCGCGGCGAACATCCGGGCCAGGTGCCAGGGGCCGGGGGTCACGGTGGTGGCCTTGGTGCCCTCGGCGGGGCCGGTGCCGCCGCCGACGAGGGTGGTGATGCCGGAGGAGAGGGCCTCCTCGATCACGGTCGGGGAGATGAAGTGCACGTGGGCGTCGACGGCTCCGGCGGTGAGGATCTTCCCGTTGCCGGCGATGATCTCGGTCTCCGGGCCGATCACCAGCGCCCGGTCGACGCCGTCCATGGTGTCGGGGTTGCCCGCCTTGCCGATGCCGCAGATCCGGCCGTCGCGGATGCCCACGTCCGCCTTGACGATGCCCCAGTGGTCGAGGATCACCACTCCGGTGATGACGGTGTCCGCGGCTCCTTCGGCGCGGGTGGTGCGCGCCTGTCCCATGGATTCGCGGATGACCTTGCCGCCGCCGAAGACGGCCTCGTCACCGGCCAGGCCGGGCCCGCCGGCGAGGTCCTGCTCGATCTCGACGAAGAGGTCGGTGTCGGCGAGGCGGATGCGGTCGCCCGTGGTGGGGCCGAAGAGGTCGGCGTAGACCTGGCGCGATATCTCAGCCATCGAGCGGCCCTCCGGTCTCCCCGCGCAGTCCGGGAACGGTGCGCAGTCCGGCCAGCGGTACGAGGGCCACGGCGACCGGGATGCCCGGCTCGAAGCGGACCGCGGTGCCGGCGGCGATGTCGAGGCGCTGTCCGCGGGCGGCCCCGCGGTCGAAGTCGAGGCCGGGGTTGGCCTCGGCGAAGTGGTAGTGCGAGCCGACCTGGACGGGCCGGTCGGCGGAGTTGAGCACGGTGAGTCGGGTGACGGGCCGGCCTTCGTTGAGGCGCACCGGGCCGTCCCCGTAGGCGATTTCGCCGGGGATCATGCGGGTACTCGCTCTCAGACGATGGGGTCGTGGACGGTGACGAGCTTGGTGCCGTCCGGGAAGGTCGCCTCGACCTGGACGTCGTGGATCATCTCGGGTATCCCCTCCATGACCTCCTCGCGGGAGAGCACGGTCCGCCCGGAGGCCATCAGCTCGGCCACCGTCCGCCCGTCGCGGGCTCCTTCGAGGATGTGCGCTGTGATCAGGGCGATGACCTCGGGGTGGTTGAGGAGCACACCCCGCGCCCGGCGTCTCTCGGCCACGTCCGCGGCGACGTGGATGAGCAGTCTCTCCTGCTCGTGGGGGGTCAGCTGCACAGCTATCACCAAGCTTCCGGGACATGATCAACATCGCGCCGGTCCGACCCTATGAGCCTTCAACACTTTGTTGACCTGCGCATATCCGAGCCAAGCATGTCTTGCCCAACGCAGGGAAAGGCTTTCCGTCCCGCCCACCCGCGCTTTGCCGGCTCATGGGTGACCATTGACGGAAGGAACGTGGCCGCCACGCTAGGGGCCGCACTTTTCCGCCGAGTTAACCCACGTTTCGGGCAGGTACCCGGTTCAACTCCGGGCATCGCACGGCCCGGTTCCGTATACGGAGCCGTCCACGAGGAGCCGCATGTTCGTCAACCCCGTCCGCCACATCACCTTCGACGCGCAGGAGCCTTACCGGCTGGCGCAGTTCTGGTCCGCCGTGACCGGTTTCCCCCTCCACCCCGACGACCGGCCGGACGACGACGAGATCCTGCTGGTCCCGGGTCAGCCGGGCGTGCCCGGGGTGCTCTTCGTCCGGGTGCCCGAGGGGAAGTCCGCGAAGAACCGGGTCCACCTGGACATCCAGC
This sequence comes from Streptomyces sp. NPDC051563, assembly GCF_044454225.1. Taxonomy (NCBI): domain Bacteria; kingdom Bacillati; phylum Actinomycetota; class Actinomycetes; order Kitasatosporales; family Streptomycetaceae; genus Streptomyces; species Streptomyces sp. NPDC051563. The sequence continues at coordinate 29,259 of NZ_JBITDL010000024.1, forward strand.
CCGTGACCGGGACCCGCGACGAGAACGTCGAGCGGCTCATCGGGCTCGGCGCGAAGGTGCGGGCCGACCACCGCCGCGAGGACGGGACGGGCTGGGTCACCCTGACCGACCCCGAGGGCAACGAACTGTGCATCGAGCGCAGCGTGTCCGAGCGCGCTTAGGGAGTGTCCCGCCGATCGGATCACCCTTAGGGGTGACCGGCCTCAGCAGCCGGTGCGCGTTCCCGCCGGTGCGCCGGCGGCCGTCCAGGGCAGGGCGATCCAGACGGTCTTGCCGCCGTCCTCCGTCGGGCTGACCGAGAGGCGCCCGCCCGCCTCCGCGGCGAGCCAGCGGATGATGACCATTCCCCGGCCGTTGTCCTGCTGGACGGCGGCCGGGAGCCGCTTGGGCCAGCGCGGGTGGCTGTCGGTGACCCCGATGCGGAGCCACTCCTCGCGCTCCAGGCGGATGTCCACGGTGAAGGTCGGCGACTGGCCGAAGGTGTGCTGCACGGAGTTGGTGGCCAGTTCCGAGACGATGAGCCGGATGCTGTCGGCGGCTTCGGTCCCCTCGGACAGTCCCCACTCGCCCAGCACCTCCGCCACGTAGCGGCGGGCGGCCGCGACCGAGGCGGGATCGCTCGGCAGAGTGACGGATGCTTCCTGGTGATCTGCCATGGCGACGGTCCCTTTCCCACCGGGGCGAAGCCGCCCCGGATCTGTGCTGGACGCCAGAGTGCCACCCATCGTCCCGCCGTTTCCGCCGATCCCTCAAGATATGCATATATCTGTCGCTCAATGCGGTGAACTCTGCTACGGAAGAGCGTATTTGGACGGCAGACTGGTGCGACCTGTGCCGGTGGAAGGAGGCGGATGTGCAGCACGGTCCCGCGGTGCGCCGGCGCAAGCTCGGCGAGGAGCTGCGTGCCCTACGCGACCGGTCCGGACTCACCAGCGGTGAGGCGGCCCGGCTCGCGGGATGGCACCAGTCGAAGATCAGCCGCATCGAGACGGGGCGCAGCGGCGTCAAGGTGGAGGACATCCGGATCCTGCTCGACGTCTACGGGGAGGACGTCGTGAGCGCGCAGCAGCGCGCCCTGCTGGAGGCCCTCTCGGCCTCGGCGGCGGGCCCCGCCCCGGACGAGGACACCGGCCGCGGGCGCCAGTGGTGGCACGACTACCGGGGGCTGCTGCCGCAGGAGTACCGGGACTTCATCAGCCTGGAGGCGGGCGCGCGGTCGGCCCGCACCGTCGAACTGTCGGTGGTGCCGGGTCTGCTGCAGACCCCGCAGTACGCGCGGGCCGTGACCCGGGCCGCGCTGGGCGGGCTGCCGGAGCCGAAGGTGGAGGCGCTGGTCGACGTGCGCCTGGCGCGCCAGTCGGTCCTGCGGGCGGATCCGCCGCTGGAGCTGAGCGCCGTCCTGGACGAGGCGGTGCTGCGGCGGGCGATCGGCGGGGCGGGGGTGATGGAGGAACAGCTGAGGCACCTGGTGGAGGTGTCGCGTTTGCCCCAAGTGCGGCTCCAGGTACTGCCGTTCAGCGTAGGGGGACATCTCGGCCTCACCGGACCGTTCGTCATCTTCTCATTTCCGAACATCGCCGATCTGGATGTGGTGGTACTCGACCATTTGACGAGTAGCCTCTATCTGGAGCGGAAGGAAGACCTTGAGGCGTACAGCGCCGCGTTCCGCACCATCCAGGCGCACGCCCTCCCGCCCCGCGATTCGTCGGATCTCATCAGCGCCCTCGCTGACGACGCGTAAGGAGGCACCTCCGTGTCCGCAACCCCCTTATCCACAGGCGGACTTCTGAACAGCGCGCGGTGGCGGCGAAGCAGCCGCAGCACCGGGATGAACAACTGTGTGGAAACGGCCGCCCTCGGCGGCGGCCTGCTCGCCGTCCGCGACTCCAAGCGGACGGACGGCCCGGCCGTGCTCTTCACCGGGCCGGCCTGGCACGGCTTCCTCGTCACCGTCCGTGCGGATCTCGGGACGTAGGAACGCGGGCCCCCGGAACACCGGAGCGCCCGTAGCGGCTCCGTTCAGCGGTCCGTGGCTCCGGCCGGAGCGGTCCTCAGGATCGTCCCCACCGCACGGCTGATCTCCTCCCCCGTGAGATCCGCCCGCGCGGTCAGTCGCAGCCGGGAGATGCCGTCCGGTACCGACGGCGGCCGGAAGCACCCCACGGACAGACCTGCCTCGCGGCAGTCGGCGGCCCAGCGCAGTGCCGCCGAAGCCGACGGGGCCCGTACCGACACCACGGCCGCGTCCGGCCGGGCCGCGGTCAGGCCGGACGCGGTGAGCCGCCCGTACAGTTCGGCGGCCACCGCGCGGGCGCGGTCCGCGCGCTCCGGTTCCCGCTCCAGCAGGCGCAGGGCGGCCAGTGCGGCGCCCGTCGCGGCCGGGGCCAGCCCGGTGTCGAAGATGAAGGTCCGCGCCGTGTTGACCAGGTGCCGGATCACCTTGGCCGGGCCGAGCACCGCACCGCCCTGGCTGCCCAGGGACTTCGAGAGGGTGAGCGTCGCGACCACCCCGGGAGCCCCCGCGAGCCCGGCCGCGTGCAGCGCACCGCGGCCCCCCTCGCCCAGCACCCCGAGGCCGTGCGCATCGTCCACCAGCAGGGCCGCGCCCTCGGCCCGGCAGGCCTCGGCGTGGGCCGCGAGCGGGGCGGCGTCCCCGTCGACCGAGAACACCGAGTCGGTGACCAGCAGCGCCCGCCCCCGGTGGGCGGCGAGCGTCTTGCGGGCGGCGTCCGGGTCGCAGTGCGGCACGACGGCGGTCTCGGCGCGCGACAGCCGGCAACCGTCCACGATCGAGGCGTGGTTGCCCGCGTCCGAGGCCACCAGGGTGCCCCGGTCGCTGAGCGCGGTGACGGCGGCCAGGTTGGCCGCGTACCCGGAGGAGAGCACGAGGGCCGCCTCGAAACCGCAGAAGGCCGCCAGCTCCCGTTCCAGCTCGTCGTGCAGTTCGGTGGTGCCGGTGACGAGCCGCGATCCGGTGGCCCCCGCGCCCCAGCGCCCGGCGGCCTCGCGCGCGCCCCGTACGGTCTCCGGGTGCCGGGACAGCCCGAGGTAGTCGTTGCTGGCGAGGTCGAGGAGCGGGGAGTCCGCCGGCCGCGGACGCAGCGTCCGGACGAGTCCGGCCTGCTCCCTGGCCCGCTCCGCGTCGTCGATCCAGGAGAAGACGTCCACGGGGGCGGGGGTGTGCTGGTGCGGCATCGACGGTCCTCGGGTTTTTGTCGGCAGTCCACAGACCTGCCCGACCCTAACCGCCCGTGACCCCTGCGTCAGGTGTGGCGATACACACACTCTCTTCCGGCCATGTTGTTCGATCTCTCCTTGGCCGGGAGTGCCCGGGTGGGACAGGATCGGCATCATGGACCTGCTGAACACCCTCGTGGACAAGGGGCTGCGGCGTGAGCTGCCGACCCGCGAAGAGGCACTCGCCGTGCTGGCGACCTCTGACGACGAACTGCTCGACGTGGTGGCCGCGGCCGGCAAGGTGCGCCGGCAGTGGTTCGGGCGCCGGGTCAAGCTGAACTACCTGGTCAACCTGAAGTCGGGGCTCTGCCCCGAGGACTGCTCGTACTGTTCCCAGCGGCTGGGATCGAAGGCCGAGATCCTCAAGTACACGTGGCTGAAGCCCGACGAGGCCTCCCAGGCCGCGGCCGCCGGCGTCGCCGGCGGGGCCAAGCGGGTGTGCCTGGTGGCGAGCGGCCGGGGTCCGACGGACCGTGACGTGGACCGTGTCGGCAAGACGATCGCGGCCATCAAGGAGCAGAACGAGGGCGTCGAGGTGTGCGCCTGCCTCGGTCTGCTCTCCGACGGCCAGGCCGAACGCCTGAAGGATGCGGGCGCGGACGCCTACAACCACAACCTCAACACCTCCGAGGCCACGTACGGCCAGATCACCAAGACCCACACCTACGCGGACCGGGTCGACACGGTGCAGAAGGCGCACGCCGCCGGCCTGTCGGCCTGCTCGGGCCTGATCGCGGGCATGGGCGAGAGCGACGAGGACCTCGTCGACGTCGTCTACGCGCTGCGCGAGCTCGACAGCGACTCGGTCCCGGTCAACTTCCTGATCCCCTTCGAGGGCACCCCGCTGGCCAAGGAGTGGAACCTCACCCCGCAGCGCGCCCTGCGCATCCTCGCGATGGTCCGCTTCGTCTGCCCCGACGTCGAGGTGCGCATCGCGGGCGGCCGCGAGGTGCACCTGCGCACCCTGCAGCCGCTGGCGCTGCACATCGCGAACTCGATCTTCCTGGGCGACTACCTGACCAGTGAGGGCCAGGCCGGACAGGCCGACCTCGACATGATCGCGGACGCCGGTTTCGAGGTGGAGGGCGCCGGTACGACGACCCTTCCCGCGCACCGCTCCGACGTCGCGGCGGCGGCCACCACCGGCGGCTGCGGTTCGAAGGGCGCGGGCGCCCCGGTCTGCGGCTCCTCCGCCACGGCGGACGAGGCCGGCTGCGGTTCGGCGTGCGGCGGCTGCTCGGGGCACGCCGAGCACGAGGCCCCCGTGGCGGCTTCCGTGGCGGCGTCCGTGGCCGCTCCGGCCGAAGCACCCGTACCGGCTCAGGCGGAGGCGGGCGAGGTCCGCTCCGACCTGGTGGCGGTGCGCCGCCGCGGCGCGGGAACGGATCTCGCTCCCAATGCCTGATCAGCGCCACTCGCCCGACGCGCTGCCGGCCGCCGAACTGCTCGCGCTGGACCGGCAGCACGTCTGGCACCCGTACGGCCCGATGCCCGGGCGGCAGGAGCCGCTCGTCGTCGCCTCCGCCTCGGGGGTCCGGCTGCGGCTGGCCGAGCCCTCGCAGGGGCAGGACGAGCTGGTCGACGGCATGGCCTCCTGGTGGTCGGCGATCCACGGGTACAACCACCCGGTGCTGAACGAGGCCGTCACCGGCCAGCTCGGCCGGATGTCGCACGTGATGTTCGGCGGGCTCACCCACGAGCCCGCCGTCCGGCTGGCCGCCAAGCTCGTCGAGCTCACCCCGGCCGGCCTGGAGCACGTCTTCCTCGCCGACTCCGGCTCGGTCTCGGTCGAGGTCGCGGTCAAGATGTGCCTGCAGTACTGGCGTTCGGTGGGGCGCCCCGGGAAGACCCGCCTGCTCACCTGGCGGGGCGGCTACCACGGGGACACCTGGCAGCCGATGGCCGTCTGCGATCCCGAGGGCGGCATGCACGAGCTGTGGTCGGGCATCCTCCCGCGCCAGCTGTTCGCGGACGTCCCGCCGAGCGGTTTCTCCGCTCCCGTGGACGAGGCCTACGTCGCCCACCTGCGCTCCCTGTTCTCCGCGCACGCGCAGGAGCTGGCAGCCGTGATCGTGGAGCCCGTGGTCCAGGGCGCGGGCGGCATGCGCTTCCACAACCCGGGCTACCTGCGGGTGCTGCGGGAGCTGTGCGACGAGTTCGACGTGCTGCTGATCCTCGACGAGATCGCCACGGGCTTCGGCCGCACGGGCGCGCTGTTCGCGGCCGGCCACGCCGGGATCACCCCGGACGTGATGTGCCTGGGCAAGGCACTGACCGGCGGCTACCTCACCCTCGCGGCCACCCTGTGCACGGAACGGGTCGCGGACGGCATCTCGCGGGGCGAGGTGCCGGTCCTGGCCCACGGGCCGACCTTCATGGGCAACCCGCTGGCCAGCGCGGTGGCCCTGGCCTCCATCGACCTGCTGCTCGGCCAGGACTGGCAGGGCGAGGTCAAGCGCATCGAGGCGGGCCTGCTGGAGGGCCTGGCCCCGGCCGCGGAGCTGCCGGGCGTCCAGGAGGTACGGGTCCTGGGCGCCATCGGCGTCGTCCAGCTCGACCACCCGGTCGACATGGCCCGCGCCACCGCGGCGGCCGTCAGGGAGGGCGTCTGGCTGCGCCCGTTCCGGGACCTGATCTACACCATGCCGCCGTACGTGACGGCCGACACCGACGTGGCCCGCATCTGCCGGGCCGTGGTCGCGGCCGCGAAGGAGGCCTGACATGGCGGTACTCGTGGTCTCCGGGACCGGGACCGAGATCGGCAAGACGGTCGTCACCTCGGCCGTCGCCGCGGCCGCGCTCGCGGCGGGCCTCTCGGTGGCCGTACTGAAGCCGGCCCAGACGGGCGTCGCCCCGGACGAGCCCGGAGACGCCGCGGAGGTCCGCCGGCTGGCGGGCTCCGGCGTCACCACGGCCGAGCTGGCCCGCTATCCGGAGCCCCTGGCCCCGGACACGGCGGCCCGGCGCTCGGGCCTCCCGACGGTCTCCCCGGAGCGGATCGCCGAGGCGGCCCGCGGGCTCGCCCTCTCCCACGACCTGGTCCTGGTCGAGGGCGCGGGCGGCCTCCTGGTCCGCTTCGACAAGGAGGGGCACACCCTGGCGGACGCGGCCCGCCTGCTCGGCGCCCCGGTGCTGATCGTGGCTCCGGCCGGCCTCGGCACCCTCAACTCCACCGCCCTGACGGCCGAAGCCCTCCGGGCCCGCGGCCTGACCTCCCCGGGCGTGGTGATCGGCAGCTGGCCGGCCGAACCGGACCTGGCGTCCCGCTGCAATCTGGCCGACCTGCCCTCGGTCTCCGCGCTCCCCCTGCTGGGCATGGTCCCGGCCGGCGCGGGCACTCTCCCCCCGGCCGACTTCCGCGCCTCGGCGCCCGGCTGGCTCGCCGCGCCCCTCCACGGCACCTGGTCGGCGCCCTCCGGCTGACCCGCCTCCACGCGCGGGCCCCGGGCGACGGGACTCCGTACGGCGACCCGCCGCCCGGCCCGTTGGGGCCGGACGGGGGAACGGGCCCCGCCGCACGCTCCCCCGGCGGTGTCGCGGTGGGGAGTCGCGGCGGGGCGGATGAGGATCGGGGCGTGGGCTTCCTCGTACCGGTCCTCTTCGCGCTGTTCGCGGCGCTCAGCAACGCCCTCGCGACCGTGCTCCAGCGGCGGGCGGCGCTCATCGTGCCGCAGAGCGACGGGTTCCGCTTCGGCCTGGTCCTCGACCTGCTGCGCCAGCCGCTGTGGATCGGCGGGATCCTGGCCGTGATCGCGGCCGGCGCCGGGCAGGCCGTCGCGCTGGCCACGGGCGCGCTGTCCCTCGTACAGCCGCTGTTCGTCCTGGAGCTGCCGCTCGCCCTGCTGATCGCCTCGCTGGTGACCCGGACCCGGATGCCGTGGCCGCTGTGGCTCGCCGTGGGAGGAGTGGTCGCCGGACTCGGGATCGTCCTGGTGGCCGCCTCACCGGCGGGGAACCGTACGGACGTTCCCGCCGACCGGTGGGTGCTGGCCCTGGCCGCGTGCGCGGTGGCGGTGGCGGTGCTGTCCGCGATCGGCCTGCGGCGGCGGCCCGGCCGGATCCGGGCCGGATGCCTCGGCGCGGCCACCGCCGTCTGCTACGCCCTGACCGCCGCACTGATGAAATCGGCGATGCACGTGCTTGACCGGGACGGCATCGGCGCCTTCCTGCGCTCCTGGGAGACCTACGCCTTCGGCGCGACCGGCATCTGCGCCCTCCTGCTCCTCGAACACGCCATGCAGGGCGGCCCGCTGGTCGCCTCGCAGCCCGCGCTGACGCTCGGGGACGCGGGGGTCAGCGTGGCACTGGGCGTGCTCCTGTACGAGGAACACCTCCGGACCCACTGGTGGCTGCTTCCGCAGCTGCTGGGCCTGTCCCTGATCTGCGCCGGAGTGCTCGCCCTGGCCAGGGACGGCTCGGGGGCCGATGCCGGCGCGACCTGAGCCGAGCCCTCCGGCACCCGGGACCCCGCCCGCCTCAGTGGCCTCCGCGGGGCTCCGGGCAGCCGCCCTCGGCGTACACCCCGTGCGCCTCCACGGTCAGCGGCGGGCCCAGCCGGCCCGTCACGCACGGGCCGCTCTCGGGGACCGACAGGACGAAGGAGACGTTCACGGCCCCGGTTCCGTACACGCCGCCGGCGTCGAACCCGTAGCCCAGCCCGGTCAGCAGCGCGCGGACCTCGTCCACGGTGTGCGGCGCACCCTTCCCGCCGGAGCCGCCGGCCATCGCCGCCCTGATCCGTGCGGCGTGCGCGTCGCCCCGGCAGCGGGCCCCGGGAGTGAGCCGGGCCTGCTGCTTGTAGGCGTGGTTCTCCGCGTACTTGCCCGCCTCGGGATCCGCGGGCGACCCTCCCGCCGCGGCCCCGGGGCTCGCGGCGGCCGTGGCGGCGTCCGCGCACCGCGCCGCGATCGCGGGGAACAGCGCGTCGTGGCGCGCGACCGCCTCGGCCGCCCGGGCCGCGTGGTCCACGGACGGGGCCACGGACGGCGCAGCGGGCTCCGGCGAGTCCCCGGCCCCCGCGGTCCGCGTGCCGCAGCCGGTCAGCGCGACCGCTCCGGCGGCGAGCAGCAGGGCGCCGGCCCGGGTCCGGATGCCGGGGCGCGTGCGGGTGCGGGTGGTCACGCCGTCTCCGCCAGCGGCTTGACCCAGCGCCGCCAGTGATCCTCCCGGTGGTATCCGGCCGCGGCCCAGGCCCGCTGCGCGCTCTCGTTCGCTTCGAGGACCATCGCGTCGCCGCGGCGGCCCCCGAGGGCGACGAAGCGCTGCTCGGCCGCGTCCAGGAGCGCCGTCGCGATCCCCTGACGGCGCCGGGACGGCAGTACGGCCAGCCGGTACAGCGACGCCCGCCAGCCGTCCCAGCCGGCGATCACGGACCCGACGAGGACCCCGTCGCTCTCCGCGAGGAGCAGCGCGTCCGGATCACGGGTGACGAGCCGGATCACACCGTCCGCGTCGTCCGTGATCGACGTGCCCTCCGCCGCTTCCTTCCAGAAGGCGAGCACGGTCCCGGCGTCGGCCGCCACGGCGGCCCGTATCTGCAGATCGGTCATGTCCCGGAGCCAAGCACGACCGGCCGGTGGCCCGCCAGCGACTTCCGCCTGCCGAGACGTCCTCGGCGCGCACCAGCCGGTGCACGCCCGCCCGTCTCGCGTACGCCGAAGCGGAGGGGATGCGAGGATCGATCACGTCCGGCCCCTCGGGGTCCGGGGTCCACCGAAGGAATGATCCGCACGCTTTGCCCTTCCTTTACCATGGGGACAGCTGTTCCTCCCCTCCCCCTGATGAAAGGTGTGAGCGTCCGTCCATGGGCGAGCCTCCCAGTCCCCTCCCTTCCCGTCCGCGACAGCGCGCGACACCCCTCCTCCTGGCTGATCATGGGACGGAGGTGAAGGACCGATGACCGAAGTGCTCCTGCTCGTCGTGGCGCTGCTGCTCTGCCTTGCCTGCGGAGTCTTCGTCGCGGCCGAGTTCTCGCTGACCACCATCGAGCGCAGCGAACTGGAGCGGGCCGTCGAGCGCGGCGAGCGCGGCGCCGACAGCGCCCTGGCCGCCGTCCGCAGCCTGACGTTCCAGCTCTCCGGCGCCCAGCTCGGCATCACCGTGACCGGTCTGGTCATCGGCATGATCTCCAAGCCCTCGATCGCCGCCCTCCTCAAGGGCCCCTTCGAGGCCATGGGACTGTCCGCGGGCGCCGCGTCCTCCACCGCCCTGATCCTCGGCACCGTGCTGTCGACCGTCGTCCTGATGGTCGTGGGCGAGCTCGTCCCCAAGAACTGGGCGATCTCCTCCCCGCTGGCCGTCGCCCGGCGGGTGGCCACCTTCCAGCGGATCTTCAGCCGTGCCTTCAGGCCCCTGATCAGCCATCTGAACACCACGGCGAACCACATGGTCCGCCGGTTCGGCATGGAGCCCGCCGAGGAACTCGCCTCGGCGCGCACCCCGCAGGAGCTGGCGGCCCTGGCCCGGCACTCCGCGCGGGCCGGCGCCCTGGAGAAGGACACCGCCGAACTCTTCATGCGGACCTTGAACCTCGCCGACCTGACCGCGGAGAACGTCATGACCCCGCGGGTCCAGGTCACCGCCCTCGACCTGCAGACCACCGCCGAGGACGTGGCGAACGCGACGCTCGCCACCGGCCTCTCCCGGTTCCCGGTCTACCGGGGCAGCCTCGACAGCGTCGTCGGCACCGTCCACATCAAGGACGTACTGGCCCTACCGGCCGAGGACCGGCACCGCACCCCGGTCTCGCAGCTGCTGCGCGAACCCCTCCTCGTACCGGAGTCGCTCACCGTGGACCGGCTGCTGGACCGGCTGTCCGGGAAGCAGACGATGGCCGTGGTCATCGACGAGTACGGCGGCACGGCCGGTGTCGCCACGCTGGAGGACATCGTCGAGGAGGTCGTCGGCGAGGTGCGCGACGAGCACGATCCGCACGAGACCCCCGACCTGGCCCCGGCCGGGGAGGACGGCTCCGGGCGCGCCCTGTTCGAGGCCGACGGCGCCGCGCGCACCGACCAGCTCCAGCGGATCGGACTGCGCGTGCCGGACGGCCCGTACGAGACCCTGGCCGGTCTGATAGCGACCGAACTGGGGCGGATCCCGCTGGCCGGCGACAGCCTCGAGCTGGCCGGATGGCGGCTGGACGTGGTGGACGCGAGCGGGCGGCGGGCCGCGCGGGTGCTGTTGCACGCGCCGGCCGAACCGACCCCCGCCGATGGTGTGGAGGAGGCACGATGACCGCCGTCCAGTTGCTGATCGGCCTGGCGACCCTGGTCGTCAACGCCTTCTTCGTCGGCGCGGAATTCGCCATGATCTCCGTGCGGCGCAGCCAGATCGAACCGTACGCCGAGCAGGGCGACCGCAGGGCGCGCGCCGTGCTGTGGGGCCTGGAGCACGTGTCGGCGCTCATGGCGGCGGCCCAGCTGGGCATCACGCTGTGCACCCTGGTGCTGGGCGTGGTGGCCGAGCCGGCCATCGCCCACCTGCTGACCCCGGCGTTCGATTTCTTCGGGGTGCCGTCCGGGCTGACCCACGCGATCTCCTTCGTGGTGGCACTGGCCCTGGCCACGTACCTGCACATGCTCTTCGGCGAGATGCTGCCGAAGAACGTCGCGCTGGCCGAGCCGGTGCGGACCGCCCTGCTGCTGGGCCCGCCGCTGGTGGCCCTCACCCGGGGGCTGAAGCCGGTGATCTTCGCGATCAACGCCTTCGCCAACACCCTGCTGCGGCTGCTGCGGGTGGAGGTCAAGGACGAGGTCGCGGCGACCTTCTCGGACGACGAGCTGGCCCGGATCGTGAAGGACTCCAGCGACGCGGGACTCATCGACGACCGCGCCAGCGAGCGGCTGCACGACGCCCTGGAACTGGGGCGGCGGCCGGTGACCGATGTGGTGCTGCCGGCGGACCGGGTGGTTCCGGCCCGCGAGGGCATCACGCCGGCCGGGCTGGAGCGCTTGTCGGCCGAGTCGGGGTACTCCCGGTTCCCGATGATCGACGTCCAGGGCCGGATCCTGGGATACCTGCACGTCAAGGACACGCTGGACGCGATCGAGCGGGACGAGCCCTTCCCGGTCACCGCGCTGCGGCCGATCGCGCAGGTCCGTGCGGAGACCCCGCTGGACGACGTGCTGACCGCGATGCGGCGCAGCCGTACGCACCTGGCGGCGGTGCTCGGTCCGGACGGGGTCATGACGGGCCTGGTCACGATGGAGGACGTGCTGCGGGAGCTGTTCGGCCGGCCCGCTTCGGCGTGACCGGCTGAGCGCGCCGCGGTGCGCGCGGTACCCCCGGGCCCGCGGGCGGGACGGGGGTACCGCGCGGTAGCATCGCTCCCGCCATGGAGATGAATGCGCGGTACACCAGTTTCGTCGCGGTCGGCGACTCCTTCACCGAGGGCATGTCGGACCTGCTCCCCGACGGCTCCTACCGGGGCTGGGCCGATCTGCTCGCCGACCGCCTCGCCGCCCGCGAGCCGGGCTTCCGCTACGCGAACCTCGCGGTCCGCGGCAAGCTGATCGGCCAGATCGCCGGGGAGCAGGCGCCCGCGGCCGCCGAGATGGGCGCCGATCTGGTGACCCTGGTCGGCGGACTCAACGACACCCTGCGCCCCAAGGTGGACATGGGCCGGGTGCGCGGGCACCTGGAAGAGGCCGTCGGCCTGCTGGCGCCCTCCTGCGGGACGCTGGTCCTGATGCGCTCGCCGGGCCGCAACGGCCCCGTGATGGAACGTTTCCGCCCGCGCATGGAGGAGCTCTTCGTCATCATCGAGGAGCTCGCCGCGCGGCACGGCGCCCTCGTGGTCGACCTGTACGGGTCCCCCGCGCTCGGGGATCAGCGGATGTGGGACGTGGACCGGCTGCACCTGACGGCCGAAGGCCACCGCAGGGTCGCCGAGGCCGTCTGGCAGACCCTGGGCCTGCCGTCCGAGGCCGACTGGAACGCCGACCTGCCGCCCGCCGTGCCCCCCGGCTGGACCGCGCGCCGCTCCCAGGACCTCAGCTTCGCCCGGCAGCACCTGCTCCCCTGGGTCGGCCGGCGCCTGACGGGCCGCTCCAGCGGGGACGGACGGCCGGCCAAGCGCCCGGAACTGCTGCCGTACGAGGCTCCGGCGGGCGACCGGCTCATCTAGGGGGCGTCTTGCCCGCCACCGGGGGCGGGCCTCACGGGGGCGGGTTGCGGCCACCCCGGCCCGCCCGCACCAGCTTTCGCCCGCCCCCGCTCGCTCTCGTAGCAAGGCACAATCCCGGCCGGGTCCCCTACCTGCGTAAACGCACAGCCGGGGCCCAAGTAGAATCCATCCACGTGACTGCCAAGCCCCGCATCCCCAATGTCCTGGCCGGCCGCTACGCCTCCGCGGAGCTCGCCGTCCTGTGGTCCCCCGAGTACAAGGTGACGCTGGAGCGGCGGCTGTGGCTCGCCGTGCTCCGCGCCCAGAAGGATCTCGGCATCGAGGTCCCCGACGAGGCCCTCGCCGACTACGAGCGCGTCCTGGAGACCGTCGACCTCGCCTCCATCGCCGAGCGCGAGAAGGTCACCCGGCACGACGTGAAGGCCCGCATCGAGGAGTTCAACGCCCTCGCCGGCCACGAGCACGTCCACAAGGGCATGACCTCCCGCGACCTCACCGAGAACGTCGAGCAGCTCCAGATCCGGCTCTCGCTGGAACTGGTCCGGGACCGCACGGTCGCCGTCCTCGCCCGCCTCGGCAAGCTGGCCGGCGAGCACGCCGAGCTGGTCATGGCCGGCCGCTCCCACAACGTCGCCGCGCAGGCGACCACCCTGGGCAAGCGCTTCGCCACCGCGGCCGACGAGCTGCTGGTCGCGTACGGCCGCCTCGAGGACCTGCTGACCCGCTACCCGCTGCGCGGCATCAAGGGCCCGGTCGGCACCTCCCAGGACATGCTGGACCTCCTCGGCGGCGACGCCGCGAAGCTGGCCGACCTGGAGCAGCGGATCGCGGCCCACCTCGGCTTCGGCCAGGCCTTCACCTCGGTCGGCCAGGTCTACCCGCGCTCGCTCGACTACGACGTGGTCACCGCCCTGGTGCAGCTGGCCGCCGCCCCCTCCTCGATCGCCAAGACGATCCGCCTGATGGCCGGCCACGAACTGGTGACCGAGGGCTTCAAGCCCGGCCAGGTCGGCTCCTCGGCGATGCCGCACAAGATGAACACCCGCTCCTGCGAGCGCGTGAACGGCCTGATGGTCATCCTGCGCGGCTACGCGTCGATGACGGGCGAGCTGGCCGGCGACCAGTGGAACGAGGGCGACGTCTCCTGCTCCGTGGTCCGCCGGGTCGCGCTGCCCGACGCGTTCTTCGCTCTCGACGGCCTGATGGAGACCTTCCTGACGGTCCTCGACGAGTTCGGCGCCTTCCCCGCCGTCGTGGCCCGCGAGCTGGACCGCTACCTCCCCTTCCTCGCCACCACCAAGGTCCTGATGGGCGCCGTGCGGGCCGGGGTGGGCCGCGAGTCCGCCCACGAGGTCATCAAGGAGCACGCGGTGGCCTCCGCGCTCGCCATGCGCGAGCAGGGCGCCGAGCGCAACGAGCTGCTGGAGAAGCTGGCCGCCGACGAGCGCATGCCGCTGGACCGGGCCCAGCTGGACGCCCTGATGGCCGACAAGCTCTCCTTCACCGGCGCGGCGGGCGACCAGGTCGCCGCGGTGGTCTCGCGCATCGAGGAGATCACCAAGGAGCACCCCGCGGCCGCGGGCTACACCCCCGGGTCGATCCTCTGACCCCCGAAGAGCTGAACGCCGCCCGCGACCGCGTCCTCCCGGACGTGGTCGCGGGCGGTCTTCGTGTCCTCTTCTGCGGCATCAACCCGGGCCTCCTCTCCGCCGCGACGGGTCACCACTTCGCCCGCCCGGGCAACCGCTTCTGGCCGGTCCTCCACCGGTCGGGCTTCACCCCGCGCCTCCTCTCCCCCGCGGAACAGGAGGAGTTGCCGGCCTACGGCCTCGGCATCACGAACGTCGTGGCCCGCGCCACGGCCCGCGCCGACGAGCTGAGCGCCGAGGAGTTCCGCGAGGGAGGCCGCATCCTGACGGCCAAGGTGGAACTCCTGCGCCCCCAGTGGCTTGCCGTGGTCGGAGTCACCGCTTACCGCACCGCATTCGGCGACCGGAAGGCCCGCATCGGTCCGCAGGACCGGACCATCGGCGCCACCCGCATCTGGGCCCTGCCCAACCCCAGCGGCCTCAACGCCGGCTGGACCACCGCCGCGATGACCGAGGAATACGCCCGCCTGCGCACGGCCGCCGAGGACCCCGGCCAGGCCGACGCCGGGCCCTGAGGCGCCTCAAGGGCCGTCCCGCACTCCGGCCGTGTTTCACACGGCGAGGTGCTGCTTCGTGTCGGAGCCGGTGGCGGGCTCGGCGGCCGTGCCGTGCTGCTCCTCGTCGGGGCGGCCCTTCTCCGGCAGCAGGAAGGTGATCGCGAGGAACACCACCAGCAGGCAGGCCTGGACGATCAGCGCACGGTGGAATCCGCCGGTGAAGTCACCGGTCTCGGCCGCGGCGAAGAACACCGAGCCGAAGACGGCGACTCCGATGGAGCCGCCGACGGCCTGCACGGCCGACAGGACGCCCGAGGCGGAACCAATCTCGTCGTCGTCGACCGCGGCGAGGAGGAAGCTGAACAGCGCGGCGATCACCATGCCGGCGCCGATGCCCGCCACCGCGACTCCCGGAACGATGTCCCAGATCGAGAACGAGGCGGCGTCGAGGCCGTCGAGTTCGAACCAGAGCACGGCCGCGCCGGCCAGCTGGACCAGCGGTCCGATCTGCAGCACCCTGCGGCCGATCCTGTCGGCGAGGAAGGCTCCGCTGACGGCGCCGCCGATCGCGGTTCCCACGGCGAGGGGCAGGTTGCCCAGTCCCGCCTCACCGGCGGTGAAGTGCCGGCCGATCTGGAGAAACAGGGTCAGGACGAGCTGGCTTCCGATCAGTCCGCCGAAGAACAGGGCGATGCCACCGAGGCCGACGGTGAAGGCCGGCTTGCGGAGCAGGCCCGGGGTCACCAGCGGCTCACGGCCCGCGGCGGCCGTGCGGCGCTGCTGGAGGGCGAAGAGGGCGAACCCGATCGCCGAGGCGGCCATGGAGAGCCACGTCCACAGCGGCCAGCCGTTCTCCTGCCCCTGGTTGAGCGGCAGCACCAACAGGGCGCAGGACGCCATGACCAGGGCGGCGCCGGTCATGTCGACCCGTACCGTACGGTCACCCGCCTTCCTGGGCACGAACTTCGCGGCGACGACCAGCGCCGCGATGCCGATCGGCAGGTTGACCAGGAAGACCGACCGCCAGCCCAGGCCGAAGAAGTCGCCTTCGATGAGGAAGCCTCCCAGCACCGGGCCGATGATGCCGCCCAGGCCGAGGACGGGGCCGAAGATCGCGAACACCTTGGTGAGTTCGGGGCCGGAGAAGTTCTCCCGCAGCAGGCCCAGCCCCTGGGGCAGCAGCATCGCTCCGGCGGTCCCCTGGAGCAGGCGGAAGGCGATCAGCGACTCGATGCTCGGCGCGAGCGCGCACAGCAGCGAACTCGCGGTGAAGCCCGCCAGGCCGATCAGGAACATCCGGCGCCGGCCGTAGCGGTCGCCGAGCCGCCCGCCGAGCACGAGCCCGGCGCCCAGGGTGAGGGCGTAGCCGCCGATCACCCACTGCAGTCCAACGGAACCGGCGCCGAGGGACTCCTCCAGGGCCGGCCCGGCGACGTTGACGATCGATGCGTCCAGGAGATCCATGATCTCCGCGACGATCATCACCACCAGGATCAGCCACCGCCACCGGTAGGGCTCGGTCGTCTCGTCAGGGGTGGGGGACGGGTCACGCACGCTAGGTACCTCCATCATGAAGTAATTCCATGATGAAGGTAAAATGGTGGAGGTAGGTTGTCAACGTGGGCCCCCACCTGGACGCCCCGCAGGAGAGAAGAGGTGGCAGGCCCGGTGGAGGAAGCGATGGGCGACGAGGTCGCGGCGCGGCGCGAGCGGCTGATGGAAGGCTTGCGGATCTACGGCGGCCACTACGCCGAGCTCAGCCGGCGCTTCGCGGCCTGGCTGGGCCTGCACTCCACCGACGCGACCGCCGTGCTGGAGATCGCCGCCGCCGAGGAACGCGGGACCCCGCTGTCACCGGCCCGGCTGAGCGAGCGCATCTCCCTGTCCACGGGCGCCACCACCGCGCTCCTGAACCGCCTCGAAGCGGCCGGGCACATCACCCGCACTCGTGAGCACTCCGACCGGCGCATCGTCACCCTGCGCGGTGGCCCGCACATCCAGGAGCGGGCGGACGAGTTCTTCGGCCCGCTCGCCGACCGTCTGGACGCCGCGATGTCCCCCTACCCGCCGCAGCTCCTGGAACAGTTCGAGCGGTTCGTGACCGATCTGAACGCCACCATGGACACCCACCTCGCCGAGCCGAACCCGGCGCCCCCGCTCCCCCCCGACACCGTCGGGGACCACAGGAGCTAGAGACGATCACCCCGGGTGTCCCGCACGGCTCGCCGTCAGCGGTGCGGGGCCCACGCGTCCTCGGACTCCGTCACCCACGTCGCCCCACCCCACCGTGCCCACCCCGGGGACGGATGATCACCAGGCCCGCCTCACACATCGGGACGTCTATTCTCCGAGCATGATCATCAGGCCGATAGAGCTAGTGATATTCGACTGCGACGGAGTTCTCGTCGACAGCGAACGGATAGCCGCCCGTGTGCAGGTCTCCCTCGGATCGGAGCTCGGCTGGCCCCTCACCGAGACCGAGGTCGTCCAGCGGTTCATCGGGCGCTCCTCCGCCTCCATCCGCGAGCAGATCACCGAACGGCTCGGTCCGCAGACCGCCGACCTGTGGTGGGGACTGTTCGAGGAACGCCACCGGGAGGCGGTGGACCTCGGGCTCTCCCCCGTCGAGGGACTGCCCGAGGCGCTCGACGCGATCACGCTCCCGACCTGTGTCGCGTCCAGCGGCTCCCACGAGAAGATGCGGCACACCCTCGGCCACACCGGTCTCTACGAACGGTTCGCAGGCCGTATCCACAGCGCCACCGAGGTCTCCCGCGGCAAGCCCGCCCCCGACCTGTTCCTGTACGCCGCACGGCGGATGGGTGTGGACCCCGCCGCCTGCGCGGTCGTCGAGGACAGCAGGCCCGGTATCCAGGCGGCCCGCGCCGCCGGGATGCGTGCCTTCGGCTACGCCGGCGGCCTCACCCCCGCCGAGCAGCTCGAAGGTCCGGGGACCGTCGTCTTCGACGACATGCGCCAACTCCCCGCCCTCCTCGCCGGCCACTGACTCCGCCCAGCGGCGGAGCGTCCGCGACCGCCCGCCCGAACCGGGCCGGAGGGGAGCTCGCCCCGCCGCCGGAGCCGGCCGGTCCGGCGGGCCGGCCGGCAGCCTGACCGGCCGGTCGGCCCGGTCAGGCAGGGATCCCGGTCGGTCCGGGGTCAGGCGTCCCGGCGCCGCATCGCCAGCCAGCCGCCGCCCACCGCCGCCAGCGCCCACAGGGCCATGACCCCGAGCCCCGCCCAGGGGGCGAGGCCCACAGAGGTGTCCAGCCGCATCATCATCTGGCCCGCACGGTCCGGAAGGTACTGGGCGAGGCCCCCGGCCTGCGCGGCGAGGACGAACGACACGATCAGCGTGAAGGGTATGAGCAGGCTCAGGACGGCCGTGGCACTGCGCAGCACCGCCGTCAGGCCGGCCGACAGCAGCGCCATCAGCGCGAGGTACGCGCCGCAGCCGAAGATGGCACGGTAGGTGCCCTCGCTCCCCAGTTCCAGGGTGTAGGGGCCCATGAACTTCTGACCGCCGAGGAAGGTCGCCAGGGCGGCGGCCTGACCCACGACGAAGGCGAGCCCGCCCACCATGGCCATCTTCGAGAAATAGAGCCGCGCCCGGTTCGGTACCGCCGCGAGTGATGTGCGCAGGGCTCCGTTGTGGAACTCGGACGACAGCGCGGTCGCACCGAAGGCGAAGGCGGCGACCTGGCCGAAGTTGAGGCTGTAGAAGGCTGCGAGGAGCGGGTCGTCCCCCATGCTGCCGGCCTCTGCGTCACCGATGAGGGAGGCGGCCAGTACCTGGATGCCCACCGTGGCGGCGAAGAGGGCTATCAGCGCTCCGAAAGTGCCGCGCAGGGACCGTATCTTGATCCATTCCGAGTGCAGGACGGGGACGGTGGGCAGAGCGGTGCTCATGGGGAAGCCTCCTTGTAAGGGGTGGGTCAGCGGGTGGCGGCGAACTGGGCGCTGTCCGCGGTGAGATCGAGGTAGGCCTGCTCCAGGGAGGCCCGCTCGTCGATCAGTTCCAGCACGGGGATGGCTTCGCGGGCGGCGATGACACCGAGCTGCTCGGCCTGTATGCCGTCCACGGTCCAGCGCCCGTCCTCGGCGGTGACCAGCTCGAAGTCGTCGCGGGCCAGTGCCGCCCGGAGCCGGACGGGGTCCGTGGTCCGCAGCCGCACCCTCGGGGTGCTGCGGGAGTCGATGAAGTCCTCGATGGAGGTGTCGGCCAGCAGCCTGCCCTGGCCGAGCACGATCAGGTGGTCTGCGAGGGCCGCGGTCTCGGTCATCAGGTGGCTGGAAACGAGGACCGTACGCCCCTCGGCGGCCAGACCGCGCATGAGTTCGCGGATCCAGATGATGCCCTCGGGGTCGAGGCCGTTGGTGGGCTCGTCCAGGAGCAGCACGTCCGGGTCTCCGAGCAATGCGGCGGCTATGCCGAGGCGCTGGCGCATGCCCAGTGAGAAGGTCTTGATCCTCCGCTTGGCCGCCGAGGCGATCCCGGACTGCTCGAGGACGGCCTCCACCCGGTTCATCGGGATGCGGTTGGACGCGGCGAGGAAGCGCAGGTGGTCCCGGGCCGTGCGGCCGCCGTGCGCCGACTGCGCGTCCAGCAGGGCCCCCACCTGGTGGAGGGGAGCGCTCAGTTCGGTGAACCGCCGGCCGCCTATGGTGGCCGTCCCGGAGGTGATCCGGTCCAGGCCCAGCAGCAGCCTCATCGTCGTGGATTTCCCGGCCCCGTTGGGTCCGAGGAAACCGGTGACACGGCCGGGCATGACATCGAAGGTGAGGTGGTCGACGGCCCGGGTCCGGCCGAATTCCTTGGTCAGTTCTCGGATCTCGATGCTGTTCATGTCTCAAGGTTCACCTCCGCCCCCACCCCTCTTCCTCCCCCAAGCGAGGGTTCCTTCTCCCCCACGCGGGGGAGGAGCCGCACCGCTCCGAACTGCGACGATGATGGGATGCACCGACTGTTCCGCGCCGCGCTGCGCCCCGTGACCTACTCGCGCTGGGTGCATCTGTGCGTGCCCATCCTGATGTTGGCCGTCTGGATGTTCATAGAGCCCGCAGCTCCGTGGGTACCGCTCGTCCTCGTCATACCGCTGGGCCTGCTGCCCTGGATGCGGGTGGCCGAAGCACTCCAGGCCCAGTTCCTCCTCACTCCGTCCGAGCGCCACGACCGGGGTGCGGGCGAGGCCGGGGAGAACAGCTTCAGCACCGTCGCGTCCCAGACGTGGAGCGACCGCTGGCGGACCTTGCTGTGGCTGGAGATACGGCTCGTCGTATCGCTCGGCACGATGACGGCCACGGTGTGGCTGCCGGTGCTGACGGTCCAGCTGGTCATGACGGGACTCGGCAGCAAGGTCACCGTCGACGATCTGATCCCCGCCGGGTTCCCGGTCTGGGCAGCTTGGGCACTCGCTCCGCTGCCGCCGGTCCTCCTGATCCTCCTCGTGGTCCTGCTCGGCGACATGATCACGGCCATCGCCCGCCGCCTGCTGGGGCCTTCGGCCGCGGAACGGCTCACCGCCCTGGAGGTGCGCACCGAGCAGCTGCTGGAGCGCACCCGCATCGCGCGGGAGCTGCACGACTCCATCGGTCACGCGCTGACCGTGGCCGTCGTCCAGGCGGGGGCCGCCCGGGCGGCGGGCGATCCGGAGTTCACGGACCGCGCGCTGAGCGCGATCGAGGAGACGGGCCGGGCCGCGCTGGAGGATTTGGACCGGGTGCTGCGCGTGCTGCGCGAGTCCGGTCAGCGTCCGTCGCAGCGGCCGACCCTGGCGGAGGCCGACCGGCTCTTCGAGTCGGCGCGCGCTTCCGGCGCCGTTGTCGATGCTCAGCTCCTGGGCCCGCTGGATCAGTTGCCCGGCCCGGTGAGCCAGGAGGGGTACCGGATCCTGCAGGAGGCACTGACCAATGTGCTGCGGCACTGCGGTCCCGTGCCGGTACGGGTGCGGATCGGCATGGTCGCCGACCGCCTCGACCTCGAGGTGACCAATCCACTGCCGGACCGGCCCTCCGTCATCACCGGCGGCGGCACCGGACTGCGCGGGATGCGGGAGCGCGCCGCGCTGCTCGGCGGGAGGACCGAGACCGGTCCGTACAAGGGGGGTTGGAGGGTGCGCACGCGGCTGCCGCTGGAGCGAATACGCTGACCGGATGCCGGTTACCGTACTGCTCGTCGACGACGAACCCCTGGTGCGCGCGGGTCTGCGCGCCGTCCTGGACGCCCAGCCCGACATCGAGGTGATCGGCGAGGCCGCCGACGGAGCCGCGGTGGTCCCGCTCGTGCGGCAACTGCGCCCCGATGTCGTGGCGATGGACGTGCGGATGCCGCTGCTCGACGGGATCGAGGCGACCCGCGCGGTCCTGCGGAGCGTGGACTCGCCGCCGAAGATCCTCGTGGTCACCACCTTCGAGAACGACGAGTACGTCTACCAGGCGCTGCGGGCCGGCGCGGACGGGTTCCTGCTGAAGCGGGCCCGCCCCTCGGAGATCGTGCACGCCGTCCGGCTGGTGGCGGAGGGCGAGACGCTGCTCTTCCCCGCGGCGGTACGCTCCCTGGCCGCCGAGTACGGGAACCGGCAGGCGCGGACGGTACTGGAGCGGGCGGCGCTGACCGAGCGCGAGGAGGCCGTACTGCGGCTGATGGCGAAGGGGCTGACCAACATCGAGATCGCACGCGAGCTGATCGTGGGCACGGAGACGGTGAAGTCCCACGTCAGCGCGATCCTGGGGAAGCTCGGGGCGCGGGACCGCACCCAGGCCGTGATCACCGCGTACGAGTCCGGATTCGTCGCTCCCGCGTGACCGGCCCGCGCCAAGGGGAAGGCCGGATTCCGGCTGGTGGGGGGCCGCTTCTCGCCGCCGCGCCCCGTGCGCAGTACGATCCGGCTGACAAGCTCGCTAGCTGGGAGGACACACGTTGGGGCAGCTGACCGGCGGGGACCCCTCTCTGCTGCGGAGGATCAACTCCGCCGTGGTGCTGCGGGCCCTGCGTGCGGCCGATTCGCCGACGCTCACTGACCTCACCCGGGTCACCGGGCTCTCGCGTCCCACCGTCGAGGGGGTCGTCGAAGGGCTCATCGGGACGGGCCTCGTCGTCGAGGCGGGCGCGGAGGAGGGTGCGCGGCGCCAGGGGCGCCCGGCCAGACGGTTCCGCTTCCGTGCGGAAGCGGGGCACCTGCTCGGCGTGGAGATCGGGGCGCACCGGATCGCGGTGCTGCTGTCCGGGCTGGACGGCCGGGTGATCGGCGCCGGCACCAAAGAGATCACCGAGACGGCCTCCGCCGACGAGCGGCTGGAACGGGTCCGCGGTGCGGTGGCCGATCTGCTGCGCCGGGCCGGGGTCCCCCGGGACTCCCTGCGGGCGGTCGGCGTCGGCAGCCCCGGCATCGTGGAGGCCGACGGCACCGTCCGGCTCGGCACCGCCCTGCCGGGCTGGACCGGGCTGCCGCTCGGGGAACGGCTCCGGCGCTCCTTCCGCTGCCCGGTGCAGGTCGAGAACGACGCCAACGCCGCCGCGGTCGCCGAGCACTGGAAGGGCGCCGCGACCGATACGGACGACATGGTCTTCGTGATGGCCGGGCTCAGCCCCGGAGCGGGCTCCCTGATCGGGGGCCGGCTGCACCGCGGGTTCGGCGGGGCGGCCGGGGAGATCGGCGCGCTGCACCTGCTGGGACGTGAGGTCACGCCCGAGAAGCTGCTGTCGACGACCGGCGAACCGCTGCACCCGCTGGACGAGCGGGCCGTGGCGGAGGTCTTCGCGATGGCCAAGCGCGGGGACGTGGGGGCGGTGGCCGCCGTCGAGCGGTTCATCCAGCGGCTGGTCCACGACGTGGCCGCGCTGGTCCTGGCGATGGATCCGGAGCTGGTCGTGGTCGGCGGCTGGGCGGCCGGACTGGACGGGGTACTGGATCCCCTCCGCCGGGAACTCGAGCGCTACTGCCTGCGTCCGCCGCGCGTGGCGCTGTCCCTGCTGGGTGAGGCGGCGGTGGCCACGGGAGCGCTGCGGCTGGCGCTGGACCATGTGGAGGAAGAGCTCTTCGCGGTGGAGAAGACGGTCACCGCCCGGCGTCTGTGATTCGCTCGGGGCGGCGGGTGGTTGTGAGGTGGGGTGCGGGTGCGTGTCGCCCGCCGGGGCCTGGGGGGCCGGCTGCGGATCGACGTGCGTGCCCCAGTTCAGGGATCGGGGCCGGTCACGCTCCGGGGCGCGGGTGGTCGGCCCTGCGGGACGAAGTCCCCTACCCGCCCTTCCACCGTTCCCCGGGCGCTGCCCGGACCCGCGCCTCAAGCGCCGGCGGGGCTGGGAGGGTCCCCGGGCGCACTGCCCGGACCCCGGTCCTCAAACGCCGGGCGGGCTGAGGGAGAGGGGTGCGCCGGGCTGTGCCCGGTCCCCTCCTGGGGCTCCGCCCCAGACCCAGGTCCTCAAACGCCGGACGGCTGGAATTGCTGCGCCCAGACCCAGTGCCTCGAACACTAGACGGCTGGAGTTGCTGCGCCCGGGCCCCGGGCCGAGAACACCGGGCCGCTGGATGTGCTGCGCCCGGCCCCCAGGTATCGGAACGCCGGGCCGCTGGAAGCAGGAGGCCGCCCGGCGGCGAGTGAGGGGGCAGTGTCGGATCAGGATGCGACCCGCGTGTCGTGGGTGATCTGGACGTCGCCCGAGTCGCCGAAGGTGAGTCGGCAGGTGTCCGCGCGGTAGGTGGCCACCGAGACGGCTGCCGTGCCTGCCGCCGTGAAGTAGCGGGTGGTGACCAGGAGGACCGGGGCGCCGGGCAGTCGGTCCAGTTCCTTCGCGTCCTCGGCGCGGGCGGAGCCGAGCTCCACCGAGCGGTCCTGTCCGTCGAGGGCCAGCTTCTGCAGCTCGCGCATGACGGCGCGGGCTCGCGCCGGACCGGCCGGGGCGTCGATCGCGGAGAGTCCCGGTACCGAGGAGGCCGGTACGTAGAGCAGCTCGGCGGCGAGGACCTGGCCCTGCTCGACGCGGCTGCGGCGCACCGCGAGCACCATCTCGCCGGGGGCGGCACCGAGGAGCTTCAGGAGGGCGGGCGGCAGCACGGCCTCCTCCGCGGCGTCCACGGGCTCCCACCCGTCGACGCTCTCGCCGGGCCAGCTGTGCTGCGCACCGCCGACGTCGACGCCCACGCGCGGCGGGGCGACGGTGGTGCCGACGCCGCGGCGGCGCTGGAGGCGGCCTTCGAGCTCGAGCTGCTCCAGTGCCTGGCGCAGGGTGGCCCGGGCGACGCCGAAGCGGGCGGCGAGCTCGCGCTCGTTCGGCAGGATCTCGCCCACGGCGAAGTCCTGGTCGAGCGCCTCACTGAGGACGGTCTTGAGGTGCAAGTACTTCGGCTCCGGCACCGATTCGAGCTGCATGGTCCCCACCCTGACTCCTCCTGCAATCGCCGCACTCGCCGTGTTCCAGCGTGAGTTCCGCGCCTTTGTTTATTAAAGGTTCCTGCACTATGCCTGCGACGATAGGACGGCGCACCCCCTTGGTCAAGACCAATGCTCGGCTCTTTACCGGGCACATCGGGCATATGCATCAAGCTGTTCACGGGATGTTCGCGAGCACCGCGCCTCGCGGGCGGAAGACGTCACGGAAGTCACCCCGAAAGTCACCCCGGGAGTCACTCCGAAAGTCACTCAGCGGCGCCCCCGGAAGCGCCCGCGCCCGCCGATCTATCGCCCCCAGGGGCTACCGGGCGGTAACCGGCCGCGAGACACTACTGACAAGCCGTCTCACACGGCCGCCGAAGCCGCCCGACCCCGACGAGGAGCAGCATGACCGCCACGGTCTCCTTCACGATCGATTCGCCGCTGGGCCCCCGCACCACCACCGCCGCCTACGAGCGCGAGGGCGCGGGCGAGCCGCTGCTGCTGCTCCACGGCATCGGTCACCACTTCCAGGCCTGGCGCCCGGTGACCGGCGTCCTGGCCGCCGAGTACGACGTGATCGCCGTCGACCTGCCCGGCTTCGGCGTCTCGGAGCCGCTGCCGCACGGGGTTCCGTACGACCTGGGCACCATCGCCCCGGCGCTGGGCGCGCTCTGCGCGGCGCTCGGTGTGGAGCGGCCGCACGTGGCGGGCAATTCGCTCGGCGGGCTGCTCGCCCTGGAGATGGGGCGCACCGGCCTGGCGCGCTCGGTCACCGCCCTGTCCCCCGCCGGGTTCTGGTCGGAGGCGGAGCGGCGCTACGCCTTCACCGCCCTGCGCGCGATGCGGGCCGGCGCCGGCGCGCTGCCCCGCTCCGCCGTGGAACGGCTCTCCCGCAGCGCCGCCGGACGCGCGGCGCTCACCGGCAGCATCTACGCGCGGCCGGGGCGGCGTTCGCCCGGCTCCGTCGTCGCGGAGACGGTGGCCCTGCGCGAGGCGGCCGGTTTTGAGCAGACCCTGGCCGCGGGCGGCTCCGTGCGGTTCACCGCGGACGTGCCCGGTCTGCCCGTCACCATCGCCTGGGGCAGCCACGACCGGCTGCTCCTGCGCCGCCAGGGGGTCCGCGCCAAGCACACCATCCCCGGCGCACGCCTCGTACGGCTCCCCGGCTGCGGTCACGTCCCCATGAACGACGACCCGGCCCTGGTGGCCCGCGTCATCCTGGACACGGCCGCGCTCGCCACACCGGACACCGCCGAGCACGTCGAGCACGTCGAGCACGCCAAGCGGAACACAACCACGCCCTCGCGATGAGGCGTTGACGGGGCGTCAGCCGCGCGCACCACTGTTCACTCATGGTTCGCGTGCACGACGTGGGCGGTCCGGTGCGCCGCCGGTGTACGGCGGCACACTGGTCCGGCCCGTCCCCGCCGGCCTCTGGAGACGCACCGATGGCACCTCTGCCGCACACCCGACGCTCCCTGCTCGGCGGTTCCCTCGCCGTTCCGGTGGGGCTCGCCCTGTCCAGCACCCTCACGGGCGCCCTGAGCACTCCCGCCCACGCGGCGGCCCCCGCCTTCGCCCGCTCGGGCCGCCCGAACGCCTTCTGGGGGGTCCAGTCCGGCGAGATCACCGCCCACTCGGCCACCGTCTGGACGCGTTCCGACCGCCCCGCGCGGATGTACGTCGAGACCTCCCCGAGCGAGTCGTTCCGCTACGCCGTCCGCCGCCACCGCGGTCCGCTGCTCGGCCCGGACACCGACTTCACCGGCACCACCACCCTGCGCGAGCTCCCGCCCGGACAGCAGATCCACTACCGGGTGCTCCTCAGCGACCCGGAGGATCCGCGCCGCACCGGCGAGCCGGTCCACGGCACCTTCCGGACCACCCCCGCCTCCCGCCGCCGGGACGTGCGCTTCCTGTGGTCCGGGGACCTCGCCGGTCAGGGCTGGGGCATCAACCCGGAGCTCGGCGGCTACCGCGTCTTCGACGAAATGCGGCTGCGGGACCCCGACTTCTTCCTCTTCAGCGGGGACACCATCTACGCCGACGGGCCGATCCAGGCCTCCGTGCCCCTGCGCGACGGAACCCTGTGGCACAACGTGACCACCGAGGAGAAGGCGAAGGTCGCCGAGACCCTCGCCGAGTACCGGGGCAACTTCCGCTACAACCTGCTCGACCGCAACCTGCGCGATTTCAACGCCCAGGTCCCGGTCCTGGCCCAGTGGGACGACCACGAGGTGCGCAACAACTGGTACCCCGGCCAGATCCTCGACGATCCCCGCTACACCGTGAAGGACGTCGACACCCTCGCCGGCCGGGCCCGCCGGGCCTTCGGCGAGTACTTCCCGGTCACCGACCTGCGCGGCGGCCGCGCCGAGGGGCGGATGTACCGGGTGATGCGCTACGGGCCGCTGCTCGACGTGTTCGTCCTCGACATGCGCACCTACCGCGACGCCAACTCCCCCGGCCGCCAGACCGACGACCCCATCGGCATCCTCGGCCCCGAGCAGCTGGCCTGGATCAAGCGCGAGCTGTCGCGCTCCCGCGCCACCTGGAAGGTGATCGCCGCCGACATGCCGCTGGGCATCGTGGTGGCGGACGGGACGGAGAACTTCGAGGCCGTCGCCCAGGGCGATCCCGGTGCACCGCTCGGGCGCGAACTGCAGATCGCCGAGCTGTTGCGCCACATCAAGCACCAGCGCATCACCGGCACCCTCTGGCTCACCGCCGACGTCCACTACACGGCCGCGAACCACTACGCGCCCGAGCGGGCCGCCTTCGCCGACTTCGCACCCTTCTGGGAGTTCGTCTCGGGGCCCATCGGCGCGGGCGCGTTCCCCGCCGGCCGGCTCGACGCCACCTTCGGACCGGAGACGGTGTACGTCCAGGCCGCGCCCTTCGCCAACATGTCCCCGTCCGAGAACCCCCCGTACTACGGGGAGGTCGAGATCGACGGGGAGGGCGGCGAGCTCACCGTCCGGCTGCGCCGCCAGGGGGGCGGCGTACTCTTCTCCCGGACCCTGCAGCCGGGGCGGGTGGGGCAGTAGGCGGGCAGGCGGGGCGCCAAGCGGAACCCCCGGGGGCGGGCCGCCGACGTGGCGGGATCTGAAATCGGCCGGAAAACAGGGCGAAATCGGCCAGATGGATCCTTAACCAGTCGGTCACAGATCGTTCGTGATCACGCAACACCCCTGCGTCACAGTGGTCTGCATGACTGAGCGTATTCCTGCCTCCTCCCAGCATTCGCAGCGTCCCCACCGCCACCACTGGCGCCGCGACGTCGTCGAACTCGCGGCCCTCTTCTGCGCCGTCGCGGTCGCCGACGGCATCGCCAATCTCGTCGTGCACGGCCCGCGCGGCCCGGTGATGCTCGTCGCCTCGGCGGTCGCGCTCCTGGTCACGGCGGCGTTCCACACCTGGTGGGCCCGCCGCCACAGCCATGCGCCGCCTCCCACAGACACCGCGCTGCCGGACCCGGCGACGGGAACCGGGGCGCTCGCGTTCGCGGAGGCGGCCCCCGCGGCCCCCGCCACCGCCGCGGCCGACAGGGACACCGCCGCGCTGACCTCCGCCCTGTGGCGGATGCGGACGACCGTGCGCGACGAGCCCGGCAGCCTCGCCGCGCTCTGCACCGCCCTCGCCCGCAGCGGGGTCGACATCCTGACCCTGCAGACGCACCCCCTCCCCGAGGGCGGCACGGTGGACGAGTTCCTGCTGCGCGCCCCGCAGCAGCTCCCCTCCGCCGATCTCACCCGTGCCATCTCCGGCGCCGGCGGCCACAGCACCTGGATCGAGCGCGCCGACGCCCACGACCTGGTCGACACCCCGACCCGCGTCCTGGGGCTGGCCACCCGCACCGCGCTGGACGCCGCCGAGCTGCCGCTCGCCCTGCGCCAGCTGCTCGGCCGCTGCACCATCCACTCGATCCCGGCGACCACCCTCTCCGGACGCCCCAACGCCGGCGCCGACGCGCCCGTCGAAGGCGTCCTGGAGGCCACGGTCATGCGGCTGCGCGACCCGTCCGGAGGGGCCATCACCATCGAGCGGCCCTACCTGCCCTTCACCCCGACCGAGTTCGCCCGGGCCCGCGCGCTCGTCGAGCTGGACGCCCGGCTCGGCCCGCGGGTCCCGCGCAGCCGGGACGTACTGACCCTCCCCGAGGGCAACGAGATCACCGTGCGCCGCGCCGACGGCTCCGACCTGCCCGCGGCCCGCGCCATGCACGACCGCTGCTCGGAGCGCACCCTCGGCCTGCGCTACCACGGCCCCGTCGCCGACGCCGACCGCTACCTCGGCCACCTGCTGAGCCCGCGCTTCGGCCGCACCCTGGCCGCGACCACCGCCTCCGGCAAGCTCGTCGCCCTCGGCCACCTGCTCTGGGACGGTGACGAGACCGAGGTGGCGCTGCTCATCGAGGACGACTGGCAGCGCCGCGGCATCGGCTCGGAGCTGCTGGGCCGGCTGATCGCCATGGCCGTCGAGGCCGGCTGCGACAGCGTGTACGCCGTCACCCAGGCATCGAACACCGGCATGGTCGCCGCCATGCGCGGGCTCGGCCTCCCCCTCGACTACCAGATCGAGGAGGGCACCCTGGTGATCACGGCCCGGCTGGACGCGACCCCGGTCAGCTCCCGGCTGCCGTACGAGCTCCCGGGCGAATCCCGCGGCCTGCCCCGCGGCCCCCAGTGAGCTAGACCCGGACGCCGACCGCGACCGCGACCTCGGCCCCGACACCGACCCCGACGGCCCCCTCCGGAGCCAGCGCCGCCTCCGGAGCCGTGCCCCGGTCCGTGCCCCGGTCCGTGCCCCGGTCCGTCGCGCGGTCCAGCGCCTGGTCCAGATCGGCCCACAGGTCGTCCACGTCCTCCAGCCCCACCGACATGCGCAGCAGCCGGTCGCTCACGCCCGAAGCGTGCCTGTCCCCCTCGGCCACGATGCGGTGGCTGATGGAGGCCGGGTGCTGGATCAGGGTGTCGACACTGCCCAGGCTGACCGCCGGGGTGATCAGCCGTACGGAGGCGATCACCTCGTGGGGGTCGCCGGCCGTCTCGAAGGCCACCATGGCTCCGCCGATCTCCGGGTAGTGCACGCGCAGCACCCGCGGGTCGGCCGCGAGCCGGACGGCGAGCTCCGCGGCGCTCGCGGAGGCCGCCCGGACCCGTACGGGGAGCGTCGAGAGCCCTCGTAGCAGCAGGTAGGCGGCCAGCGGGTGCAGCACCCCCCCGGTGGCGAACCGGACCTGGCGGAGCTGCCGGGCGAACGCCTCGTCGCAGGCGACGATCCCGCCGAGCACGTCCCCGTGGCCGCCGAGGTACTTGGTGGCGCTGTGCAGCACCAGCCGGGCCCCGCTCTCGGCCGGCCGCTGCAGGACGGGCGTCGCGAAGGTGTTGTCGACCAGCAGCGGAACCTCCCCGCAGGCCTCGGCGGCGGCGCGCAGGTCGATCTCCGCGAGCGTCGGATTGGCGGGCGACTCGATCATGACGAGGCCGGTGTCCGCCTCGATGGCATCCGCGATGCCCGACGGGTCCACCCAGGTCACCCGGGTTCCCAGCAGGCCGCTGCTCAGCAGGTGGTCGCTGCACCCGTACAACGGCCGTACGGCGACCACGTGACGCAGCTCCTTCATCCCCCGCACCAGCAGGCACGCCGACAACGCGGCCATCCCGCTCGCGAAGGCGACGGCGCTCTCGGTGCCTTCGAGCCGGGCCAGGGCCGTCTCGAACCGGGCGGTGGTGGGATTGTCCAGCCGGGAGTAGACCGGCGGGCCCTCGGGCCGGGCTCCCGTCGTCGCGAACGCGTCGATGCGGGCGGCCTCCGCCCGGCTGTCGTACGACGGGTAGGTCGTCGACAGATCGAGCGGAGGCGCGTGCAGTCCGAGCCCGGCGAGGTCCTCGCGTCCGGCATGAACCGCTTCTGTGGCCAGTGACCGTCGTACGGTCGGGGCGTTCGTCTCCATGGGCCGTACTGTGCAGAGCACGACGGCTCCGGTGGGAAATCTCCGTGCTACGTTCGGCCAATGTCCGAATCCGTCGCTCTGGACCCGGTCGATCTGCAGATTCTGCGCCTCCTGCAGAACGACGCCCGGACCACGTACCGCGATCTCGCCGCCGAGATCGGCATCGCCGCGTCGACCTGTCTGGACCGGGTCGCCAGGATGCGCCGCTCCGGAATCATCCTAGGGAACCGGCTCCGCCTGGATCCGGCCAAGCTCGGCCGCGGACTGGAGGCGCTGCTCCTCGTGCAGGTGCGCCCGCACCGCCGCGAGCTGATCGGCCCCTTCGTCGAGCGCGTGCGCTCGCTGCCGGCCTCGCGGGCCGTCTTCCATCTGACGGGCCCCGACGACTACCTCGTCCACGTGGCCGTTTCCGATCCCGGCGAGCTCCAGCGGCTGGTCCTCGACGAGTTCACCTCGCGCCGCGAGGTGGCCCGGGTGGAGACCCGGCTGATCTTCCAGGAGTGGGACTGCGGACCGCTGCTGCCCCCTACGGCAGCGGGCTGACCGTCTTCGCGTCGACGGGCTGACCGTCGTCGCGCCGGCGGGCCGACCGTCTTCGCGTCAGCAGGCGGACGATCTTTGGTGATGACGCGGACCCGTCCCGCATACGAAGATGTCCACATGTCAGACACCATCACCAGTGACGGCTCCGCACTGCTGCCCCGACAGGTCGCCGATGCCTACGTCGACGACCTCATCGCCATCGACCCGATCACGGGCACCTATCTCGGTGTCGCCGCGAGCTCCGGCAAGCTCCCGGACCTCTCCCCCGCGGGCCGCGCGGCGGCCGCCGAACTCATCCGCACCACGCTCGCGCGACTCGACGCCGCCGAACGGCTGCCGGGCGCCGACAGCGACGCCGAGCGCCGCTGCGGCCGCCTGCTGCGCGAGCGGCTCACCGCCGAACTCGCCGTCCACGAGGCCGACGAGGACCTGCGCGCGGTCAGCAACATCCACTCCCCGGCGCACTCGGTCCGCGAGATCTTCTCCCTGACCCCGGCCGACACCGACGAGGACTGGGCCGCGATCGCCGAGCGGCTGCGCGCCGTACCGGCCGCGTACGCGGGCTACCGCGAGTGCCTCGCACTCGGCCTGGAACGCGGCCTGTTCGGGAGCCCGCGCCCCACCGCCACCTTCATCGAGCAGCTCACCTCCTGGGCCGGCGAGGACGCGGGCACCGAGGGCGCAGGCACCGAGAGCAAGGGCGGCTACTTCACCGAGTTCGCCGCCACCGGCCCCCAGGCCCTGCGCGCCGAGCTCGACGAGGCCGCCGCCTCCGCCACGGCCGCCGTCGTGGAACTGCGCGACTGGATGCGCGACGTGTACGCCCCCGCGGTCCAGGGCAAGCCCGACCCGGTGGGCCGCGAGCGCTACGCCCGCTGGTCGCGCTACTTCAACGGCACCGACCTGGACCTGGACGAGGCGTACGCCTACGGCTGGTCGGAGTACCACCGCCTGCTGGCCGAGATGAAGACGGAAGCCGCCAAGATCCTGCCGGACGCGGGCCCGTGGGAGGTGCTCAAGCACCTGGACGAGCACGGCACCCACATCGACGGCGTGGACGAGGTCCAGGCCTGGCTGCAGGGCCTGATGGACGAGGCCATCGAGAACCTCGACGGCACCCACTTCGAACTCGCCGAGCGGGTCAAGCGGGTGGAGTCGCGCATCGCCCCGCCCGGCGGCGCGGCGGCCCCGTACTACACGAACCCGTCCGAGGACTTCTCCCGCCCCGGCCGCACCTGGCTGCCGACGATGGGCCAGACCCGCTTCCCCGTCTACGACCTGGTCTCCACCTGGTACCACGAGGGCGTTCCGGGCCACCACCTCCAGCTGGCGCAGTGGACGCACGTGGCGGACCAGCTCTCCCGCTACCAGGCCAGTGTCGGCCTCGTCAGCGCCAACGCCGAGGGCTGGGCGCTGTACGCGGAGCGGCTGATGGACGAGCTGGGCTACCTCAAGGACGCCGAGCAGCGCCTCGGTTACCTGGACTGCCAGATGATGCGCGCCGCACGGGTCATCGTGGACATCGGCATGCACCTGGGCCTGGAGATCCCGGCGGATTCTCCGTTCCACCCCGGCGAGCGCTGGACGGTGGACCTGGCGCAGGAGTTCTTCGGCCTGCACAGCGGCCGGCCGGGCGACTTCGTCGAGAGCGAGCTGACCCGCTACCTGTCGATGCCGGGCCAGGCGATCGGCTACAAGCTGGGCGAGCGCGCCTGGCTGCTGGGCCGTGACAACGCGCGTGCCGCGCACGGTGATTCCTTCGACCTGAAGGCCTGGCACATGGCGGCCCTGTCCCAGGGGTCGCTGGGCCTGGACGATCTGGTGGACGAGCTGTCGAAGCTCTGACCTCCGCGATCCGCACCACGCACGGACGGGCCGGCTCCGCGAAGGAGCCGGCCCGTCCGTGCGTACACAGGACCTGTCGCCGGAGGCCGTGGGGGCCGTGCGCTTCAGCCCGTTCCGCCCGCCGTGCGGTGCCGCACCACCGAGCCTCCGCGCTGCTTGACGATCTCCAGCTGGGCCTGCACCCGGGTCCGCAGGTCGGCGACGTGGCTGACGATGCCGACGCTGCGGTCGCGTTCGCGCAGGGAGTCCAGTACGTCGAGCACCTCGTCCAGCGCCTGGTCGTCGAGGCTGCCGAAGCCCTCGTCGATGAAGAGGGTGTCGAGCCGCATGCCGCCCGCCTCGTCGGTGACCACGTCGGCCAGGCCCAGCGCGAGGGCGAGCGAGGCGAAGAAGGTCTCGCCGCCGGAGAGCGTGGCGGTGTCCCGCTCGCTGCCGGTCCAGGCGTCGACCACGTGCAGCCCGAGCCCGGAACGCCCGCGTCCGCTCGCCTTGGCGTCGGAGTGCAGCAGGGTGTAGCGGCCGCCCGACATGCGCAGCAGCCGTACCGTCGCCGCGGCGGCGACCTGCTCCAGCCGGGCCGCGAGCACGTAGGCCTCCAGCCGCATCTTGCGCTCGTTGTCCGCGGAGGTGCCCGCGGTGAGTCCGGCCAGCCGGGCCACCCGTTCGTAGGCCTCGCGCAGCGGTCCCAGGGAGCGCAGCTCGCGCTCCGCCTGGAGGGAGAGCCCGTCGAGGTCCTTGCACCGGACCCGGGCCGCGTCCACGGCGGACCCGGCCGTACGGAGCTTCGCCGCGGCCAGCGCCGCGTACGCCTCGGCCGCCTCCGGCGCGGCCGGGGGCAGGGCCGCCGCCGCGGCGGTGTCGGCCTCGCCGAGGCGGTCGGCCAGCATGGCCTCCTCCGCCTGCCAGGCGTCGGTGCGGCGTTGGAGCGCGCTGCGTTCGTACTCGGGGAGCACGGCCCGGGCCGCCTCGTCGGTGGTGTCGAAGCCCGCCTTGAAGGCGGCGTCGGCGAGCTGGTCGTCGGCCTCCTTCAGCCGGGCGGCGGTGGTCTCGGCCCGACGCAGCGAGGCGGCCGCCGCCGTGACCATGCGGACCCGGTCCTCCAGGACTCCGGCGCGGGCCGCGACGCTGGGGGCGTCGGCCCGTACGAGGGCCAGCTCCGCTTCCAGCGAGGCCTGTTCCCGGTCGAGCGCCTCGCGGCGCGAGGCCCGCGCCGCGGCCCGGGCCTCGGCTTCGCTCCGCTCGGCGCTGCGCACGGCGTGCTCCCGCTCGGCGCGGGCCAGCCGCTCGCGGGCGGTATGCAGTCCGGCGGCCGCGGCGTGCGCCTCGGCGTGCCGGGAACTCAGCTCGGAGGTGAGTTCCAGAAGTTCGGCGGTGGTGGCCTCTCCCGCGGCGGCCGCGGCCTCGGCGCGGGCCTCCCGGACGGCGGCCAGCCTGCGCTCGACGCCGGCCCTGCGCTCCTCGGCCCCCTCGAAGCGGGCGTGCGCCGCCTCCTCCGCGGCCCGGTCGACGTGACCGGGGGCGGGCCGGGCCGGGGCGGGGTGCTCCGCGGCCCCGCACACGGTGCAGGGCTCGCCTTCCACCAGGGCGGCGGCGAGCTCCGCGGCGATCCCGCGCAGCCGGGTCTCCTTGAGCTCCAGCCAGCGCTCCCGGGCGACCGCCGACTCCTCGCGGGCGGTGAGCAGTTCGCCCGAGGCCTGCTCCGCGTCGGTGTCGAGGGCGTCGCGCCGGCGGGCGGCGTGCAGGTGCAGCCGGGCGGGTTCCAGCTTGCCGGCGAGCTGCTCGGCCAGGGTCGCGGCCTGCTGGGCGGCGTCCGCGCGCCCGGCCAGCTCGGTCCGGGTGGCGTCCCAGCGGCCGAGCCACTCGGCGGTCTCGTGCTGCTGCTCCTCGGCGGCCCGGGACTCCCGTTCCAGGTCGGCCCGTTCGCGGCCGATCTCGGCGCTGCGCTGCTCGGCGCGGCGGGCGGCTCCGAGGGCTCCGAGATCCTCGCGCAGCCGCTGCTCGACCGCGGCCAGCTGCTCGGTGCCGGCTTCGGCGAGCTGCGGCGGCAGCTCCGCCCGGGCCACCGACTCCGCGTGCGCGGCGGCCATGTGGGCCCCGGCGGCGGCTCCGCGCAGCTCCAGGGCGGGGGCCACCAGGGCTCCGCGCCGGGCCCGGTCGAGCAGGGCGTGCACCCGCTCCCGTTCCGGACCGGCCTCGGCGAGCAGGGCCGCCCGTCGGGTGGTCTCCGCGTGCCGGCGCTGCAACCGGTCGAGCTCCCGCGCCTCTTCGGCGGCCCGCCGGGCGGCGTGGTAGCGCCCCTCGACGGCGGCCAGGGCGTACTCGGCGACGCCGAGCCGCTCCCGGGCGGAGCAGCGCGCGACGGCTGCCCAGGCGCGGACGGCCTCGGCCAGCCCGGGGTCGCCCGGCTGGTGCCGGGGCAGCGGCCAGGCCCGCAGATCGGCGGCGTCCCCGGCGGCCTGGGCGAGCCGCTGGGCGGTGTGCAGCACCTGCTCGTCACCGGCGCGGACCTTGGCCTCGGCGGCCCGGCGGCGCTCCCCCAGCAGGGTCTCGACGGCGGCGAAGCGGCGGGTGTCGAAGAGCCGGCCCAGCAGCCGCCCCCGCGCGACCTCGTCGGCGCGCAGGAAGCGTGCGAACTCGCCCTGCGGCAACAGCACGACCTGGCAGAACTGCTCGCGGCTCATGCCGAGCAGCTGCTCGATCTCCTCGCCGATCTCCTGGTGGGACCGGCTCAGCGCGCTCCAGCCCTCCCCCTCGAACTCACGGAGCCAGCTCTGCACCTTGTCCTTCGTCGTCCCGGTGCCGCGCTTCTTCGGCCGGTCCTGTTCGGGTCGCCGGGTGATCTCCAGGCGCCGTCCGCCCGCGGTGAGTTCGAGGGTGATCTCGGTCGGGGTGTCGGCGGCCGCGTGGTCGCTGCGCAGGCTGGTGCCCGGCGCCTGCCGGGAGCCGGGGACGGACCCGTAGAGGGCGTAGCAGACGGCGTCCAGCACGGAGGTCTTGCCCGCGCCGGTGGGACCGTGCAGCAGGAAGATCCCGGCGCCGGATAGGGCGTCGAAGTCGATCTCCTGGGGCTCGGCGAAGGGCCCGAAGGCGGTGATGCGCAGCCGGTGCAGCCTCATCGGTGGGTCTCCCGCCGGCTGTCCTCGGCCCGTACCTCGTCGAAGGCGCCCTGGAGCACGTCCCGTTCGGCCTCGTCGGAGAAACCGCCGCCCCCGCGCACGTGGGCGACGAAGTCCTCGGCGATCTCCCGGTCGCTGCGGCCCTTGAGCCGCTGGGCGTAGGACCCGCCGGTGTCCTCGCTCCGGCCCTCGGGGTCGAAGGCGAGGCTCAGCACATGGGGGAACCGCGCGGCGAGCCGGGCCATGGGGTCCTCGGGCCGTACGGCGTCGGTGAGGGTGGCCTCCACCCAGCAGTCCTCGTACGGGGCGTACGTCCCCTCGGAGAGCAGCTCTTCCAGCGGCCCCCGCACCCGGGCGAGCCCGCGCGGCACGGGGGTGTCGATCCGCTCGGCGCTCAGGATCTCCCCGCTCTCCCCCAGCTCCACGAGCCACATGCTCTTGCGCTGATCGGCTTCGGAGAAGGAGTAGGCGAGCGGGGAACCGGAGTAGCGGACCCGTTCGTTGATCGTCTGGCAGCCGTGCAGGTGGCCGAGGGCGGCGTAGTCGACCCCGTCGAAAACGGAGGCCGGCACGGCCTCGACGCCCCCGACGGTGATGTCGCGCTCGCTGTCGCTGGCCTGCCCGCCGGTCACGAAGGCATGCGCCAGCACCACGGACCGGGTCCCGGGCGCCCGCCCGGCCAGATCCGCCCGGATCCGGTCCATGGCCGCCCCGAGCACGGCCTCGTGGCTCACCTTCCCGGCGCCGAACTCGTCCTTGACCAGCGCGGGCTCCAGGTACGGCAGCCCGTAGAACGCCACGTCACCGTGTACGTCGCCCAGCACCACGGGGTCGGCACACCCGGCGGGATCGGTCCTGAGGTGGATCCCGGCCAGCCCGATGAGCCCGGCCCCGACCCCGAGACGGCGGGCGGAGTCGTGGTTCCCGGAGATCATCACGGTGGGCACGCCGAGATCGGCCAGCCGGTGCAGGGCCCGGTCGTACAGCTCCACGGCAGGCAGCGGCGGCACGGCCCGGTCGTACACGTCCCCGGCGACGAGCACGGCGTCGACCTCGTGCTCCCGCACCGTCTCGACGAGGTGATCGATGAAAACGGCCTGGGCACCGAGCAGGTTCACCCGGTGAAAGCTCCGCCCCAGATGCCAGTCGGAGGTATGCAGGAACTTCACTCGCCGGCACCGCCGCGCATACCGTCTCCCCCTGCTGGATGACCCCGCCGGCCGGACCGCACCGGCCGGACCCTGAACCCCTCTACGCTAACGCCTCCCCGGGGCCGCTCCGTCCCCTTTCGTACCTTCGGCCCGTGGCCTCCTCGGCCGCTCAGGGTCCCCGGCCGCTCAGGGTGCGTACGTCTCCCCGCCCGGGGTGAGGGTGGCGCTTCCGGCGGTGCTGTCGGCGAGCCAGGCCTCGAAGGCGGGGAGGTCCGTCTCGGGGAGGGCCACCTCGATCTCCACGGCGGCGCCGTAGCGGACGTCGAGCACGGCCTGGCCGGTGGAGCGCAGGTCGTTCTCGGTCTTGCCGGCCCGCTGGTGGTCGACGGTGACGGTGACCAGGCGGTACCGGTGCCGGGTGACGGTGCCGACGGTGTCGAGGGCCTCGCCGACGACCCCGCCGTAGGCGCGGATGAGCCCTCCTGCGCCGAGCTTCACGCCGCCGTAGTAGCGGGTGACGACGGCGACGGCGTAGCGGATGTCCCGGCGCGTGAGCATCTGCAGCATCGGGACCCCGGCGGTGCCGCCGGGTTCGCCGTCGTCGCTGGCCTTCTGCACGGAGGCGTCGGCGCCGATGACGTAGGCGTAGCAGTTGTGCGAGGCGGTGGGGTGCTCCTTGCGGATCCGGGCGACGAAGTCCTGCGCCTCCCGCTCGGTCGCCGCGGGCGCGAGCGCGCACAGGAACCGGGAGCGGTTGATCTCGGACTCGTGCACGCCCTCGCGGGCCACCGTCACGTACTGGTCTGCCTTCACCCGTCCACCCTACGGGGAATCCGACATGCGTCTTTTCTGTTGATCGAGCTGGCGGCGACCAGCGGCCATGCACAACACCAGCAGCAGGAGGCGGCACGCGTGTACGGCGATCCGGCAACCATCCGCAAGGTCCTCACCGAGCTCGGCGACACCTGGGCCGTGGTGGGCCTGTCCAACAACCGGGAC
Source organism: Streptomyces sp. NPDC051563 (assembly GCF_044454225.1). Lineage (NCBI taxonomy): Bacteria > Bacillati > Actinomycetota > Actinomycetes > Kitasatosporales > Streptomycetaceae > Streptomyces > Streptomyces sp. NPDC051563. Next base: position 66,751 of record NZ_JBITDL010000024.1, read on the forward strand.
CGGGCCGCGTACCGCGTGGCGGAGGTCCTCCAGCGGTACGGCAAGCGCGTGGTCCCCGTGCACCCCAAGGCCGAGACGGTCCACGGCGAGCAGGGCTACCCCTCTCTGGAGGCGATCCCGTTCAAGGTGGACGTGGTGGACGTCTTCGTGAACAGCGCCCTCGCGGGTGCGGTCGCCGACGAGGCCGTCGCCAAGGGGGCGGAGGCCGTCTGGTTCCAGCTGAACGTGATCGACGAGGCCGCCGCCGCCCGAGCCCGCGCCGCCGGGCTGGACATGGTCATGGACCGCTGCCCGGCGATCGAGATCCCCGCCCTGTAGGGCTGGCGTCGTACCTGACCGCTCACACGTGAGCGGTCACCGGCGGGATGGAGACCGCCATCGTCATCTCCATCGGGCCGGTCCCTTCGTTCCGATACGCGTGCGCGGCGTCCGCCTCGAAGGAGACGGCCCCGCCGGCCGGTACGGCGTACGTCTCGCCCGCGACCACCAGCGTCAGTTCGCCCACCGTGACGTGCAGCATCTCGAAGGTGCCCGGCGGGTGCGGGTCGGAGTCGGTCCCCTCGCCGGGTTCCAGGTGGTAGGTCCACATCTCCACCGGCCCGCGCCGGTCGTCGCCGAGCAGCATGCTCGCGCCGCTGCCGCCCTCGGTGGACCACATCCGCACCCCCTGCCCCGGCAGTACCACCTGGACCCGCGGACCGCGGTCGTGGTCGAGCAGGGTGGTGATGCTGACGCCGAGCGCGTCGGCCAGTTTGACCGTCGTGCCGACACTGGGGTTCGTACGGGCCTGCTCGATCTGGATGATCATGCCGCGGCTCACTCCCGCACGGGCGGCGAGGGCCTCCAGGGTGAACCCGCGCTCCCCGCGCCAGCGCTTGAGGTTGCGGCCGAGTGCCTGGGTGAGCTGTTCGAGGTCCGACACCGTTCCGTCCACTCCGTACAATATTTTGGATGACAGGGTTCAATAGACTGAACTATCGTGCGCTGTACTTCCGGTGTACCGCATCGTGCACTCCACCGTTCAACGCACTGTACTGCGAGGCCCTCCATGACCGCCCTGTTCGCCTTGGCCACCGCCGCCCTGTGGGGCCTCGCCGACTTCGGCGGCGGGCTGCTGACCCGCCGGATACCGGCCCTCACCGTGGTCGTGGCCTCCCAGGTCCTCGCCGTCCTCGTACTCGGCGCGGTGGTCCTGGGCACGGGAGCCTGGCGGGAAGCCGGACCGCAGCTCTGGTTCGCGGTGGGGGCGGGGCTGGTCGGTCCCGTCGCGATGCTCAGCTTCTACAAGGCGCTGGCCCTCGGCCCGATGGGTGTGGTCTCCCCGCTCGGATCCCTCGGCGTGATCGTGCCGATGGCCGCGGGGCTGCTCATGGGCGAGCGGCCCGGCGCCGCCCAGTTCGCCGGGATCGCGGTGGCCGTCGCGGGCATCGTCCTCGCGGGCGGCCCCGAGCTGCGCGGTGCTCCGGTCCAGCGGCAGGCGGTCGTCCTGACCCTCGTCGCCGCCTTCGGCTTCGGCGCGGTGATGGCCCTGATCGCCCCCGCATCCTCCACCGTGCCGGGCCTGTTCCTCGCGCTGTTCGTCCAGCGGGTCACCAACGTCACCGTCGGCGGCACGGCCCTGTGGGTGCGGACCCGGCGCGGTGTGCCGGCCCTCCCGGCGGGTACCGGCGGCCGGCGGCTCCTGTGGGGGCTGCTGCCGGCGCTCGCCTTCGTCGGCCTCGCCGACGTCGCGGCCAACGGCACCTATTCCCTCGCCGCCCAGCACGGCCCGGTCACCACCGCCGCCGTGCTCTCCTCCCTCTACCCGGTGATCACCGCCCTGGCCGCCTTCGCCGTCCTCAAGGAACGCCTGCGCACCGTCCAGGCGGCGGGGGCGGGCCTCGCCCTGGCGGGCACGGTCCTGCTCGCGGCGGGCTAGGGGGTACCCCCTTTCGCATCGCGCCGATCACCGCGCAGGGCTGCCGTGCGTCACAGACCGGCCACAGGCACCACACAACACCCACGACTCGGACAGAGTGGCGCGATGCGCACACACTGCTCCGCCCTCACACTCGCCCTCGCGGGCCTTCTCGCCCTCACGGGCTGCTCAGGGACGCTCACCAGCGAGCCCGAGCCCGACGCCAAGCCCGTCTCCTCGCCGTCCGCCGCTCCGAGCACCGCATCCTCCAGCGCGGCCGCATCGGCACCGGCACTCATGAGCAGCAAGCCCGCCGCGCCAGCGACCACGCCGCCGGCGGCCCCCGTACCCAACGGCGTCGGTCAGATCCTGCAGACCGCTCAGGACAATGCGCAGGCCGTCGGGTTCTTGCTCCTCGGCTCCACCGACGCCCTCGGCCAGAGCCGCATGCAGGTCCTCGACCGGAACTGGAAGGTCTGCTCGCAGGCGCCTGCGGCCGGCACGCGGACCGACACCAGCACGAAGATCGTGTTCAACACGGTCAAGCTCGAAGAGACCTGTCCCTGACCCGCCGGCGTCTGCGGCCTGTCGGCCGGCCGACAGGCTCCGTCTTCACTCCGGGTTCGCCATGTCCGCCAGGGCGCGCAGCTGCTCCGGCGTCACCCCGTCGGGGATCGGGACCGGCGCAGGAGTGCGCAGCGGCGGCTGCCAGCCCGTTTCGGGGTCCCAGCGGCGGACGATGCGGGCCGGGGCCCCCGCCACCACGGCGTGGTCCGGTACCTCGCCCCGTACGACGGCGCCCGCCGCCACCACGACGTTGCGGCCCAGCCGCGCCCCGGGCAGGATCACCGCGCCGGTGCCCAGCCAGCAGCCCGGGCCGATCTCCACCGGGGCGCTGCGCGGCCACTGCTTGCCCACGGGCTCGTGCGGGTCGTCGTAGCTGTGGTTGGTGGAGGTGATGTAGACCCCGGGACCGCAGAAGGTGTCGTTGCCTATCGTGATCCGGGTGTCGGCGATGACGTGGCTGTCGCGGCCGATGACCACGCCGTTGCCGAGGACCAGCATCGGCTCCGCGCCGAGGTCGAGGTCCGGCATCATCCCGGCGGTGAGCGTGACCCGTTCGCCGATGATGCAGTGGTCGCCGAGCCGGATCCAGGGTTCGCCGAAGACCGTGCCCTGCGGGAAGGCGAGCCGGGTGCCGTGCCCGATCGCGGCGAAGCGCAGTCCGCCGGGGGTCTGGGCGGTGACCGCGCCGGCCCGCTGCATCCAGCGCCAGCCCGCGTGGACCGCGCGCCCTGCCAGCCGGCGGCGCAGCGCCGTCAGGGAAGGAAGCGCCGTCAGAGAAGAGAACGTGTTCTGGTTCTTCGCCACCGGGTCACCGTAGCGCGCCGGGGGCCCGGGCCGCGCCGTGATCTTCACCCCATCCACGGGGCCCCGGGCGGCGTGGCCTACGGTTCCGGTAGCGCGACGCGACGTACCGGAAGAGGAAGAGATCACATGACGCAGCAGGCGGCCCAGGCACTCGTGATGGGGGTCGGCGGGAAGAACCCCGAGATCGACCCGACGGCGTTCACCGCTCCCACCTCCGTCGTGGTCGGGGACGTGCGCCTCGGCGCGGGCGCGAGCATCTGGTACTCGGCGGTGCTCCGCGCGGACTGCGGTCCGATCACGCTCGGCGCCGACAGCAACGTGCAGGACAACTGCACCGTGCACGTGGACCCCGGTTTCCCGGTCTCCATCGGCGAGCGCGTCTCCATCGGGCACAACGCCGTCGTGCACGGCTGCACGGTCGAGGACGACTGCCTGATCGGGATGGGCGCGACGGTGCTCAACGGCGCGGTGATCGGCGCCGGCTCGCTGGTGGCCGCCCAGGCGCTGGTCCCGCAGGGCATGATCGTCCCGCCCGGTTCGCTGGTCGCGGGCGTCCCCGCGAAGGTGCGGCGCGAGCTGACCGAGGAGGAGCGCGAGGGCATCAAGGTCAACGCCCTCATGTACACCGAACTGGCCAAGCAGCACGGCGCCTCGGTCGCCGCGGACGCGTAACGGGCGCCGCCCCGGCACTGGTTCCCCGTCCGCCCCGAGGTCCGGGCGGGGCCGGAACCCTCAGTCGGTGAGCACGGTCGGGGCGGCCGCGGCCTGCCCCGGCACCGCGGCCCCGTCGGCGGCCGCCTCGGCACGCGCCGCCGCGGCCGCCTTCTTCATCCGGCTGCGCACCACCATGGTCACGGCGAGCCCGAAGACGAGGGCCAGGGCGAGGGCCACCCACGAGAACCCCTTCAGCCACGGCTCGGCGACGATCCCGATCGAGTAGATGACGGCCGTGGTGCCGCCCGCCCACAGGATCCCGCCGAGGACGTTCGCGATGAGGAACCGCCAGTAGGGCATGTGCAGGACGCCCGCCAGCGGCCCCGCGAAGATCCGCAGCAGGGCCACGAACCGCCCGAAGAAGACGGCCCACATGCCCCACTTCTCGAAGGAGCGCTCCGCGAGGGCCACCTGGTCCGGCCCGAAGTGCTTGGGGAAGCGCCGGCCCAGCCGCTCCAGCAGCGGCTTCCCGCCCTTGCGCCCGATCGCGTAACCGATCGAGTCGCCCACGATCGCCCCGGCGGTCGCGCAGATGCCCAGTACCACGGGGTCGATGTGCCCCTGCTGGGAGGCCAGCAGGGCCGCGCTGACCAGGACGATCTCCCCCGGCAGCGGGATGCCGAGGCTTTCCAGTCCGATGACGAGCCCCACCAGGAGGTAGATGCTGACCGCCGGAATCGTCTCCAGCCATTCCTGGATGTGCACCGGTACGTCCTCCCGAGTTCGCCGCCCGCCCGCCCCCTGTGGCGGACCGAACGGGCAGCCTATCCGGTCGCCACCACAGCCTTTGCCCGCAGCGGCAGTTCGCGCGAGGAACGCCCCGCGAACACTTCGCGGCGGCCGGTCCCCACCACCCAGGCGTCCCGCTCGGGATCCCAGGAGGACAGGGTGCGCGCGTCGATGTCCAGGACGATCCGCCGCGCCTCGCCGGGTTTGAGGACGAGCCGCCGGTAGCCGGCCAGTGCCCGGACCGGCTGGTCGAGTTTCAGGTCCGGGGACGGGCCGACGTAGACCTGGGCCACCTCGGTGCCCGTGCGGCGTCCAGTGTTGCGGACGGTGAACTCCACGCGCAGGCCGCCGTGCTTCCCGTGCGCGCCGCCGCGCCGGACGGCCAGCTTCTCGTAGGCCCAGGTCGTGTACGAGAGCCCGTGCCCGAAGGGGAACAGCGGAGCCACCCGCTGCTGGTCGTACCAGCGGTGCCCCACGTGCACCCCCTCGGTGTACTCCTGCCGCCCGCCCACCCCGGGATAGCGCACCGGGTCCGCGCCGACCGGGGTCGCCCGCTCGTCGGCCGGGAAGGTCTGGGTGAGGCGGCCGCCGGGGTCAGCGTCTCCGAAGAGCACGTCGGCGGTGGCGGCCGCGCCCTCCTGGCCCGGGTAGTACATCTGGAGGACCGCCGCGGTGCGCGGGAGCCACGGCATGGTCGTACCGGAGGAGGTGTTGAGCACCACCGTGGTGCGCGGGTTGGCGGCGGCGACCGCCTCGATCAGCGCGGCCTGGCCGCCGGGGAGGCCCAGGGAGGTGCGGTCGCTGCCCTCGGTGGCGTCCTCGTAGGCGAACAGCACCACGCTGCGGGCCGCCTTGGCCGCGGTGACGGCCTCGGCGAGGTCGGCGGCCCGGGTCGCCCTCGTGGTGTGCCGCAGCCGCAGCCGCTGGCCCTTGGGCCCGCCCTCGGCGAAGACGGAGAGGCGGTGTTCGCCGGCCTTGAGCGCGAGGCTGCGGCGGCGCACGGTGCGGCCGTCGGGGGCGGCGCCGAGCAGTCCGCCGGCGAACTGCTCGGCCACGCCCTGCCGTACGGGGAAGAGTTCCTCCCCGTCGAGCCGTACGGCCGGCCGTTTCCCGGTGTAGTGGACGAGCAGGGTCCACTCGTCGTCGGCGGCGAGCCGGAAGGTGCCCTCGTAGCCCCAGGTGCGCCCGGGGGCCACCGCCCGGTCGTCGAGGCCGGCGTCGGGAGCCAGCAGGGCCGCCGGCAGTGGGCGTCCGTAGAGGTCCTCGCCGAGCGCGTAGCCGACCGTGGCGCCGGCGCCGGCCCGCCGGCGGATCTCGTCGAGGGGGGCGGCGGCCTTGTCCGCCGCCACGTGGGCGCTGCCGCCGCCGCCGGTGAAGGGGGTCCGCCCGGTGGGGCCGATCACGGCGACGGAGCGGGCGGCGGGGCCGGTCAGCGGCAGGGTGGCCCGCTCGTTGCGCAGCAGGACCGCTCCGGCGGTGGCGATCTGCCGTGCGGTGCGGGCCCCGGCGGCGGCGTCCCGGGCGGGGCGCGCGGCGGGGTGCCCGGCGAGCAGTCCGAAGCGGTCCATGGTGGTCAGGATCCGGCGTACGGCGAGGTCCACGGTGTCCTCGTGGACGGAGCCGCCGCGCACCGCCTCCCGCAGCGGGGCGCCGTAGTGGGTGCCCGCGGGCATCTCCATGTCGAGGCCGGCGCCGATCGAGGCGACGGTGCTGTGGGCGGCGTTCCAGTCCGACATCACCCAGCCGTCGAACCCCCAGCGCCCGCGGAGCAGTCCGTCGAGGAGCGGCTTGTTCTCGCAGGCGTAGACCCCGTTGACCTTGTTGTAGGCGCCCATCACGGCGCCGGCCCCCGCGGCCACGGCGGCCTCGAAGCCCCGTAGCTCCGTCTCGTGGAGGGTCTGTTCGGCGGCGATCACGTCGACGGTGTCGCGGCCCTTCTCCTGGTTGTTGAGCGCGAAGTGCTTGACGGCGGCGATGAGCCCCTCGTCCTGGATGCCGCGGACGACCTCGGCGACCAGGTCGGCCGTCAGCTTCGGGTCCTCCGAGAAGGTCTCGAAGTTCCGTCCGGCGTACGGGGTGCGGATCAGATTGGCCATCGGCGAGAGGAGCACGTCGATGCCGAGCGCGAGGCCCTCGCGGCCGATGACCCGGCCGTACGCGCGGGCGAGCGCCGGGTCGAAGGCGGAGGCGAGCAGGACCGGCGCGGGCAGCGCGGTGGCGGGCCGGGCGACGCGCACGCCAGCCGGACCGTCGGCGAGGCGCAGTGCGGGGATGCCCAGGCGGGCGATGCCCGGCACGTAGCCGGCCTGGCCGAGCGGTTCCGGGTCCGGTCCGCCGTGCAGCAGGACGGTCTTCTCCTCCAGCGTGAGCTGGTCCAGGAGGGCGTCGACCCGGGCGGTGCTGCCGGCCGCGGGAGCCGCGGCGGGGGGCGCACCGGAGCCGGAGGCCTTACGGGGCTGCGCGCCGGGCGGCGGCGCCGGTACGCAGGACGCCGCGCCGAGGACGGCGCCCATCGCCCCGAGGAGGCTCATCGCACGGCGTCTGGACACGGCCTCGCTCATGGGCGCTCCCTGCGGCGTGGGCATCGGCGTCAGGTGGCGGGAGCGGCCCGCGCCGGACCGCTCCCGCCGCCCACTGTGCGCCGATCGCCGCGCGACCCCGCTTCAGGCGCGCCACCGCGATGCCGAGGTTCAGCCCTGCGGCGGCGCGACCCGGTGAACCTTTCCGGTCACGGCACCAGCGGTCTCAGGCGTTGGGGCGCAGGGTCCATACGACGGTCATCTCGCCCGTCACTGCCTCGTCCTCGCGCTGGATGGCGATGGTGACCGGGAACTCCGGGCGGCCGCCCGCGTCGAGTTCGGCGACGACCTCGGCGGCCGGGCGGCCGAGGGTGGCGGTGGCCGTGACGACGCCCTTGGCGAGCTTCTTGTAGCCGATCTCCGCGCTCACCGCGAGGGGCACGGCGCGCGAGAGCTGGTCGCCGAAGGCGGCCAGGACGATCGCGCCGCTCGCGGACTCGGCGAGGGTGAACATGGCGCCGGCGTGCGGGCCGCCGAGGTGGTTGTGGAAGTCCGGCTGGTCCGGGAGCCGGACGACGGCACGCTCGGGGGTGGTCTCCAGGAACTGGAGGTTCAGGGTCTTGGCCATCGGCACGGTCGCGGCGAGGAGTTCGCCCACGTTCATCTGTTCAGCGCTCATGGGACGCGATGTTACCCACGAGTAGAGACCCTTGGCCATACCCGTCCGGGGGCGGCCGTGGCTCCCCGAGGCCTCTCCCACTATCGTTACCGGCCATGTGGCCAGGACAGCAGCAGCCGCCCGGGGGAGAACCCAACCCCCAGGACGCGCATCAGAACCCGTACCAGCAGCAGCCGGGAACGCCGAACCCGTACCAGCAGCAGCCGCCCACGGCGGCGTACGGGGAGCAGCAGCAGCCCGGCTACGGGTACCCGCAGCAGCCCCCCGCTCCGCAGGGGTGGGGCCAGCAGCCCCCGACCGTTCCCGTACCCCAGTGGGGCGGCACTCCCCCGCCCCGGCCCCCGCGCGGCGGGAGCCCGTTCTCGACCAGGACCGTCGCCATCGTGGCGGCCTCGGCCGTCGTCGTGGCGGCCGTCGGCACCGGGGCGTTCGTCCTGACCCGGGACGACGGCACCTCCGACCGGGCGGACGACAAGCCGAGCAGCTCCGCCTCCCCCTCCGCCCCGGCCTCGCCGTCCGCGAGCGCCCCGGCGAGCCCGGGCGCGAACCCGCGCGGCGGCACCGAGGTCAAGCCGGTGATCCCCGGCTGGAAGGTCGTCCTCAACCCGAAGTACGGCACCGCCTTCGACGTCCCGCCGGACTGGGACGTCAAGTCCTCCGGCCTGTCCATCGGCTTCGAGGACCACGCCAAGAACGACGGCACGCCCCTCGTCATGATGGGGGCGCCCGCCTTCCTCAAGGAGGACTGGTGCAAGGTCGACGCCGACAAGGACGGCAAGGAGGACTCGACCGAGCTGGCGGCCACCGCGACCAAGGGCGGCATGGGTGCGAAGGGCACGGCCGAGGCCGCGTACAACGAGGCCGGCAACTGGGCCTTCGCCGCGTACGCGCAGAAGGCGCCGAAGGGCACCACCAAGGTGACCGAGGCGAAGGAGTACACGACCTCCTCCGGGCTCAAGGGCCACGTGGCGACCGCGACCGTCAGCGGCCTGCCCAAGGAGAACAAGTGCTCCACGGACGGCAAGTCGATCGCCTTCAGCTTCCTCACCACCAACGGTGACCTCTCCACCTGGGTCCTCTACGGCGCCGCCGGTGTTCCGGGCGAAGTGAGCAAGGAGACCTACGAGAAGATCCTGAGCACCGTCCGCCTCAACGCGGGCTGACGTCCGCCGCCTCCGCCCCCGGGCCGGAAATCCGTTTGGATTTCCGGCCCGGGACGGGGATAGTCCGGAGGTGAGCTCTCTCCCCTCCCCCTCCCTCTCCCCCAGCCCTTCCGGCCGCGAGCCCTCCGGCCGCAGGCCCGAGTGGGCCGGCCGCAACTACACCCTGCTGACGGGTGCCGCGGTCATCACCAACCTGGGGAGCCACGGAGCGCTCATCGCGACCGCCTTCGCGGTCGTCCAGGCGGGCGGCTCCGCCGGTGACGTCGGCCTGGTGGCCGCCGCCCGGACGCTGCCGCTGGTCCTCTTCCTCCTCATCGGCGGAGCCGTCGCCGACCGGGTCCCCCGCCACCACGTCATGGTCGCGGCCAACGCCCTCAACTGCCTCTCGCAGGCCGCCTTCGCCGCGCTCGTCCTGACCGGCGATCCGCAGCTGTGGCAGATGATGCTGCTCACGGCCCTGTGCGGCACCGGTACGGCCTTCTTCAACCCGGCCGCCGAGGGCATGCTCATGGCCACCGTCTCCGGCCCGCAGGCCACCCGCGCCTTCGCCCTCTTCCGGATGGCGATGAGCGGCGCCGGCGTCGGCGGAGCCGCCCTCGGCGGAGCGATGGTCGCCTTCATGGGCCCCGGCTGGGTCCTCGCCGTGGACGCGGCCGCGTTCGCCGCCGCCGGAGCCCTGCGGGCCTTCCTCGACGTAGGCCACATCGCCGAACGCGCCCCCGGCGGCGGCCTGCTGGCCGATCTGCGCGAGGGCTGGGTGGAGTTCAGGAGCCGTCCCTGGCTGTGGAGCATCGTGCTCCAGTTCTCCGTCGTCGTGGCCGTCATCGGCGCCGCCGAAGCGGTCTACGGTCCCCTCGTCGCCGTGGAGCAACTGGGCGGGGCGGCTCCCTGGGGCGTGGCCCTGGCCTTCTTCGGCATCGGCACCATCGGCGGGGCCGTCCTGATGACGTTCTGGAAGCCGCGCCGGCTGCTGCTGGTCGCCACCCTGTGCATGTTCCCGTCGGCGCTGCCCGCAGCGGGACTCGCCGTGCCGCTGCCCGTGTGGGGCCTGTGCGCGGCGATGCTCGTGAGCGGCGTGGGCATCGAGATGTTCGCCGTGAACTGGATGACGACGATGCACCAGGAGATCCCCGAGGAGATGTTCTCCCGGGTCTCCGCCTACGACTGGTTCGGCTCGCTGTCGATGCTCCCGCTGGCCACGGCGGTGGCCGGCCCGGTCGAATCGGCGATCGGCCGCACCTCGGCCCTCTGGGGCTGCGCGGCCCTGGTGATCCTCGCGACGGCCGCCGTCCTCCTGGTCCCGGACGTCCGCAACATGACCCGCAAACAGCCGGCCGCCCCTGCCACACCGGGCTCCGCCAAACCGAGCCCCGCCGACTCCAGCCCCGCCGACTCCAGCCCTGCCCACTCCGACCGGTCCAGCCCCGCCGGCGTGTGAGGCGCGGGTCCGGGCAGAGCCCGGGGTACGGCGGACGGGCGGGCAGGGGACCTCCACCGCGCGGCGGGGCGGAAGCTCAGCCCACGCTGAAGGCCCCCTCCGGCGGCTCGGGCGAAGCCACCGCATCGGCGTCGGACACCGGCAAGGCCCCCCGCATCAGGCGTGCGAGGCCCGCGCCCGCCTCCACCCGCGCGGGAAACGCGTCGCCCGCGCACACCCGCGAGAGCGCCGCCACCGGCAGCTCCCGCTCCGAAGCCAGCAGCACCGCGTTCCCGAACCGCCGTCCCCGCAGCACCCCGGGCTCCGCGATCAGGGCCAACTCCCCGAACGCCGCGCCGAAGTTCGCCAGCTGCCCCCGCAGGAAGCCGAAGGGCGCCCCGTCGGCGAGGTTGGCCACGTACACCCCGCCCGGGCGCAGCACCCGCGCCACCTCCCGGGCGTACTGCGCCGAGGCCAGCGAAGCGGGCACCCGGGATCCGCCGAAGACGTCCCCCACCACCACGTCCGCGCTCGCGTCGGGCGCCCCGGCCAGCCAGGCCCGCGCGTCGGCGACGTGCACCGTGATGCCGCTCCCGGCGGCCACCGGCAGGAACTCCCCGACCAGGGCGACCAGCCCGGCGTCGAACTCCACCACGTCCTGCCGCGACCCCGGCCGGACCGCCGCCGCGTACCGCGGCAGGGTCAGGGCGCCGCCGCCCAGGTGCAGCAGGTCCAGCGCGGCACCCGGCTCGCCGACGCAGTCCAGGACGTGCGCGAGGCGGCGTACGTACTCGAACTCCAGGTGCTCCGGGTCGTCGAGGTCCACGTACGACTGCGGGGCCCCGTCCACGGTGAGCAGCCAGGCCCGCTCCCGGTCGATGTCCGGCATCAGTTTGGCGGTGCCCTGGGCCACGTCCCGGATCACCGGGATCTGTTCGTCACTCACCGCACCATTGTCGGGCCCCTGCGACGGTCGGGGCCCCGCGGCTGTCAGGCCCCCGCGGCCGCCCACACCTCGCGCGCCTGCTCCACGTGCTCCGCGGCCTGCTCCAGCCCCGCCCGCGCGGCGGGATCGCGCCGCGCGGGGTCCAGTACGTTGCGTCCGAAGACCTTGCGGGCCTGCGAGGACGGGGTGATCAGCAGCACCTTCGCCCCCGCCTCCCGCAGCCGCGCGGCCTGCGCCGCGGGCGAGGGGATGAGCCCGGCGCCCGCGGCCATGGGCGCGAGGATCACCACGCGGCCGTAGCCGGAGGCGAGGTCGGCGTTGGTCGCGGAGCGGACCCCGCCGTCGACGAAGCGCCGGCCCGCGACGGTCACCGGCGGCCACACCCCGGGTACGGCGCAGCTCGCCGAGACGGCGTCGACCAGCCCGGCCGCGCTCCCCCGCTCGAAGGCGGCCAGTTCGCCGGTCAGCGCGTCCACCGCGGTGACGACGAGGCGCCGCTCGGGCCAGTCGTGCGACACCAGCCGGGCTTCCAGCACCTTGCGGCGCACGCCCTCCGGCTCCGTGTCGGCCGCGAGGGCGAAGGCGCCGATCCGGCGCCGGTAGGACTTCGCGTCGCGGGAGCGCACCATCGCGACGGCGTACCGCGCGATCAGGGAGGCCCCCAGCTTCGCGGGGAGTTCCCCGCCGGGGTCGCCGAGCTGGCGCTCGTACAGCTCCTGCGGGGTGAGCAGTCCGGAGGTGAGCTGCGCGCCGACGACGGAGCCGGCCGAGGTTCCGACGACGAGGTCGGCTCCGGTCAGGTCGACGCCCGCGCGGGCGAGCCCGTAGAGCATCCCGGCCTCCCAGCCGACGCCGGTCAGCCCGCCGCCGCCGAGCACCAGGGCCGTGCCCTCGCCTGCGCCGCCGCCGGCGCTGCCGCTGCCGCTGCCGTGGACCCTGCCTCGGCCGCCGCCTTCGCCGCCGCCTTCGCCGCCGCCGTGGCCGCTGCCGCCCCTGCCGCTGTCGTCTTCCACGAACCGCTCCCTCCCCGCATGCCTGTGGTGACGGCAGTCTGGCGCAGGCCGGCCACCGCCACCACAGCGGGGACTCCCCGCCCGCCGGCGGGCCGCTACCCGACCTCGGTCACCGTCCCGGCGCCGACGGTGCGCCCGCCCTCGCGGATCGCGAAGCCGAGCCCGCTCTCCAGCGGGACGTCCCGGCCGAGCTCCACGGACATGGTGACCGTGTCGCCCGGCCGGGCGGCGCCCGCCGCACCCAGGTCCACGTCGCCCACCACGTCGGCGGTGCGGATGTAGAACTGGGGCCGGTAGCCGGTCGCCACCGGTGTGGTGCGGCCGCCCTCGCGGGCGGACAGCAGGTACACCCGCGCCGTGAAGCGGCGCCTCGGTACGACGCTGCCGGGCGCGGCCACCACGTCCCCGCGGCGCACCGCGTCGCGGGGCATCCCGCGCAGCAGCAGGGCGACGTTGTCCCCGGCCTCGGCGGACTCCATCGGCTTCCCGAAGGTCTCCAGTCCGGTGACCACGGACTCCACGGCGGCGCCGTCCGCCCCGGCGCCGAGCAGGGCGACGCGGTCGCCCATGGCCACGGTGCCCCGTTCGACGGCGCCGGTGACGACGGTGCCGCGACCGGTGATGGTGAGGACGTTCTCCACCGGCATCAGGAAGGGCGCATCGGTGTACCGCACGGGCACGGGCACGTACGTGTCCACGGCGTCGAGCAGGGCCTCGATCGACGCGGTCCACTGCGGGTCGCCGTCCAGCGCCCCGAGCCCGGAGACCCGTACGACGGGAGCGGCGTCCCCGCCGTAGCCGTTCGCGGTGAGCAGCTCGCGGACCTCCAGCTCGACCAGGTCGGTGAGCTCGGGGTCCCCGGCGTCGGCCTTGTTCAGCGCGACGACGATGTGGTCGACGCCCACCTGCCGGGCGAGCAGGACGTGCTCGGCGGTTTGCGGCATGACCCCGTCGAGCGCGGAGACGACGAGGATCGCCCCGTCGAGCTGGGCCGCGCCGGTGACCATGTTCTTGATGTAGTCGGCGTGGCCGGGCATGTCCACGTGGGCGTAGTGCCGGGTGTCGGTCTCGTACTCGACGTGCGTGAGGTTGATGGTGATGCCGCGCCGGGCCTCCTCGGGGGCCCGGTCGATCCGGTCGAACGGCACGAAGGAGGCGCCGCCCCGCTCGGCGAGGACCTTGGTGATGGCGGCGGTCAGCGTCGTCTTGCCGTGGTCGACGTGACCCATGGTGCCGATGTTGAGGTGCGGCTTGGTGCGCACGAAGGCCGTCTTGGCCATGATGTCTTCCCGTTCCGAAGCTGAATGCTGGAATGCCGGGACCCCCTGAGCGAACCGACCCTCCCCCTGTGGGGTCCGCCGGACGATCCGGGAAGGGTCAGCTTCGTGCGCCGTCGAATGCGGCTGCGGTCGCGCCTGCGGCGAGCTCTGCGGGAACGGCAGCCTTCGGCGCGTCCGCGACTGCGGACGGCGCTACGGGGAAGGTCTGCCTGGACATGCGGTCGATCCTGCCGGAGCGGACGCGGCGGGGCCATCGAATTTCGCACCGCCGGCCGGGGCGTGCGCCCCGCGGTCGGATCTACGCCCCGCCGGTGTTCTTCAGCGCCTCGCGCACCGAGAGCGGGGACAGCGAGTCCCGCTCGGCGCCGACGAAGGCGCGTACGGCGCCCGGGTCCGTCTTGGCGTACTCGCGCAGGCACCAGCCGATGGCCTTGCGGACGAAGAAGCCGGGGTGGCCGCTCTGGAGGCGGCAGTACCCGAAGAGCCGGTCGGTGTCGGTCGCGGACTTGTACCGGAGCTGGTGGAGCAGCGCGGTGCGGGCCACCCACGGGTCCTCGTCGCCGATCCACTCGTCCATGACGCGGGCGAGCTCCGGGTCCGCCGCCACGAGCGGCCCGACCGTGTGGGCGGCGAGCAGGTCGACGGTGTCCCACCAGGAGTCGGTCACGATCAGGTGCCGGACCACGGGCAGGAAGCCGGAGGAGCAGCGGGAGACGTGCCGGCGCAGGTAGTCGACGGCGAAGTAGCGGTATTCGCGCTCCGGAAGCTCCCAGCAGCGCAGCGCGAGGGCCGCGCAGTCCGTTTCCGAGGGTTTCGGGGTGTCCTTGGTCACGCTCCGGGACAGCTCTCGGCGCAGCGGGGTGGGGATCCCGAGGAAGGGCGAGACGTCCTTCATGTACGCGGCCATGGACCGGGCCCGCTCCGCGTCGGCCGCGGCGCCGTAGGACTCCGTGAGACGCGCCACCAGCAGCTCGGCCGGCTCGCTGTGCGGGGCCCCGGCTCCGGTCGGTGGCCACGGGCCGTTCGACTCCATGAGGTCCAGATTACGGCGCGCGGACAGGGGGGTCGGTTAGTCTCCCGGAATGTCCCTCCTCCTCGCGCCGTGGACGCGGCTCTCGCTGCTCGTCGTGCTGCTCCTCGCGGCCGGCGTGTGCGTCGTGCTGTACGAGCCCCAGCGGCTGCTCTCGGAGGGCTGGCCCCCGGGGCTCCCGGTGGGCACCGCCGTCCTGCTCTTCGCCGCGGCGTACGGGGTGTGCACGGCCGCCCTGGTGCCGCGCCCGCTGCTGAACCTGGCCTCGGGGGCGCTCTTCGGCTCCCAGTTCGGCCTGGTCGCCGCGGTGGGCGGCTCGGTGATCGGTGCGGGGATCTCCTTCGGCCTCGGCCGGATGATGGGCCGCGACGCCCTGCGCCCGCTGATCCGCGGCCGTTGGCTGCAGGCGGCCGACGACCAGCTGGCCCGGCACGGCTTCCGCTCGATGCTCGCGGTCCGGATCTTCCCCGGGCTGCCCTTCGCCGTGGCCAACTACGCCGCCGCGCTGTCCCGCTGCGGGTGGCTCCCCTTCCTCCTCGCCACCGCGATCGGGGTGGTCCCGAACACCGCCGCGTACGTGATCGCGGGGGCCAGCGCCTCTTCCCCGACCTCCCCGGCGTTCCTCGGCTCGTTCGCGTTCATCGCCCTCTCCGCGGTGGGAGCGGCGGTCGTCGCCTGGCGCAAGCGGCACCGGCTGGCGCCCGTGCGAAAGCCCGAGCGGACCGTGCCGGCACGGGAACTGACGGCCGTACACCCCCCTGTGGTCACGGCCGCACCCCACGGGCCCTAGCATCGGACGCGAACTGCCCGACGATCACAAGGACGAGCGCACCCCGACATGAGCTGGTTCGAATCCCTAATCCTCGGTCTCGTCCAGGGGCTCACGGAGTTCCTCCCGATCTCCTCCAGCGCCCACCTGCGGCTGACCGCGGCGTTCGCCGGCTGGACGGACCCGGGAGCGGCCTTCACCGCCATCACGCAGATCGGTACCGAAGCCGCCGTACTGATCTACTTCCGCAAGGACATCGCAAAGATCATCTCCACTTGGTTCCGCTCGCTGTACACCAAGGCGCTGCGCTCCGAGCAGGAAGCCAAGATGGGCTGGCTGGTGATCGTCGGATCCATTCCGATCGGCGTCCTCGGCCTCGCCTTCAAGGACCAGATCGAGGGCCCGTTCCGCGATCTGCGGCTGATCGCCACCACCCTCATCGTGATGGGCCTCGTGCTCGGCTTCGCCGACCGGCTGGCGGCGCGCGACGAGGAGGGCGGCCGGCACCGGGTCGTCCGCGAGCGCAAGACCCTGAAGGAACTGGGCGTCAAGGACGGCCTCATCTTCGGTCTGTGCCAGGCGATGGCCCTGATCCCGGGCGTGTCCCGGTCGGGTGCCACGCTCTCCGGCGGTCTGCTGCTGGGCTTCACCCGCGAGGCGGCGGCCCGCTACTCCTTCCTCCTCGCCATCCCGGCCGTGCTGGCGTCCGGCCTGTTCGAGATCAAGGACGTGATGGAGAACCCGACCCACATCGCCTGGGGTCAGACGATCTTCGCGACGGTCATCGCCTTCGTCGTCGGGTACGCGGTCATCGCCTGGTTCATGAAGTTCATTTCCTCGAAGAGCTTCATGCCGTTCGTGATCTACCGGGTGCTGCTCGGCATCGTGCTGTTCGCCCTGATCGGCATGGGTGTCCTCAGCCCCCACGCGGGCGAGTCGGCCGGCTAGTACGGACATCTCTCACCGCTTCGCGTGAATCGGAGGCCGCCCGGGGACGTTCCCGGGCGGGCGCCGCGTGGGTGTGGGGGGTGCGACCTTTAGAAGGACATCCGGGGGGTGGCCCTGGGGAGTGTGGTGTTGGAGCGGTTTTCGGC